>NZ_FYAW01000021.1:0-394530 GCF_900185735.1 Stappia sp. P2PMeth1 | reverse complement strand
CCGGGAACCTTGATGACTACGGGTGCAAACCCGACCCCGGCACGGTCGCCGGCCGCTGGTCTCCCGGACGGGTGTGTCCGGGAGACCACCCAAACTCTACCACCAATGCAAACAAACAACCCCGGCCGCAGGCGAAGCCGGCGAGCCGGGGGCTATTGGTTGCCAGAGCGGCGGAATGGGCGCTCCGCCTTGGCGTTTCGCCTTCTGGATGCAGGCCTCTCCCCGCGTCGTCCCGGATGCGGCCCTCTCCCTGCGTCCTCCCGGGCAAGGCGCAGCCGCGACCCGGGATCGGAGAGCCGAGGGCGCTGGTGGCGCGCTCTGGATCGAACCCGCAACCGCCGTGCCTTGAGCTTACGCGACGTTGCGGCGGCGGCCGGCGATCAGGTCGAGTACCGAGCGGGCGGCGTCGAGCACGTTGGAGCCGGGGCCGAAGATCGCCGAAACGCCAGCGTCCTTGAGGAACTGGTAGTCCTGGCGCGGGATCACGCCGCCGACGACGACGATGATGTCGGAGGCGCCGCGCGCCTTCAGCGCCTCGACAAGCTGCGGGGCCAGCGTCTTGTGGCCGGCGGCGAGCGAGGACATGCCGACCACATGCACCTTGTTCTTCACCGCCAGGTCGGCCGCCTCTTCCGGCGTCTGGAACAGCGGGCCGGCGATCACGTCGAAGCCGATATCGCCGAAGGCCGAGGCGATCACCTTGGCGCCGCGGTCGTGGCCGTCCTGGCCGAGCTTGGCGACGAGCACGCGCGGCGTCTCGCCCAGCGAGGCGGCAAAGTCGGAGAGCCGCTGCACCAATGTCTCGTATTCCGGCTCGCCCTCATAGGCCGGGCCGTAGACCTGGCGCACCACCTTGGGCTCGGCCGCGTGGTCGCCGAAGGCCTCGCGCAGCGCATCGGAAATCTCGCCGAGCGTGGCGCGGGCGCGGGCCGCTTCCACGGCCGCTTCCAGGATATTGCCCTCGCCGGTGCGGGCGACCTCGCGCAGCGCGTCGAGGGTCTCCTGCGTGCGCTGGGGATCGCGCTGGCGCCGGGTGCGCTCGATGCGGGCGATCTGCGACTCCCGCACCGCCTTGTTGTCGATGTCGAGGATCTCGATCTCGTCTTCGTTCTCCAGGCGAAACTTGTTGACGCCGACGATCACCTCGTCGCCGCGGTCGACGGCGGCCTGGCGACGGGTCGCGGCCTCCTCGATCATCCGCTTCGGCAGGCCCTTGTCGACGGCCGCCGTCATGCCGCCCTCGGCCTCGATGCGCTCGATGATCTCCCAGGCGCGGGTGGCGAGCTCATGGGTCAGGCTCTCCACGTAATAGGAGCCGGCGAGCGGGTCGACGACCTTGGTCACGCCCGTCTCGTGCTGCAGGATGAGCTGGGTGTTGCGGGCGATGCGCGCGGAAAACTCGGTCGGCAGGGCGATGGCCTCGTCGAAGGAGTTGGTGTGCAGCGACTGGGTGCCGCCGAGCGCCGCCGACATCGCCTCGAAGGCGGTGCGCACGATGTTGTTGTACGGGTCCTGCTCGGCCAGCGACACGCCGGAGGTCTGGCAGTGGGTGCGCAGCATCAGGGAGGAGGCCTTCTTCGGCTGGAACTCCTTCATGATGCGGGTCCACAAAAGGCGCGCGGCGCGCAGCTTGGCGGCTTCCATGAAGAAGTTCATGCCGATGGCGAAGAAGAACGACAGGCGCCCGGCGAAGGCGTCGACATCGAGCCCCTTCTTCAGCGCGGCACGGACATATTCGCGCCCGTCCGCCAGCGTGAAGGCCAGCTCCTGCACCAGGGTCGCCCCGGCTTCCTGCATGTGATAGCCGGAAATCGAGATGGAGTTGAACTTCGGCATCTCCTTCGCCGTGTACTCGATGATGTCGGCGATGATCCGCATCGAGGGCTCGGGCGGGTAGATATAGGTGTTGCGGACCATGAACTCCTTGAGGATGTCGTTCTGGATCGTGCCGGAGAGCTTCGCCCGCGGCACGCCCTGTTCCTCGCCCGCGACGATGAAATTGGCGAGGATCGGGATCACCGCGCCGTTCATGGTCATGGAGACGGAGATCTGCTCCAGCGGGATGCCGTCGAACAGGATCTTCATGTCCTCGACGCTGTCGATGGCGACGCCCGCCTTGCCGACATCGCCGACGACGCGCGGATGGTCGCTGTCGTAGCCGCGATGGGTGGCAAGGTCGAAGGCGACCGAGACGCCCTGCTGCCCGGCGGCCAGCGCCTTGCGGTAGAAGGCGTTGGATTCCTCGGCGGTGGAGAAGCCCGCATATTGCCGGATCGTCCAGGGGCGGCCGGCATACATGGTCGCGCGCGGGCCGCGCAGGAAGGGCTCGAAGCCGGGCAGGGTGCCCAGATGCCCGATCCCGTCCAGGTCCTCTTCGGTGTAGAGCGGCTTGACCGGGATGCCCTCCGGCGTCTGCCAGACGAGGTCCTGCGGATCGCTGTCCTTGAGCTCCTTCGAGGCCAGGTCCATCCAGTCGCGAACGGTCTTCTTCTCGGTCATGACCCGCTCCTATTCGAATTCCATGATGATCTCGTCGACGGCGAGGCTGTCGCCCGGCTTGGCGGCGATGGTCTTGACCACGCCCTTGCGCTCGGCCTTCAGCACGTTCTCCATCTTCATCGCCTCGACCGTGGCGAGCGTCTGGCCCGCCTCGATCGTCTGGCCTTCCTCCACCGCGATGGAGACGACCAGGCCCGGCATCGGGCACAGCAGCATCTTCGAAGTGTCGGCCGGGATCTTCTCCGGCATCAGCCGCGCGGCCATCGCCTGGCGCGGGGTGAGGCAGGCGAGCACCACCTCGGCGCCGCGCTGGCGCAGACGGAAGCCTTGCCGCGTCGGGTTCACCTTCACCGCCAGCGGCCGGCCGTCGATGCGCGCCTCGACGAGCGGCGTGCCGGGCTTCCAGTCACTGAGCGCCACCTTGCGCGGGGCCGACAGCTTGGTGCCGTCCGCGTCCTCGCGCGCGGCGACCGTGTAGCTGCCGTCGCCGTTTTCGGTGATCGCGACCGGAAACTCCTCGCGCTCCACCACGATGGTCCAGTTCGGCCCGATCACCCGGCGGTGATTGTCCATGGCGCCGCTGATCTGCGTTGCCCGCGTCTCCGACACATGGTTGCAGGCCGCGGCCACCGCGACAAGGTCCTCAAGCGCATGTGCCGCCGGCGTCACGCCGGCGAAGCCTTCGGGATATTCCTCGGCGATGAAGGCGGTGGTGATGGCGCCGGTGCGGAAGCGCGGATGGTCCATCACGGCGGAGAGGAAGGGCAGGTTGTGGCCGATGCCCTCCACCTCGAACCGGTCGAGCGCGTCGGCCATGGCGTCGATGGCGTCGATGCGCTCGGGCGCCCAGGTGCACAGCTTGGCGATCATCGGGTCGTAGAACATCGAGATCTCGCCGCCTTCGAAGACGCCGGTGTCGTTGCGCACGATGGTGCCGTCCTCGCGCGTGCCTTCCTGCGGCGGGCGGTAGCGGGTCAGGCGGCCGATCGAGGGCAGGAAGTTGCGATAGGGATCCTCGGCATAGAGCCGGCTTTCCATCGCCCAGCCGTTCAGCTTGACGTCGGCCTGCGTGATCGACAGCTTCTCGCCGGCGGCGACGCGGATCATCTGTTCCACCAGATCGATGCCGGTGATCAGCTCGGTCACCGGATGCTCCACCTGCAGGCGGGTGTTCATCTCCAGGAAGTAGAAGTTGCGGTTGCCGTCGACGATGAACTCGACCGTGCCGGCCGAGGCGTAGTTCACGGCCCTGGCCAGCGCCACCGCCTGCTCGCCCATGGCCTTGCGGGTCGCCGCGTCGAGGAAGGGCGAGGGCGCCTCCTCGATGACCTTCTGGTTGCGGCGCTGGATCGAGCATTCGCGCTCGCCCAGATAGATCGTGTTGCCGTGGCTGTCGGCCAGCACCTGGATCTCGATATGGCGCGGCTGGGTGACGAATTTCTCGATGAAGATGCGGTCGTCGCCGAAGGAATTGGCCGCCTCGTTCTTCGACGACTGGAAGCCTTCGCGCGCCTCCGCATCGTTCCAGGCGATGCGCATGCCCTTGCCGCCGCCGCCGGCGGAGGCCTTGATCATCACCGGATAGCCGATCTCGCCGGAGATCTGCACCGCCTCGTCCGCATCGGCGATCAGGCCCATATAGCCCGGCACGGTGGAAACGCCGGCTTCCGCGGCCAGCTTCTTGGAGGTGATCTTGTCGCCCATCGCCTCGATGGCCGAGGCCGGCGGGCCGATGAAGGCGACGCCCTCCTTGGCCAGCCGCTCGGCAAACTCGGCGCGCTCCGACAGGAAGCCGTAGCCCGGATGCACCGCATCGGCGCCGCTGGCGCGGATCGCGTCCATGATCTTGTCGATGACGATGTAGGACTGGTTGGCCGGCGGCGGACCGATATGGATCGCCTCGTCGGCCATCTTCACATGCAGCGCGTCGCGGTCGGCGTCGGAATAGACGGCAACGGTCTCGATGCCCATCTTGCGCGCGGTCTTGATGACCCGGCAGGCGATCTCGCCGCGATTGGCGATCAGGATTTTCTTGATCATTGTTCTGTTCGGTCCCGTTCGTGGCGTCTGGCTATGCGGCGCTTGCGGCCGGAAGGTCGTTGCGGTTTCGCGCAAAGGGCTCTGGAAAATGCAGGGACGCTGTCACTCCGCCGCCTCCGCCGGAGGCTTGGCGCCGGGGGCGGCCCCGCCGACGATCAGGGCCTTGGCGCTGATATATTCGTCGATCTCGTCCCAGCCGACGGCATCGCCGAAGGGCAGGATGGTCCAGCGCCCGCGCTGCTCGGGCGTTGCGGCATGAAGGCGCGGATACCACCACAGCGGCGCCTCGATGCGGCGGCCGTCGGCCATCTTGAAGACGATCGTCGCCTCGGTGACGTCTACGCCGGCCACCTGAAGCTGCTTTTCGTCAATGTCCAAAGTGGTCATTCCAGGCCTCCAGAAATGCCGACCGGTGTCGCTCCGTTGCTTTCAAGATATCATTCACCTCGTGCGGGGCGAAACCGACGTTGCGGGCGACGGAACAGCTTGAGAGCCAGATCTTGATCTGTTTCCCGTCCTTCAGGACGTGGATATGGGGCGGTTCCCCGATCTCCTTGGAATAGAACAGGAACTGGTATCCCCTCCATCTCAGCACCGTCGGCACGCCCGCTTCCCCCCGGTTCCCCCCCGATTCCCCGTTGCGCCGGCGTCGCCGTTACAGCGGAATGTTGTCGTGCTTCTTCCAGGGGTTGGAGAGTTGCTTGTTGCGCAGCGTCGCCAGCGCCCGTGCGACCCGCCGGCGGGTCGAGTGCGGCATGATCACGTCGTCGATGAAGCCCTTCTCCGCCGCCACGAACGGGTTGGCGAAGCGGTCCTCGTATTCCTTGGTGCGCGCGGCGATCTTCTCCGGGTCGCCCAGTTCTGAGCGGTAGAGGATCTCGGTCGCGCCCTTGGCGCCCATCACCGCGATCTCGGCCGTCGGCCAGGCGTAGTTGATGTCGCCGCGGATATGCTTGGACGACATCACGTCATAGGCGCCGCCATACGCCTTGCGGGTGATGACGGTGACCTTCGGGACGGTCGCCTCGCCATAGGCGAAGAGCAGCTTGGCGCCGTGCTTGATGACGCCGCCATATTCCTGGCTGGTGCCGGGCAGGAAGCCGGGCACGTCGACCAGGGTCAGGATCGGGATGTTGAAACAGTCGCAGAAGCGCACGAAGCGCGCAGCCTTGCGCGAGGAGTTGATGTCGAGCACGCCCGCCAGCACCATCGGCTGGTTGGCGACGACGCCCACCGTCTGCCCTTCGATGCGGATGAAGCCGGTGACGATGTTGCCGGCATAGTTCTCCTGGAGCTCGAAGAAGTCGCCCTCGTCGGCGATCTTCACGATCAGCTCCTTCATGTCGTAGGGCTTGTTGGGATTGTCCGGGATCAACGTGTCGAGCGAGTTGTCGATGCGCGCCGGATCGTCGAAGAACGGGCGGACGGGCGGCTTCTCGCGGTTGCTGGAAGGCAGGAAGTCGATGAAGCGGCGCAGGGCGATCAGCGCCTCCACGTCGTTGTCGAAGGCGCCATCCGCGACCGAGGACTTGCTGGTATGGGTCTTGGCGCCGCCCAGTTCTTCGGCCGTCACCACCTCGTTGGTCACCGTCTTCACCACATCCGGGCCGGTGACGAACATGTAGGACGTGTCGCGGACCATGAAGATGAAGTCGGTCATCGCCGGCGAATAGACCGCCCCGCCCGCGCAGGGGCCCATGATCATCGAGATCTGCGGCACCACGCCCGAGGCCATGATGTTGCGCTGGAAGACGTCGGCATAGCCGGCGAGCGAGGCGACGCCTTCCTGGATGCGGGCGCCGCCGCTGTCGTTGAGGCCGATCACCGGCGCGCCGTTCTTCATCGCCATGTCCATGATCTTGCAGATCTTCTGGGCATGGGTCTCGGACAGCGAGCCGCCGAACACGGTGAAGTCCTGCGAGAACACATAGACCATGCGCCCGTTCACCGTGCCCCAGCCGGTGATGACGCCGTCGCCCGGCATCGAGGTCTCCTGCATGCCGAAATCCACGCAGCGGTGGGTGACGAACATGTCGTATTCCTCGAACGAGCCTTCATCGAGGAAGACCTCGATGCGCTCGCGCGCCGTCAGCTTGCCCTTGGCATGCTGCGCCGCGATGCGGGCCGTGCCGCCGGCAAGTCGGGCGGCGGCGCGGCGGTTTTCCAGTTCCTGCAAGATCTGCTGCATGACCGGCCTTTCGGGCTCTTGTGGCGTTGCGTTCTGGTGGCGTCAGCGGGCGCGGGCGCGCACCAGCGCGACGGCGATGGCGGCGGCGAGCACCGACTTGACGATACCGCCGATGACGAAGGGATAAAGCCCCAGCGCCAGGATCGGCTTGTCGAAGCCGATAACGGCGCCGAGCCACAGCAGGCCGGGGATGAAGACGACGGCCTGCGCAACGATCGAGGCCGGGATCGCCTGCCACAGGCTGCGGGTCCAGCCGCGCTCGGCGAAGACGCCGGCAAGCCAGGCCGAGGCGAGGAAGCCGAGCAGGAAGCCGCCGGTCGGGCCCATCATATAGGCAAGGCCGATGCCCTTGGCGGGCGTGTCGGCGAAGACCGGCAGGCCGGCCGCGCCCTGCATCAGGTAGGCGGCGACGCTCAACAGGGCGAGGCGCGGGCCGAGCGTGAAGCCCAGCACCAGGAGCGCCAGCGTCTGCAGCGTCATCGGCACCGGATAGAACGGCACGCTGACCTTGGCCGAGGCGGTGAGCAGCAGCGAGCCGGCCAGCGCGATGGCGAGCGAGCGCACGAGGCTGCGGGTCGTGGTGGTGGCGGCGACGTTGCCGGACATGGCGTTCCCTCCTGACGGCGGCGAGCGGGTCGCGGCGGACCCGGATGCCGCAAGTTCTGCGATTGTGGCCGCATATCCCGCAGGATGCGCGGCGCGTGGCCTGATCGCTACTCCTTTTCGCCGGCTTGCGGGAGTGTTGAAAAAGCCGCAAAGCAAACTTAATCTGTTTGCAAATATGATTTTGCGAATTTGCAAACTTCACCCGGCGCGCAGGGATCTCATCCTGAAGGGCCCGTCGACAAGAGCCTGCCATGAAGAAGCTGTTCCTCGGCCGCCAGATCCGCAGCCTGCGCGAGAAGGCCCAGTTGACGCAACGGGATTTCGCCGAGCGCCTCGGCCTGTCGACCAGCTATGTCAACCAGCTCGAGAACAACCAGCGCCCCGTCTCCGCGCCCGTCCTGCTCACCCTGTCGGAGCGGTTCGGGCTCGATCTCGCCTCGCTCTCGGTCGATGACGACGACCGGCTGATCGCCGCCCTGCAGGAGGTCTTCGCCGATCCGGTGCTGGCGGGCGCCGCGCCCGGCCTGCAGGAGGTCAAGATGGTCAGCCAGAACGCGCCGGACTTCGCCCATGCGCTGGTCCGCCTGCATCAGGCCTATCGCCAGATGGGCGAACAGCTCGCGCAGTTCGACGACCGGCTCGCCCGCGACGAGGGGCTCGCGCGCCCGACGCCTTACGAGGAAGTGCGCGACTTCTTCCATTTCGAGAACAACTATATCCACGAGCTCGACCTTGCCGCCGAGGACCTGGCGACGCGCCTGTCGCCGTCGGGCCGGATCTTCGCCCGCGATCTCGCGCAATATCTGGAGGAGCGGCACGGCATCGCCGTCGAGCGCCGCCGCGCGGGCACTGCAGGGGAGGGCACCATCCGCCGCTTCGACCGGGAGCAGCGCCGGCTCTATCTCAACGAGGCGCTGCCCGAGGCCACCATCGTCTTCCAGCTCGCCCACCAGATCGCGCTGCTGGAGGCCGGCGACATCGTCGAGGCGGTGCTGGCCCGCGCCCGGCTCCAGACCCCGGACGCGGTGCAGGTCGCGCGCATCGGCCTTGCCAATGCCTATGCCGGCGGGCTGGTGCTGCCCTATCGCGCCTTCCTGGCGGCGGCACAGGAGACCCGCCACGACCTCGATCTCATCGCCGACCGGTTCGGCGCCAGCCTGGAGCAGGTGGCGCATCGCCTGTCGACGATGCAGCGGCCGCGTCTGAAGGGCATTCCCTTCTTCTTCGCCCGGGTCGACCGGGCCGGCAACATCACCAAGCGCCACTCGGCCACCAAGCTGCAATTCGCCCGCTTCGGCGCCGCCTGTCCCTTGTGGAACGTGCACCGCGCCTTCGAGAGCCACGGGGCGATCATCCGCCAGCTCGCCGAGACGCCGGACGGCTCGCGCTACATCTCGCTCGCCGCCCATGTGGTGAAGAAGTCCGGCGGCTACAGCGGTCCGGTGCTGCATTATGCCATCGCGCTCGGCGCCGAGATCGCCCATGCCCGCGACATCGTCTATTGCGACGATCTCGACCTCACCCGCGAGGCGGCGTTCGAGCCGATCGGCGTCTCCTGCCGCATCTGCGAACGGCTGACCTGCCCGCAGCGCTCGGTGCCGCCGCTCAACCGGGCGATCTCCATCGACAGCGACGACCGCCGGCTGGTGCCTTACGCGATCCGCTGACGCCGCCTGTCGGCCTGTTCGGGCAGTTCGGCCTGTCCGGGCGGCGCCGGTCGGTTCGGCAATGCTGAAATTATCTCATCATAAATCCTTGTATTGAATGACGGAAATATACCCTGTTGACTGGAACGTAAACGTCATGCAGGGTTTTCTGCGGAGGAGGCCATGCAGCCCTATTACACCATCACCCAGTTGACGCAGGAATTCGGCGTGACCACACGCACCTTGCGCTTCTACGAGGCGGAGGGCTTCCTCAAGCCGACGCGGCGCGGGCGCCAGCGGCTCTACAAGCCCGGCGACCGGACGCGGCTGAAGCTGATCCTGCGCGGCAAGCGGCTCGGCTTCACCCTCGCGGAGATCCGCGACATCATCACCATGTACGACAAGTCGCCCGGCGAGGCGGGGCAGTTGCAGCTTCTGCTGCAGCGCATCGAGGCGCGGCGGGCCGAGCTGATGGCCAAGCGCCACGACATCGACCTGACGCTGGCCGAACTCGACGAGGTGGAGCAGGGCGCCCGCACCCGGCTCGGCGAGCTCGGGCCGATGAGCGATCTGTTTTCCGACGCCGCCGCCGGCCGGCGCGCCGAAAAATGACAAGATGCCGCGCGGGCGGCCGTTTCGCGCCACAGGCGGGGTTTTTCGGGAGGGAGTGAGAATGCAGGCAGCAGAGACGGTGCGGCGGTTCGAGCCGCGCGATCCCGACTGGCGGCGCCGGGTCGAGGCGAGTTTTGTCCGCCAGGCCTTCATGACGGCGACGCTCGGCGCCAGCATCGACCGGCTGGAGCCGGGCGAGGTCGACCTTGCCGTCGCCTTCGCCACCGGCCTGGTGCAGCAGCACGGCTATTTCCATGCCGGCGTCACCACGACGCTCGCCGACACCGCCGCCGGCTACGCCGCCCTGTCGCTCTATCCGAAGGGCTTCGGCGTGCTGACCACCGAGTTCAAGGTGAACCTGCTCAATCCGGGCCGGGGCCGGCGTCTCGTGGCGCGCGGGCGGGTGATCAAGCCGGGGCGCACGCTCACCGTCACCGCCTCCGACGTCTATGGTCAGACGCCGGGCGAGGCGGACATTCACGTCGCCACCGGGCTTTTCACGATGATCGCGCTGGAGGGACTGGATGACTGACGCGCAAGTGCCGGCGGAGGCCCTGGTCATCCGCCGCCTGGAACCTGCCGACCGCGCCGCCTGGGAGCCGCTCTGGCAGGCCTATCTCGCCTTCTACAAGCAGGAGCTTCCCGCGGACATCACCGATGCGGTTTTCGCGCGGATTTCCGGCGATGGCGCCCATGACGGTCTGGTCGCCGAGCGCGGCGGGCGGATGATCGGCTTCGTGCACCATGTGGTGCAGGAGACCACCTGGTCGATCGCCCCGACCTGCTACCTGGAAGACCTTTATGTCGACGAGACGCTGCGCGGCGGCGGCGTCGGCCGGGCGCTGATCGAGGCCGTCTATGTGGCCGCCCGCCGGCTCGGCTGCCGCTCGGTCTACTGGCAGACCCATGACGACAATGCCCGCGCCCGCCGGCTTTACGACCAGGTCGCGGTGCTCAGCCCCTTCGTGCGCTACGACCACGTGTTTTCGCAGGACTGAGGCGCCGCGCGCCGCCTGCCGCTTTCCGGAGACGAACCGATGATCCGCAACGACTTCCCCTCCTTCAACTTCAACCTCGGCGACACCGCCGACATGCTGCGCGACAGTGTCCGCTCCTTCTCGCAGGACACCATCGCCCCGCTCGCCGACCGCATCGACCGCGAGGACTGGTTCCCGCGCGAGGAGCTGTGGCCGGCGATGGGCGAGCTCGGCCTGCACGGCATCACGGTGGAGGAGGAGTGGGGCGGCTCGGGCCTCGGCTATCTCGAGCACTGCATCGCCATGGAGGAGGTCAGCCGCGCCTCCGCCTCCATCGGCCTGTCCTACGGCGCCCATTCCAATCTCTGCGTCAACCAGCTCCGCCGCTGGGGCACCAGGGAGCAGAAGTCGCGCTACCTCGCCAAGCTGGTCAGCGGCGAGCATCTCGGCGCGCTGGCGATGTCCGAGCCCGGTGCCGGTTCCGACGTCGTGTCGATGAAGCTGCGCGCCGACAAGCGCGGCGACCGCTACATCCTCAACGGCACCAAGATGTGGATCACCAACGGCCCGGATGCCGACACGCTGATCGTCTATGCCAAGACCGATCCCTCCGCCGGGCCGAAGGGCATCACCGCCTTCCTGATCGAGAAGGACTTCAAGGGCTTCTCCGTCGCCCAGAAGCTCGACAAGCTCGGCATGCGCGGCTCGCTCACCGGCGAGCTGGTGTTCGAGGACTGCGAGGTGCCGGAGGAGAACGTGCTCGGCGAGGTCGGCAAGGGCGTCAACGTGCTGATGTCCGGCCTCGACTACGAGCGCGCGGTGCTGGCCGCCGGCTGCATCGGCATCATGCAGGCGGCGATGGACGTGGTCATTCCCTATATCCACGAGCGCCGGCAGTTCGACCAGCCGATCGGCACCTTCCAGCTCGTCCAGGGCAAGATCGCCGACATGTATGTCTCGATGAACGCCAGCCGCGCCTATGTCTATGCGGTGGCGCAGTCCTGCGACCGCGGCGAGACCACGCGCGAGGATGCGGCCGGCGCGATCCTTTATGCTGCCGAGAACGCCACGAAAATGGCCCTCGACGCGATCCAGTTGCTCGGCGGCAACGGCTATATCAACGAATATCCCACGGGCCGGCTGCTGCGCGATGCCAAGCTCTACGAGATCGGCGCCGGCACCTCGGAAATCCGCCGCATGCTGATCGGCCGGGAGATCTTCAACAAGACCGCGTGAGGGGGCGGGGCGATGCTGCCGCGTTTGGTCGCATGGGGCGCGGCAGCCCCCTTCCGCCTCACGCCTGCCGGGGTTGCCAATGGATCCCGGCTCTCCGGCTTCGCCTGCGGCCGGGACGACATCCTGAGTGAGAGGCGCCGCCTCGCATACCCTCGGTCGTCACACTATTCCCTCGGTCGTCACCCCGGCCGCGCACAGCGCGCGCCGGTGCCTATTGGCTGCCAGAGCGGGCGCGAGGACACCTCGGCGGGGAGCGCATCTCCTTTTGCGCGTCCCCCTACGCGCAAGCCCCTCCGGCGTCTTCCCGGACGGCGCGCCAGCGCCGAGCCGGGACCGGGGAGCCGAGGGCCTGTCGGACACGCGCCCTTCCGCCTCACGCCCGCCGTGGCTCGCCGGTTCCGGATCGCGCTTCGCTTGCCCGGAATGACGAGGAGGGAGGTTGGGGGGAAGAGCACAGCCGAGACTGGGGCCGGCGCACTGCCGCCCCATCCCGCCATCCATCCTGCCCCGACGATTCCGCCTGACGGGCCGACGCAGGGCCGCTATAACCGGCGGATCGACGGAAAACGGACGGATCGTCATGACCACGGGCCGCGATGCGCTGGACCGCAAGCTGATCGCCTTGCTGCAGATGAATGCCCGCATGCCGACGGCCGATATCGCCCGCCGGCTCGGCGTTGCCCGCTCCACCGTGCATGAGCGCATCGCCCGGCTGGAGCGCACCGGGGCGATTGCCGGCTATACGGCGGTGCTGACCCGCCCCGAGACCGGCAATGTGGTGCGCGCCCTCGTCATGCTGGCCGTCGAGCAGCAGCAGATGCGCGAGACGATCCGCCGGCTCGCCACCTTCCCGGAGATCCGCGCCTGCCAGACCATCGCCGGCGAGTTCGACATCTTCCTGGTGGTCGAGGCGCCGCAACTGGAGGATCTCGACGAGGCGCTGGACGAGATCGCCGTGGTGCCGGGCGTGCGCCGCTCGCAATCCTCCATCGTGCTCGCCTCGAAATTCGACCGCAGCCCGGCGATCATGCCGGCAACGACATAGTCCCCCGCCGGGGCGTTCGCCGGCCTCAGCGCGCCTCGCCCAGCCCGTCGCGGCGCATTTCGGCGGCAGCGACGCAGAGCGCCATGGCAAGGCACAGCGTGCCGGACAGCGAGCGGAAGGCGCCGAGATCGGCCTCCGCCACCTCCACCACCACCTGGGCCGACTGGATCAGCGGCGAGAACGGCGAATCCGTCAGCGCCAGCACCGGCACGCCGCGCGCCGCCGCCGCATTGGCGACATCCACCGTCAGCGAGGCGTAAGGGGTGAAGCTCACCGCCACCAGCAGGTCCTGCGGGCCGGCGGCGGAGGCCTGTTCGGGGCCGAGCGAGGCGAGATTGTCGACGAGCACCGCCGCCATGCCGAGCTTCGACAGCGCATAGGCCATATAGGCGGAGACCGGGAAGGCACGGCGCTGGGCGACGAGATAGATCACCCGCGCGCCCGCCATGGCGCGGGCCGCCTCCTCCATCGTCTCGGGCGCGAGCGAGTTGCGCATGCGCAGCAAGGAGGCAACCGCGGTGTCGACGAAATCGCCGAACAGCGCATGGGCGCCGTGGCTGTCGCCGCTGCGCCGCCGCAGCACTTCCAGCCGCTCGTCATAGTCGGGCCAGCGCTCGCGCAGCCTTGCGCGGAACACGTCCTGCAACTCGGAAAAGCCCTGATAGCCGAGCGACTGGGCAAAGCGCACCAGGGTCGAAGGCTGCACGCCGGCCTGCTCGGCGATCACCGCCACCGTGCCGAACGTGACGTCGTCCGGCCGGTCGACCGCGAAGGCGGCGACCTGGGCGAGGCGCTTGGGCATCGCCGGCTTCCGCTCGATCAGCAGCGTCCGCAAGCCGTCATAGTCGCGCGGCGGGGCATCCTCCGCCGTGCCGGTCTGCCTGTCGCTCATCGGCCGTCTCTCCTCGTTGACCCGATACCGTGTTTTCCGCTCGAGGCCCGCCGGATCCGGGCGTGCGCCGGCGCCCGGCTCGGCGCGGTGGTTTTCAGCTTGACACCGTCGAACCAAAAATGGAATAAAAATTCCATATGATGTGTTTTGGAATGCATCATTCCGATTTTTCCGGAGGCCCGCGCGGGAGGCGCCGACCGCCGGGAAACGCCTCGGGCGGCACCGGCGCAGGGCCGGCGGACCGGGGCAACGGACGACAGGATCCCCGCGCAGGGGACTATGGGAGGAAGGCACATGAAACGTTTCGTCGCTCGTCTGCTGACGGCTGCCGCCGTTGTCGGTCTGGTCGCCGGCGCCGGCACCTCGCCGGCAAACGCCGAGGATATCAACATTATCGTGGTTAGCCACGGCCAGGCATCCGATCCGTTCTGGTCGGTGGTGAAGAACGGCGTCGCCAAGGCCGGCGAGGATCTCGGCGTTTCCGTGGATTACCGCGCGCCCGAGACCTTCGACATGGTGGCGATGGGCCAGCTCATCGACGCCGCCGTCAACCAGGAGCCGCACGGGCTGATCGTTTCGATCCCCGATGCCGACGCGCTCGGCGATTCGATCCGCAAGGCGGTCGCCGCCGGCATTCCGGTGATCTCGATGAATTCCGGCTCGGACGTCTCCGCCTCGCTCGGCGCAGCGCTCCATGTCGGCCAGGAAGAGTATGACGCGGGCAAGAAGGCCGGCGAGGCGCTCGCCGAAATGGGCGGCAAGAAGGGGCTCTGCGTCAATCACGAGGTCGGCAACGTCTCGCTCGACCAGCGCTGCCAGGGCTTCGCCGATGGCTTCGGCGGCTCGGTCTCCGTGCTGCCGACCACCAACGACCCGGCCGAGATCCTCGCCAAGGTGAAGGCGGCGCTCGCCTCCGACGGCGACATCGACACGGTCATGGCGCTCGGCGCCGCGCTCGCCGGCGAGCCGAGCCTGCGGGCGGTGAAGGACAGCGGCATGCTGGAGCAGGTCAAGGTCGCGACCTTCGACATGTCGGCGAACTTCCTGCAGGCGATCGCCGATGGCGAGGCCGCCTTCGCCATCGACCAGCAGCAGTTCCTGCAGGGCTACCTGCCGGTGGTGTTCCTCGCCAACCATGCCCGCTACGGCCTGATGCCGGGCGGCAACGTGCCCTCGGGTCCGAACCTGATCACCAAGGACAAGGCCGGGCAGGTGGTGGACCTGTCGGCCAAGGGCATCCGCTGACGTGCGCCGGCGGGGCGGGGCCATGCGGCCGCGCCCTGCCGGGCCGTTCCAGCCTGCCGTTTCAGGCTGCCGCGTCTGATTGCCGGTCGCGGCGGCCCGGTTTCCGGCATCTGAAGGACAGGGTCGATGAGTGAAGGACAGGCGGTCGCCTCTCCGCCCGAAGGCGTGGACGAGCGGCTGAGGAAGACGGGTCTTGCGACGAAACTGCTGCGCCGGCCAGAGCTCGGTGCGCTGGCCGGGCTGGTGCTGGTCACGCTGTTCTTCGTCACGGTGGCCAATCCGGCGATGTTCTCGCTCGCCGGCATCATGAATTTCATGGCGCCCGCCGCCCAGCTCGGCATTCTCGCCATCGGCGCGGCGCTGCTGATGGTCGGCGGCGAGTTCGACCTGTCGGTCGGCTCGATGGTCGCCTTCGCCGGGCTGGCCTTCGGCACGGTGCTGGTGGTCTGGGACATGCCGCTGATCGTCGCCATCGCCGCGACGCTCGCTTTCGCCGCCGGCATCGGCGCGGTCAACGGCCAGATCGTGCTGCGCACCGGTCTGCCGTCCTTCATCGTCACCCTGGCCTTCCTGTTCATCCTGCGCGGCCTCACCCTGGTCGGGCTGAAATGGGCGACCGGCGGCTCGACCCAGTTGCGCGGCGTCAAGGAGGCGGCGGGCGAGGGCTGGATCCTCGAACTGTTCTCGGGCGATGCCTTCGAGGGGCTGTTCGCCTGGCTGGCCGCCAACGGCCATATCGAGACCTTCCGCAACGGCGCGCCCAAGGTCACCGGCGTGCCGGTGGAGATCCTGTGGTTCGTCGCCATCGCCCTCATCGCCACCTGGGTGCTGCTGCGCACCCGCTTCGGCAACTGGATCTTCGCCGCCGGGGGCGATGCCAACGCGGCGCGCAATTCCGGCGTGCCGGTGACCCGGGTCAAGACCATCCTGTTCATGGTCACCGCCATGTGCGCGGCGCTGGTCGCCATCCTCACCGTGCTCGATGCTGGCTCCACCGACGCGCGGCGCGGCTTCCAGAAGGAGTTCGAGGCGATCATCGCGGCGGTGATCGGCGGCTGCCTTTTGACCGGCGGCTACGGCTCGGCCATCGGCGCCTTCTTCGGCGCCATCATCTTCGGCATGGTGCTGATCGGGCTGACCTACACCACCATCGACCAGGACTGGTACCTGGTGTTCCTCGGCGGCATGCTGCTGATCGCCGTGCTGTTCAACAATTTCATCCGCAAGCGGGCGACGGGGGAGCGCTGACCATGGCCGCGACAGCTCTGGCACATTCGGACCCCGCCCGCACCGACCCCGCGCCCACCGTTCCGCTGATCGAGGTGCGCGACCTCGTCAAGCATTTCGGCTCGGTCATCGCGCTTGGCGGCGTCTCGATGAAGGTGCATGCCGGCGAGGTGCTGTGCCTGCTCGGCGACAACGGCGCCGGCAAGTCGACCCTGATCAAGACGCTCTCGGGCGTGCACCGGCCGACGGCGGGGTCCTTCCTCGTCGGCGGCGAGGAGGTCGCTTTTGCCAGCCCGCGCGCTGCGCTCGATGCCGGCATCGCCACCGTCTACCAGGACCTGGCGATGATCCCGCTGATGTCGATCACCCGCAATTTCTTCATGGGCCGCGAGCCGCTCAAGGGCGTCTGGCCGCTCCGCCACATGGACATGGCCCATGCCGATGCGGTGACGCGCGAGGAGATGCGGCGCATCGGCATCGACGTGCGCGATCCGCAGCAGGCGGTCGGCACCCTGTCGGGCGGCGAGCGGCAATGCGTGGCGATCGCCCGGGCGGTCTATTTCGGCGCCAGGGTGCTGATCCTCGACGAGCCGACCTCGGCGCTCGGCGTCGCCCAGACCTCGATGGTGCTGAAATACATCGGCCAGGTGCGGGCCAAGGGGCTCGGCGTCATCTTCATCACCCACAATGTCCGCCATGCCTATGCGGTCGGCGACCGCTTCACCGTGCTCAACCGGGGGCGGACGCTCGGCACCCATACCAAGGGCGGCATCACCATCGACGAATTGCAGAACCTGATGGCCGGCGGCAAGGAGTTGCAGGACCTCGGCGCGGAACTCGGCGGCACGGTCTGACTGCCTGCCGGGGAGGGGCGGCGGATCGCCGCGCCTTTCCGTCCTTGAGCGCTTGGCGGCCTCGCGCTCACATCACCGGCAGGACGCGCGGCGAGACGGCCGGCTCGGGCGTTGCCGAGGCGGTCTCGAAGGCGAGGATCGCGCCGGCGAGGTCCTCCAGCGCCGCGCCCACCGACTTGAACAGGGTGATGTCCTCGGCCTGGCGCAGCACCGGGTGGGTGCCGCGAACGAGGTCGAAGAGATCGGCCTCGATGCCGTCCTCGGCGAGCGCGCCGGAGGCGAGCGCCTGGACGATGTCGCCGGCCTCCGTTGTTGCGCCCTCGCGGGTGTCGACGAAGACGCGGGCCCGCGCCATCGCCTCGTCGTCGCTTTCGCGCATGGTCGGCTTGAAGGCGCCGACCAGATCGACATGGCTGCCCGGCTGCAGCCAGGCGCCGCGCACCAGCGGCGCCTCCGACAGGGTGGCGCAACTGACGATGTCGGCCTCGCGCACCGCCGCCTCGAGATCGCCGGCGGCCTGCGTCAGGATGCCCAGTTCACCGGAAATGTCCTCGGCGACCGCCTGCGCCTTTTCGATGTCGCGCCCCCAGACGGAGATGCGCGAGATCGGCCGCACCGAGGCATGGGCGGCGGCGAGGTTGCGCGACAGGCGGCCGGTGCCGACCACCACCAGATGGCGGGCGTCGGCGCGCGCCAGGTAGTCGGCGGCCAGGGCGGAGGCCGCCGCCGTGCGCCGGGCGGTCAGCTCGCCGCCGTCGATCAGCGCCACCATCTCGCCGGTGCGCGCGTCGTTCAGCAGGTAGCTCGCCATCACCGCCGGCAGGCCGCGCGCGCCATTGCCCGGCACCACCGTCGCCAGCTTGGTGCCGAGATAGCGCCCCGGCACCCAGGCCGGCATCAACAGCAGCGTGCCGTCCGTCTCGCCCGGCACCGCGAAGTCGTGGTGATGGCGCACCGGGCTCTCGCAGCCGTCGCGGAACATCGCCCGCAGCGCCTCGATCAGCGGCCGCCAGTCGAGCGCCGCGCGGGTGGCATCCTGGTCGAGTTGCAGCATGGGAGCCTCCATAGGGAGCGGATAAGGGGAGCGGTACGAACCGGCCGGCGACCGGTGGCCGGCGGGAAGGACGATGCCCGCCGCAAACGGCGACAGCAAGACGCGAAAGGGCGACCTGCCGAAAAACTCCCCGACAAGCTGCGCTGCCGCCACAGGACTGCCCGTCCTGCCTCGCGGATGCTGCCGTGCCGGCCGGGAACATGCTGGGCGGGAACATGCTGGCGGGAACATGCCGGCCGGGAACATGCCGGGCGGGAACATGCCGGACGGGAACATGCTGGCAGGCCGGCGGTTTCGCTTGCGGGCGTTGGTGCGGGGCAGATCCTGGCACGGAGGGATGTGAGATGGCAAACCGGTTGGTATGGGGAATTCTCGGCGCCTCGTCGCAGGCCTGGCCATCGGCTATCTGGGCGGAAACACCGGCACGGGGGTCGCGCTCGGCATTGCGGCGGGCGCGGTGGCGGCCGGGGCCTGGCACTATGTCGCCACACGGGCCTGATCGGGACCGGCGGGCTGCCGCCATGCGAGCGCCGAGGCGATCGTGAGGCAGAAGGCGGCTGCGTAGGATCGGCTCCCTTTCGCCTCACGCCCGGCTCGGCCTCTCCCGGCATCCTCCCGCGCTCCGCCCTCGCGCTGCGTCCTCCCGGACGAAGCGCCATTCGCGCGCAGCCCCTCCTTCGCCCTCCCGGACGGCGCGCCCCCCACGCGCAGGCCCCTCCCTGCGTCATCCCGCACGCAGGCGAAGCCGGAGATGCGGGATCGGAGAGGCACAGCGCTTGCGGCCCCTTGCCGGAACGCTTCGGCAATCGCCCTCGGCTCGCCGGTCCCGGATCTTCGGCCTGCGGCCTCGTCCGGGACGACGAAAGGAGAGGAAGGCGGAAAGCTGCTGCTTTCGCACCCCCCCCCGCCCCGGCTGCGGCTGCTTTTCTACGCCCACGCGCTCCGGCGGATACTGGACGCCCGCCTGCGCGGGCGTGACAGCCGAGAGGGGGGCGAGCGCCTTTCGCCTCACACCCGCTGAGGGTGCCAATGGTTCCCGGATCTTCGGCCTGCGGCCTCGTCCGGGACGACATCCTGAGTGAGAGGGGCGTCGCCTAGCGCTCATCGGCCTTCGCAGGTATGACAGCCGGGGAGGTGGCGAAGCGCTCCCGCCTCATGCCGCAGTGTGGCCGCGCGCCTCTCCCGTGTCGCCCCGCGCATCCTCCCCGCGCGTCCTCCCGAACGCGCTCCGATCGCCCTGCGGCCTAGAACGGGATTTCGTCGTCCATGTCCGGGCCGCCGCCGAAGCCGCCGCCCGATCCGCCCGACCCACCACCCGAGCCGCCGCCATAACCGCCGCCCGAGCCGCCGCCATAACCACCGCCGCCTGAGCCGCCGCCAGACCCTCCACCGTAACCGCCGCCGGAGCCGCCCTCATAGCCCCCGCCGCCGCCTTCGACAAAGCGGCCGCCACCGCCGCCGCCGCCTTCGCCGCGGCCGTCGAGCATGGTCAGCGTCGAATTGAAGCCCTGCAGCACGACTTCCGTGGAATAGCGATCCTGGCCCGACTGGTCCTGCCACTTGCGGGTCTGCAACTGGCCCTCGATATAGACCTTGGCGCCCTTGCGCAGATAGTTCTCCGCGACCTTGGCCAGGCCCTCGTTGAAGATCACCACGCGGTGCCACTCGGTGCGCTCCTTGCGCTCGCCGGAACTGCGGTCGCGCCAGGTCTCCGAGGTGGCGATGCGCAAGTTGACCACCGGGCGCCCGTCCTGCATCCGGCGGACCTCAGGATCGGCTCCCAGATTGCCCACCAGGATCACCTTGTTGACGCTTCCCGACATTGTCGTCTCCTTGCCTGCCGGACGTTGCCGGCCTGTCCTCAAGCCGGCGCGTCGCGGCCGGGCTTGCTGCTTTACTGTCGCCCGCCCGCGCGCAGCGGCCGGGCTTGCTGCTTCGATGTGGTCCGCCGGCGCTGCGGCGGACCCCGTTGAGTGCATGCGGCGCGCCGGCGGCACGCCTTTGCGCGCCCCGGGGCCCGAGATCATCCCGTGGACCTTAGCCCCGGCCGGGACGCCGGCGAAAGGCCCGCGACCGGCGAACTGCAGCCTCGGCCCGCTTTTTGCGCGCATGCAGCCCGCTTTTCCACAATCGCTTGCCGCAGGCACGCAAGGCGGCTCAGTCCCGGATGACGTTGCCCCTTGCCCGCGACGCCCGCCCGCACCACATGCCGGCAGTCTTGCGCGACAGTATATGTTCCTGATATGTTCACGCAATCGGATTCGCATCGGCGCGCGTAGAAAGGTCTGCCCCAGTCGAGCCGGGAGTTGCTTGAGCAGGGAGTTGCTTGGGCCGGGAGTTGCGGCTTGCCGGCTTCCGGCTGGTTGCGGCGCCGGCCGGACCAGACCGGATCGGACCAGACCGGATCGGGTCAGTCCGGATCAGGCGGGAGCGGATCGGGCGGGGCGGACCGGCAACGGGAATCGACGGCACCCGGCGTATATCGTAGAAGGGCGTTGCCGCCGTCGGGCGGAGCGGCCCTGTCATGTCCGGCCTGTCGTGCCCGGCCTGTCGTCCGGCCCTGTTCTGCTCCGGCTGCCCCAGGCTGCCGTTTCGTCCCGGCCGCGCCGGGGCCCGTTCCATCCCGGCGGCGCCGGGTAACGTTCAACCTGCCTTCGCGCCGCGCCCTCCTGCGCGGCCCGGAAGCCCGCAAAAGGCCGCAGGGCCGTCCATCCAGGGACCGCACGCATGTCCAAGCCGCGTTCGACCACCATGCCGCCCGCCTCCCTCGCCGACCGGCGGGTGATCAGCGTGCGCGGCGCGCGCGAGCACAATCTCAAGAACATCGACCTCGACCTGCCGCGCGACGCGCTGATCGTGATGACCGGCCTGTCCGGCTCCGGCAAGTCGTCGCTCGCCTTCGACACGATCTATGCCGAGGGCCAGCGCCGCTATGTCGAGAGCCTGTCGGCCTATGCCCGCCAGTTCCTGGAGATGATGCAGAAGCCGGATGTCGACCAGATCGACGGCCTGTCGCCGGCGATCTCCATCGAGCAGAAGACGACCTCGCGCAATCCGCGTTCGACCGTCGGCACGGTGACGGAGATCTATGACTACCTGCGCCTCTTGTTCGCGCGCATCGGCGTGCCCTATTCGCCGGCCACCGGCCTGCCGATCGAGAGCCAGACGGTCAGCCAGATGGTCGACCGGGTGCTGGCGCTGGAGGAGGGCACCCGGCTCTACCTGCTGGCCCCGATCGTGCGCGGCCGCAAGGGCGAGTACCGCAAGGAACTCGCCGAGCTGATGAAGAAGGGCTTCCAGCGCGTCAAGATCGACGGCACCTTCCACGAGATCGCCGAGGCGCCGGCCCTCGACAAGAAGCTGAAGCACGACATCGACGTGGTCGTCGACCGCATCGTCGTGCGCCCGGACATCGCCGGCCGGCTGGCGGATTCGCTGGAGACCGCGCTGTCGCTGGCCGACGGCATCGCCATCGCCGAGTTTGCCGACAGGGCGCTGCCCGCGCCGGCCGACGGCGCCGTGCTGCAGAACCGCAACGAGACCCACGAGCGCCTGGTGTTCTCGGAAAAATTCGCCTGCCCGGTCTCCGGCTTCACGATTTCCGAGATCGAGCCGCGGCTGTTCTCCTTCAACAATCCGTTCGGCGCCTGCCCGACCTGCGACGGGCTCGGCACCACGCTCGCCTTCGAGCCCGAGTTGGTGGTGCCCGACCACACGCTGACCTTGCGCGAAGGCGCGGTGCTGCCCTGGGCCAAGACCGGCTCGACCTCGCCCTATTACGCCCAGACGCTGGAGGCGATCTGCCGCCATTTCGGCGCCTCGATGGCGACCCCCTGGGCCGACCTGCCGGAGCCGGTGCGCGAGACGATCCTCAACGGCTCGGGCCGGGAGAAGATCGAGTTCGTCTATGACGACGGCGTGCGCAGCTACCGCACCGCCAAGACCTTCGAGGGCGTCATCGGCAATATCGAGCGGCGCTGGCGCGAGACCGACAGCGAGTGGGTGCGCGAGGAACTGTCGCGCTACCAGTCCGACCGTCCGTGCCCGGCCTGCAACGGCTACCGGCTGAAGCCCGAGGCGCTGTCGGTGAAGATCGCCACGCGTCATATCGGCGAGATCTCGCAGCTCTCCATCCGCGATGCCGCCGCCTGGTTCGCCGAGTTGCCGGCAAAGCTCACCGACAAGCAGTCGGAGATCGCCCTGCGCATCCTCAAGGAGATCCGCGAGCGGCTGCGGTTCCTCAACGATGTCGGGCTCGACTATCTGGCGCTGTCGCGCAATTCCGGCACCCTGTCGGGCGGCGAGAGCCAGCGCATCCGCCTTGCCTCGCAGATCGGCTCGGGGCTGACGGGCGTGCTCTATGTGCTCGACGAGCCGTCCATCGGCCTGCACCAGCGCGACAATGCCCGCCTGCTCGACACGCTGAAGCACCTGCGCGACCTCGGCAACACGGTGATCGTGGTCGAGCATGACGAGGATGCGGTGCTGACCGCCGACCATGTGGTCGATATCGGTCCGGGCGCCGGCATCCATGGCGGCGAGGTGGTCGCGCAGGGAACCCCGGCGGAGATCCTCGCCAATCCGAAATCGCTGACCGGGCAGTATCTCTCCGGCGCCATGGCGATCCCGATGCCGGCCGAGCGGCGCAAGCCGAAAAAACACCGCCGCATCCATGTGGCCGGCGCACGCGGCAACAACCTGAAGAACGTCTCGGCGGACATTCCGCTCGGCACCTTCACCTGCATCACCGGCGTCTCCGGCGGCGGCAAGTCGACCTTCCTCATCGACACGCTGTACAAGGCGGCGGCGCGGCGGCTGAACGGCGCGCGCGAGACGCCGGCCCCGCACGACCATATCGACGGGCTGGAGCAGCTCGACAAGGTGATCGACATCGACCAGTCGCCGATCGGGCGCACGCCGCGCTCGAACCCGGCGACCTATACCGGCGCCTTCACGCCGATCCGCGAGTGGTTCGCCGGCCTCCCCGAGGCCAAGACGCGCGGCTACCAGCCGGGGCGCTTCTCGTTCAACGTCAAGGGCGGGCGCTGCGAGGCCTGCCAGGGCGACGGCGTCATCAAGATCGAGATGCACTTCCTGCCCGACGTCTATGTCACCTGCGACGTCTGCAAGGGCAAGCGCTACAACCGCGAGACGCTCGAGGTGGAGTTCAAGGGCAAGTCGATCGCCGACGTGCTCGACATGACGGTGGAGGAGGGCGCGCGCTTCTTCGCCGCCGTGCCGGCGGTGCGCGACAAGCTGGAGACGCTGGCCCGTGTCGGTCTCGGCTATATCAAGGTCGGCCAGCAGGCGACGACCCTGTCCGGCGGCGAGGCGCAGCGCGTCAAGCTGGCCAAGGAACTGTCGAAGCGCGCCACCGGCCGCACGCTCTACATCCTCGACGAGCCGACCACCGGCCTGCATTTCCACGATGTCGCCAAGCTGCTGGAAGTGCTGCACGAACTGGTCGACCAGGGCAATACGGTGCTGGTCATCGAGCACAATCTGGAGGTGATCAAGACCGCCGACTGGGTGATCGACCTCGGGCCGGAAGGCGGCGATGGCGGCGGCACCATCGTCGCGGCCGGCACGCCGGAGGAGATCGCCGAGGCGCCGGCGAGCCATACCGGCCACTTCCTGCGCGAGGTGCTGGAGCGCCGCCCGGCCCGCGGCATGACCGCAGCCGAGTAGCTGCGGGAAGACCGGCCGGCGGGAGGTGGCAGGTCCGCCTCTCGCTGCGTCAGCCGTGGCGGTGGCACCGCCCGCCTCATGCTTGCCGAGGTTGCCAATGGGTCCCGGGTCGCGGCTTCGCCTTGCCCGGGATGACCTCGGAGGAGGAGGCACGGCCTCACATCCCCTCCGAGGTCACCCCGGCCGCGCGCCAGCGCAGAGCCGGGGGCTATTGGTTGCCAGAGTGGTCGAGAGGACGCGCCCACCCCGCCCCGCGTCATCCCGCACGAAGCGCAGCGAAGATGCGGGATCGGAGAGCCGAGAGCCTCACGAAGGCACTCCCGAACGAACCCGCAACCGCCGTGCCTCCCCGGTCCCGGATCTTCGGCCTTCGGCCTCGTCCGGGAAGACGCGGGGAGAGGCATGTGCGACAAATATCCGCCGAGGTTGCCAATGGTTCCCGGCTCTGCGCTGGCGCGCGGCCGGGATGACCTCCGAGGAGGAGGCACCGCCTCGCCCCACCCTCTGCCGTCACACCGGGCAAGGCGCAGCCGCGCCCCGGTGCCCATTGGCTACCAGAGCGGCGGCGAGGACACGCCCGCACGAGCCCCAGCTCTCGGCTGTCGTCCCGGTCTCGGTGAAGCCGAAGGCCGGGACCCAGTAACCACGATCGATCGCGACTGACGCCTCGGCGCAACCGCCGGACGGCCGGAATCTGCTGCCCGTGCTCGTCCCTCTCCCCGCGTCCTCCCGGACGCAATCCTCTCCGTCGTCCTCCCGGACGGCGCGCTAGCGCCGAGCCGGGACCGGAGAGCCAGAAGCCTATCACATGCGCTTGGGTCGCCCCTCGAGCTTCCTGCCTCTCGGGGCGCGCCGCGCCTGGCCGGAATGAATGCCGGAATGAATGATGGGGTGGACGGCCCTTCTCAACGGCATCGAAGTGCCAAAACGGGGTCGTTGAAACAACGCCACCAACAAGAGGAGCCGCCCACCGTGGATATTAGCACCATTGGTTTTGCTCTGGTCAAGCAGGTTTCTCCGGTTCACGGCGTCGACGCGGCCGGAACGACGTTCTGAGTGAGAGGGCGCAGCCTCACATCCCCTCCGAGGTCACCCCGGCCGCGCGCCAGCGCAGAGCCGGGGGCTATTGGTTGCCAGAGCGGCAGCGATGACGCTGAAACCTCTCCCGGCGTCATCCCGCACGAAGCGCAGCGAAGATGCGGGATCGGAGAGCCGAGGGCCTCTCGGCCGCGCTCCCGGCCGTCCCCACAACCGCCGTGCCTCCCCGGTCCCGGATCTTCGGCCTTCGGCCTCGTCCGGGAAGACGCCAAGGAGGGGCAGCGGCCAGGACGACGCGGGGAAAGGTTGGAGCAAAACACCCGCCGAGGGTGCCTCTGGTTCCCGGCTCTCCGGCTTCGCCTGCGGCCGGGAAGACGGCCTGAGAAAGTGGCACGGCCTCACATCCCCTCCGAGGTCACCCCGGCCGCGCGCCAGCGCAGAGCCGGGGGCTATTGGTTGCCAGAGCAGCCGAAACGGCACACCGCCCTCGCGTTTCGTCCTCCCGGACGGCGCTCAGCGCCGAGCCGGGATCGGAGAGCGTATCGGGCACGCTCCCGACCGACATCACACCGCCGTGCCTCCCCGGTCCCGGATCTTCGGCCTTCGGCCTCGTCCGGGAAGACGCCAAGGAGGGGTCGCGGCCGGGAAAACGCTAAAGCGAGGCCTCGTCCGGGAAGCTGCGGGAGAGGCCGCGGCGAACTCCCCCAGGGATAAGTCCTTGAGGTCGGCGGCGAGCAGGGGGGCTGAAACCGCTTCCATCTTCCCGCCCCGGAAGATAAATCGATTTTTACGATGATAATTACAAAAACAATCAGTTTGTGCGAATGAAAGCGTCCTGCCATCCTGCACCGGCATCGCAGGAGGCAAGGTATGAATTTCGCCGGAAGCGGAAAATATGAGACGAAATTCGCGGCGCGCGTCGCGAATTGGGGTCATGCTTTGCCCGGTCTTGCCTTGTGCGTCCTTCTCGCCCTTGCCGGCGAGGGGCTGCGGCGGCTTCCCGGCCTCGACCTGTTCGGGCCGATGGCGCTGGCGATGGCGCTGGGGCTGGGGCTGCGCGCGGTGCTGCCGCTGCCGGCGCTGGTCGTGCCGGGGGCGCGCCTTGCCGCCGGGCCGCTGCTGCGCGCCGCCGTCGTGCTGCTCGGCCTGCAATTGACGCTCGCCGACCTCCTGTCGCTGGGCCTGGCCGGGCTTGCCGTCACCGTCACTGCGCTTCTCGCCACCTTCGCGCTGACCCTTTGGCTCGGCCGCCGGCTCGGCGTCGCGCCGGAGCTCGCCCGGCTGATCGCCGCCGGCACCTCCATCTGCGGCGCCTCGGCGGTGGCCGCCGCCCGCTCGGTGACCGGGGCGAGCGCGGGCGATGCCGCCTATGCGGTCGCCTGCGTCACCCTGTTCGGCACGCTCGCCATGGTGTTGATGCCGCTGCTGCCGCCGCTCGCCGGGCTGGATGCGGCCGGCTACGGCCTCCTTGTCGGCGCCTCGGTGCATGAGGTGGCGCAGGTGGCCGGCGCCGGCTTCCGCCATTCGGCGCAGGCGGGCGAGGCGGCTATGGTCGCCAAGCTGTCGCGGGTGCTGCTGCTGGCGCCGATGGTGCTGGGGCTTGCCGCCTGGCTGCGGCGCGGCGGCGCCAGCAAGATCGCGCAGGACGGGGCCGCCCGCCTGCCGCTGCCGTGGTTCGTGTTCGGTTTTCTCGCCATGGTGCTGGTCGCAAGCAGCACCGAGCTGCCCGAGGCCATGCGCGCCGGGGCCGGCATGGCGACGACCTTCCTGATGGCGATGGCGCTGGCCGGCCTCGGCCTTGGCACCGATCTGCGCGAGATCCGCGCCCGCGGCCCCCGTCCGCTGCTGCTGGCCGCTCTCGCCGCCCTGTTCATCGCCGCGCTTGCCCTGCTAATGGTGAAGGTCCTGATGTGACGGCGGGCGGGGCGCGATGACGCTGGAGCAGTTGCGGATCTTCGTGGCGGTGGCCGAGCGCGAGCATGTCACGCGCGCGGCGCAGGCGCTTCATCTCACCCAGTCGACGATCAGCGCGGCGATCGCCGCGCTGGAGGCGCGCCACGACGTGCGCCTGTTCGACCGGGTCGGCCGGGGCGTCCGCCTGACCGAGGCCGGCCGGGTGTTCCTGGTCGAGGCGCGCGCCGTGCTCGCCCGCGCCGAGGCCGCCGGCGAGGTGCTGGCCGAGCTTGCCGGCCTGCGCCGGGGAACCTTGCGGATCGCCGCCAGCCAGACGGTCGGCGCCTATTGGCTGCCGGCGCGGCTGACGGCGTTTCGCGCCGCCCATCCGCGCCTTGCCGTCACCCTCGCCATCGGCAACAGCGAGCAGGTCGCCGCCTGGATCGGCGGTGGCGAGGCGGATCTGGGCATGGTCGAGGGGCCGGTGGCCGACGTCGACCTGTCGCCGGTCGAGGTCGGGCAGGACCGCATGGTGCTGGTGCTGCCGCCCGGCCATCCGCTCGCCCGTGGCGGCCCCCTCGATGCCGCCGCGCTGCAGGCGCTGACCTTCGTTGCCCGCGAGGCGGGATCGGGCACCGGCGTGATGCTGGAGCGGCTGGCGGCAAGCTTCGGCCTGTCGCTTGCCGATCTCGACATCTCGATGGAACTGCCGTCGAACGAGGCGCTGCGCAGCGCGGTCGAGGCCGGGGCGGGGGCGGCCGTGCTCTCCGCGCTGGTGGCGGACGGGGCGGTGCGCTCGGGCCAGCTCGCGGCGCTGGAGCTCGACCTGCCGCCGCGTCCCTTCTTCGTGCTGCGCCACCGCGCCCGCCATCTTGCGCCCGCCGCCCGCGCCTTTCTCGGTGCCCTCGGCGTGGCCGCCGACGCGGCGTGAGGGGCGGGGCGGTCCAGCGGCCCCTTTTCCAGGATTGTCCATGCGTGTCAGGATGATGGCCGAATCGCCCAAGGGACCCGCCACGCCATGTCCATCACCTGCGACTGTCTGATCATCGGCGGCGGCATTGCCGGCATCGGCCTTGCCGCGCATCTGGGCGCCGAGCGCTCCACCGTGGTGCTGGAGATGGAAGACGCGCCCGGCCGCCATGCCACCGGCCGCTCGGCGGCGATCTTCATCCGCAACTACGGCAATGCCACCTTGCGGGCGCTGAACGACGCGTCGGTCGAGGTGCTCGGTGGCGGCGGCGCTTTCGCGGAGACCGGCTTCCTCGCCCCGCGCGGCGAGCTGGTCGTCGCCCGGCCGGAGGAGATGGAACGCTTCGCCGCCTATCTGGACGGCGCCGAGGGGCTGGAGCAGATCTCCGTCGCCGAGGCGATGCGGCTCTTCCCGATTCTCTCCGGCGATCATGTGGCGGCGGCCTATGAGGCAGGTGCCGCGGATATCGATGTCGACCGGCTGCTGCAGGCCTATCTGCGCGCCGCCCGCCATGCCGGCAGCCGGCTGGTGACCTCGGCGCGCGTCTCCGCGATTTCCCGCAAGGGCGGCGTCTGGCGGGTCGAGGCGGGCGGCGAGACCTATGAGGCGCAGGTCGTGGTCAATGCCGCCGGCGCCTGGGCGGACACCGTCGCCGGCCTTGCCGGCCTGTCGCCGCTCGGCATCCAGCCCTATCGGCGCTCGGCGGCGATCCTGCCGGCTCCGGCGGGCCTGGATGTCTCGGCCTGGCCGGCGGTGGTCAGCGCCTCGGAGGCCTGGTACGCCAAGCCCGAGGCCGGCAAGCTGCTGGTCTCGCCGGCCGACGAGGATCCGCTGCCGCCGCAGGATGCCTGGCCGGACGACATGGTGCTGGCCGAGGGGCTCGACCGGTTCGAGAAGGCGACGACGGTCGCGGTGACGCGGGTCGAGCGGAGCTGGGCGGGCCTCAGGTCCTTCGCGCCCGACCGCACGCCGGTCGCCGGGTTTTCGGGCGCGGCGGAGGGCTTCGTCTGGCTCGCCGGGCAGGGCGGCTACGGCATCCAGACCTCACCGGCGCTGTCGCGGCTCGCCGCCGACCTGATCCTCGAGCGGGCGCCAGTGCTGGCCCCCGCCGTCGTCGTCGCGCTGGCGCCCGGCCGGCTCGGCGGCTGAGCAGGGCAAAAGGGGGCCCTAAAGCCCCTGCAGCAGGTCGCGCAGCATATGGGTGATCAGGTCGATGCGGCCGAGCGCCTCGCGCAGCTCGTCCTGGTCGCGGTGGCTCAGCGCATCGACGCGCACCCGGTTGGTCGGCGGCACGCCCGCCTCCAGGTCGGCGATCTGCTGGGTCAGGATCAGCCGCATCAGGAAGCCGTGAATGTCGGCGAGCAGCTCCGCGTCGGGTTGCGAGCGGCCGGCCTTCTCCGCCGCCTGGCGCAGGCGCTGCGGCGTCGACAGCGAGACGACGCCATGGCGCAGGGCGATGGCGCGGGCGCCGGCGACGATCGGCAGCAGGCCGCCGGTCTTGAGGTCGACCCGGCCGGTGTCGTCCTTCTTGATGCGGCCGAACAGGCCGAGCGGCGCGGCATGGCTGCCGGCGGTGTCGCCGAGCGCCCGCAGCATGGAGAGCGAGCCGCGGGCGATCTCGCTCGTCTCCCGCCGCAGCCGGTCGGCGAGCCGGCTGCCGCCGCTGCCCGACACATGCGCCGGGGTGAAATCGTAGAAGATGTCGACGCTGAGCAGCGCCTGCGGCGAGGGGTGCCCGGCCCAGTCGCGCGCCTGCGCCAGCCATTCGCCGAGGCGCCGCCGCCACGGGCGGTTCTTCGCCATCACCCCGCCCTTGCAATAGGGGATGCCGGCGCGGTCGAGGATCTCGTTGATGCGGGCGGCGAAGCGGGCGAACCAGTCCTCGGCATCGTCGAGGTTTCCCGCATAGTCGTCGGCGATCACCAGCGCGTTGTCCTGGTCTGGGGCGAGCAGGCTTTCGCCGCGCCCGCCCGAACCGAGCACCAGCAGCGCATAGTCGGCCGGCGCCGGGCCGTGGCCGGCGGCGACCAGCTCCGCTTCGGCCAGTTCCGCCGCGCGCGAGGTCATCGCCCGCGCCTCGGCGGCGATGATCGCGGCCACCTGCCGTGCGTCCTGGCCGTCGGCCAGCAGCCCGGCGGCGAGCGAGGGCAGGGCGGCCTGGACGCGGGCAAGGTCGCGCGGCCTTCCGGCGGCGGCGATCTCGTCGCCGACGGTGAGCGTCGCCAGCGCCCGCTTGCGCAGCAAGGTGCGCAGGGTGAAGACGCCGGCGAGCCGGCCGCCGGCGTCGGTGACGCCGATATAGCGCAGGTTGCGCCGGGCCATCAGGCCGAGCGCGCGGTAGAGGAACGTGTCCTCCGGCGCGCTGATCACCGGCGCGCTCATCAGCCGGGCGACCGGTTCGTCGCTGGCGCCGGCGCCCTCGCGGGCGAGCGCGTGCAGCACGTCGCGCTCGGTCAGGATGCCGGGCTCGTCCTCCTCGCCGGCCGGATCTACGATCAGGCAGCCGATCCGGCGTTCGGCCATCAGTTGCGCGGCCTCGTGCAGGCTCGCACCCTGGGCGATGGAGATCGGCGGGCTGCTCATCACGTCGCCGAGCCGGTGGCGGTAGAGAAAGCTGTCGATGGCGCGCTGGCTGCCGCCGCGCAGCACCGCGCGGGAGAAGTCCGGACGGTCGGAGGGGCGGTCGAACCAGCCGGCCTCCTCCTGGCGGGCGATCAGGCCGGCCGGCTTGCGCGACAGGTTCTCCGCCTCGGCGAGCGTGCGCACCTCCTTGGCCAGCAGCGCCGGGATCAGGGCGGCATAGACCCGGGCTGTGGTCAGCGCGTCGCCATAGGCGGTGTGCCGGCCCTCCACCGGAATGCCGAGGCCGAGCGCCAGGCTGTCGAGCGAGGTGTCGATCATCGCCCGGTCGAGGCCGGCGGCCAGCAGCGCGATGTCGAGTGAGCGCGGCTCGCGCCAGGTGAGGCCGTGGCGGTCGGCCTCGTGGCGCAGCACGGCGAGGTCGAAATGGATGGAATGGCCGACGACGACCGAGTCGCCGATGAAGGCGAGCAGTTCCGGCCCCGCCTCGGCGAAGGTCGCCTGGCCGGCGACGTCCTGGTCGCCGAGGCCATGGATGCGGCGGGCGACTTCCGGGATCGGCATGCCGGGGTCGACCAGCTTGCGGAAGCTCTGTTCCGGGTGCAGCTCCACCCCTTCCATGCGCACCGCGCCGATCTGCACGATGCGGTCCTTGCGGATGTCGAGCCCGGTCGTCTCGGTGTCGAGCACGACCACGTCGAGCGCGATCAGCGGCGTCGCGCCGGCTCGCTGCCCGTTGCCGTCGCGTGCCGCCGGACTCACGGAACGGCCACCATCCGGTCGCTGAGCTGGCCGGCGAAGGCGACAAGGTCGATGCGTTTGCGCAGGGTCGCCTGGTAGTCGATGAAGCGGAAGGCGACGTTGTTGACCACCATCATCTTGTCGGCCTCGCGCACCGCGTCGTCGATCGGCGCGTGGTCGAGCAGGCGCAACGCGGTGGCGATGGAGATCGCGTCCGGCTTCAAGGGCGGCTTGTCCATGTAGACCTCCAGCCGGCGGTCGAATTCCTCGATGGCGTCGGCCCAGCCCTGCTCGGCGCGGTGCGCGGGCACCTCCTCGGCGTCGAGCACGGCGCGATAGAGCTCGGCAAGGCCGCGGGCGCGCAGCTTCGGGTCCTCGGGCAGATGCGGACGGATCTCGGCCTCGATCATCAGGATCAGGTCCTGCGCCGCGACCGCGAAGGTCTCCCACTTGCAGATGGTCAGGGCGAAACCGAATCCCTCGTCCTGGAACAGGCGGGGCCCGGCCAAGAGCGTGCGGGCGCGCAGGTAGGAATAGCTCGCCCCTTGCGCGAGAAACGCGGCGCCTCCGCGGATCGCCTCGACCGCCGACGGCCAGTCGGATTTTTGCCGTTGGGGCAGAATGGACCCAATCAAATCAAGCACTTGGTGTGTCTCCCTGGTGGCCGGCCGGTTGGCTCCGGCGCCGTGATTAGTCTTTCGGATAACTTTCCTTTTCTACATTGAAGAGAATAACCTGACGGCGCAAGTGTCCCTGCATTGCAATATATCGCATGCTGCTTGTGCGAAGAAGTCGGGGAGGACCGATATTCGACTTTGTGATTATTGCAGCGGGGACGGTGGGGCTGACGGAGGTCGATCAGCCGACCGGGTGCATTCAGTGGGAGGATTTGTTTTGACCGAGAAACTGCCACCGGAAGTGGCGGAGGCGCACTGGACCAAGACGCGGAACCTGATGTGGGTGACGCTGGCGGTCTGGGCGATCTTCAGCTTCTTCATCCACTTCTTCGTAACGGCGATGAACAACATCGTCTTCCTTGGCTTCCCGCTCGGCTTCTACATGGCCGCACAGGGGTCGCTGATCGTCTTCGTCGTGCTGATCTTCTGGTTCTCTGCGCGCCAGAACGCCATCGACGAGGAATTCGGCGTCGCCGAAGACTGAGGGGGATCCAATGGCATTTTCCATGAAGGGTGATTTCACCGACAACCTGGGCAAGATCTACGGGGTCTATGTCGGCGGCTTCGCCGCCTTCGTCGTCCTGATGGCGATCCTGTCCACGGTCGGCGTGCCCGACCGTTTCATCCTGTGGTCCTACATGGCCGCAACCATCGGCATCTACGCGTTCATCGGCATCATGTCGCGAACGGCGCAGGTCTCGGAATACTACGTCGCCGGCCGCTCGGTGCCCGCCGTCTACAACGGCATGGCGACGGGCGCGGACTGGATGTCCGGCGCGTCCTTCGTCGGTATGGCCGGCACGCTGTTCGTGCTGGGGTATGACGGCCTCGCCTTCGTGCTCGGCTGGACCGGCGGCTATGTGCTGGTCGCGGTGCTGCTCGCACCCTACCTGCGCAAGTTCGGCGCCTACACCGTGCCCGACTTCCTCGGCACCCGCTACGGCGGCAACGCCGCGCGGCTCGTCGGCATCGTCGTGCTGTTCTCGTGCTCGTTCACCTACATCACCGCCCAGGTCTATGCCTCGGGCATCATCGCCTCGCAGTTCCTCAACATCGACTTCGAATGGGCGGTGTTCGCCGGTCTTGCCGGCATTCTCGTCTGCTCGATGCTGGGCGGCATGAAGGCGGTGACCTGGACGCAGGTGGCGCAGTACATCGTGCTGATCGTCGCCTATCTGCTTCCGGCGGTGTGGATGTCGACCGTGCAGTTCGGCATTCCGATCCCGCAGTTGACCTATGGCGGCGCCCTGACGCAGATCGCCGAGTACGAGCGGATCCTGGAGGTCACGCGGACCCATGTGGCGCCGTTCCAGAGCTACAGCCCGCGCGACTACTTCTTCCTGATCTTCTGCCTGATGGTCGGCACCGCGTCGCTGCCGCACATCCTGATGCGCTTCTTCACGACCCCGACGGTTCGTGAGGCGCGCAAGTCGGTCGGCTGGTCGCTGTTCTTCATCTTCCTGCTGTACTTCACGGCTCCCGCCTATGCGGCTTTCTCGAAGTTCAACCTGATGGGTCTCTTCGTGGCGGCCGGCGCGGAGTCGAGCTACCAGCTCGCGTTCTCCGCGATCCCGCAATGGATGATCAACTGGGGCTCCATCGCGGGTCACCAGCTTGTGACGATCTGCGGCGTCAAGGCCGAGACCGTCGCGGCGATCCAGGCGGCCTGCGAGGCCAAGGGCTTCACGGAAGGCTTCCCCTACGGCGAACTGCGGCTCAACAACGACATGATCGTGCTGTCGACCCCGTCGATCGCCGGCATGCCGATCTGGGTTGTCGGTCTCGTCGGTGCGGGCGGTTTCGCCGCGGCGCTCTCGACCGCCGACGGCCTGCTGCTGGCCATCGCCAATGCCCTGTCGCACGACGTCTACTACAAGATGATCGACCCCAAGGCCGACGCCAAGCGCCGCCTGATGGTCGCCAAGATCCTGCTTGTGGTGGTCGCGCTCGCGGCGGCCTTCCTGGCGCGCACCAAGCCGTCCGACATTCTGTCGATGGTGGCGTGGGCGTTCTCGATCGCCGCTGCCGGCCTCTTCGCCCCGCTCGTCATGGGCGTGTGGTGGAAGCGGACGACGACGCTGGGCGGCATCCTCGGCATGGCCGCGGGCTTCCTCGTCACGATGTACTACCTGATCGGCAACGTCTACGGCTTCGACTTCGTCAAGGGCACGGGCGACGAGATCTCGTGGTTCGGCGTGCAGTCGATCTCCGCCGGCATCTTCGGTGTCCCCGTCGGGTTCGTCGTCACCTATGTGGTGTCGTTGATCACGCCGGAACCCAGTCAGGAGATGCAGGACTTCGTCGACCGTCTGCGACTGCCCAAGGGCGGCCAGTTGATGGTTCAATCCCACTGACAAAGTGGCTATAGAGATGACGCAGGGCCTGGGCTTCCGGGCCCTGCGTTTTTCATTTCTCAAGGGACGGACAGACAGTCATGCCAGCTTCCGCGCTCGGCGGCATTCTCCTGCTCATCGCCACCTATCTGCTCGCGCTCGGCACCTTCCTGTTCGCCGGCGCCCCGGCCGAGGTGGCGATCTTCCTTGGCGGCACCTATGCGCTGACCGGGCTTGCCGCCTTCCTGTTCTCGCGCGGCCTGCTGGAGTTCTTCGTCGGCTCGGACCGCAACATCACCTTCTTCGTGGTGCTGCGAAAGCTGACCGACCCGCTGCTGGCGCTCACCGCGCCGATCACGCCGGGCTTCCTGATGCCCTTCGCCGTCTGCCTCTATGCGGCCTTCCTGTTCTTCCTGCTGAAGCTGTTCCTGTTCGGCGATGCCTTCCTCGGCGTGCCGCCGCTGTTCATCCTGCTCTATCTGGTGGTGGCCTCGGCGTTCTGACGGCCGGCGCGCCCGCTATAACTGTTATCGCCCCGGCGCGGGGCGATAACAGTTATCACCGGGGCGGAATTGACCCGGTCTAGGTCGTGGACTCATAATTGTGCCGGAAACGGCGTCCGTTCGGGCAATGATATGCCAGGAGGAGCGCGATGGCCGGGGCAGGTCCCCCGGCCGAGCGATCCGACGCCGCAGATCGAAGCTCGAACGGCGCCCTTCGGGTATGCCGGAACCCGCCGGCAACAGCGTCGCAAGCCCTTGAAAACCTGATGGTTTCCTGCGGTCTTGCTCCTTGTATCCGGTCGGGTTCGGGCATACCGTTTCTCGCCAGAATTATGAGTCCGCGACCTAGGTCGCATGCGACCCAGAAGAGAGGCGAGGGGGCCGATCTTCAGGAGGGAGTTGCAATGCTGGATCTCAAGGGACGGGTGTCGATCTACCAGCCGGAGCAGGAAGGCCTGATCTTCCCGTATGAGCCGTCCTTCCAGAGCGTCGAGGAGGAGCGCCGGCACCGCAAGGAGCGCCTTGTCGCCGCCTGCCGCGCCTTCGCCCGGCAGGGCTTCGACTACGGCTTCGCCGGCCATCTCACCGCGCGCGATCCGGAGCGGCCGGAGCTCTACTGGACCAACCCGATGGCGGTGCATTTCGACAAGGTGAAGATGTCGAACCTGATCCTGGTCGACCATGCCGGCACGGTGATCGAGGGCGATTACGCGGTGAACCGCGCCGGCTTCGTGCTGCATGCCAATGTGCACGAGGCGCATCCCGACATCATCGCCATGTGCCATGCGCACACGGTCTACGGCACCGCCTATGCCGCGCTTTGCCGGCCGATCGAGCCGATCACCCAGGATGCCTGCGCCTTCTTCGAGGACCATGTCATCATCGGCGACGAGGCCGGTGCGGTCGCGGTCGAGAACCATGCCGGCTCCAACGTCGCGGCGGCCTTCAAGGGCGTCAAGGCGGCGATCCACCAGAACCACGGCCTGCTGACGGCGAGCCGCCACAGCATCGAGGCGGCGGCCTTCTGGTTCATCGCGCTGGAGCGCTGCTGCCAGCAGCAGCTCGCCATCGCCGCCGCCGGCATCCCGCCGGTCTATATCCGCGAGGACCGGGCCCGCTACAGCCGCGAGCATGTCGGCAGCGAATATATCGGCTGGCTGCATTTCCAGCCGATCTGGGAGCAGCTCCGCGAGGACTGCCCCGACATGTTCGACTGATACATGTTCGACTGACGCCTGTTCGACTGACGATTGTCTGGCCTGCCTCCGGCGGCCGGTGCGGTCCCCGCGCCGGTCGTCTCCTTTCCTCCCCCGGCTGACGCCGTCCGCCTGCCTTGCTAGTCTGTCCCGCTGCCTGAGGGGCGGCGAGGGGGGGCATGGACGGGGCATGGACGGGGCATGAAGGACAATCGTCTGCTGGAAATGCGGGTGTTCCGCGCGGTCGTCGAGGCGGGGGGCTTCCGCCATGCCGCCGACCGGCTGCGCGTCAGCCAGCCCTTCGTCAGCCAGAGCGTTTCGGGGCTGGAAAAGCGGCTGGGCGTCAAGCTGCTGCACCGCTCGACGAGGGGGCATCGGCTGACCGACGAGGGGCGGGCCTATTTCGAGGCCTGCGTGCGCGCCATCGACATGGTGGAGGCGGCGGAGGGGGAGGTCTCCGCCGCCACGCGGGCAGCCGCCGGCGAACTGCGCGTCAGCGCGCCCATCGCCTTCGGCACCGACCAGATCGTGCCGCGCATTCCCGACTTCCTGAAGCGGCATCCGGGGCTGACCCTCGCCCTGTCGCTGACCGACCGCTTCGCCAACCTGATCGAGGAGAATATCGACGTCGCCGTGCGCATGGGGCGGCTGGAGGGATCCTCGCTGATGAGCCGCAAGCTCTGCGACCTGCAGCGGATCGTCGTCGCCGCGCCCGCCTATCTCGCCGCGCATGGGCCCATCGCCCATCCGCGCGACCTTGCCCGCGCCAATTGCCTGCTGTGGGAGGGGCGGCGCGGCCATCTCAACCGCTGGCCGTTTCTCGTCGGCGGTGCGGTCGAGACGGTGACGGTGACCGGGGATTTCCGCAGCGCCAACGGTCTGTCGCTGGTGCAGCTCTGCCTTGCCGGCCACGGCGTCATGCGCATGGCCGAGCATCTCGCCAATCCGGCCATCGCGCGCGGCGAGTTGGTGCCGCTGCTCGCCGACTATCAGGTGCGCGACGACACCGCCTTTCACGCGGTCTATCTGCCCGAGCGCCAGCTTCTGCCGCGCGCGCGCCTCTTCATCGACTATCTGGTCGAGACCTTCCGCGTTCCGCCCTGGTCGGTGCCCTGATCCCGTCCCATATGTCGTGAGACGGCCGCGTTCTTGCGGTTGTTCCCGGCGTGGGCGTAAGATGGTCCCGCGGATACGGCATCCGCCGGGCAGCGAGGTGCGACGATGGCTCACGATCCCAAGGTCGAGGAACGTCCGGGCGAGACCCGCGACGGCGAGGGCCGCCCCGCGCCGAAATTCAGCACGGAGGAGGTCCTGCGGGCGCGCAAGGACGGTGCGCCGCGCCGTTCCAGCGAAGAGATCGTCCGCCGGGATGTGAAGCGTTTCGCCGAGACCCTTAAGGCGCTCGGCGAATGATCGAGCCGACATGGCTCACGCTTGAGGACATCGACGTCATCGTCCGGGCGATAGAGGCCGAGTTTCCCGGCCATTTCATCGAGCTTTATCCCCACAAGATCGGCGATCTGGAGGCTGGCCTTCATCGCGCCCGCAACAAGTGGGCGTTCGAGTATCAGAGCGACCTGATGATCCTGGCGGCGGAGCATGCGTTCGGCATCGGCAAGGCGCATGCCTTCGGTGACGGCAACAAGCGCATCTGCTTCCTGGCGGCGACCTTGTTCCTGCAGCACAACGGCGTCGACCTCGTGGAGCCGGAACCGCGGTTCTTTGCCCAGCCGATCAAGGATCTGATGGCGAACCTGATGACCGTCGATCAACTCGCCGAGCTGTTCGAGCCGCATGCGACACTGATCGACGACGACGAACACTGACCTCACCGCCCCGTTTGCCGCATCCCCCGCGCGGTGCTACAGGGGGCGCCTTGCGGCATTCTAGCAACGGACGGTGCGCGATGAGCGACAAGGACATCTATTCCGGCCTGACCCAGCTCGGCAGCGCGACGCAGATCCCGGCGAGCCCGGAAGCGGCGGTGCTGGAGCGGGTGCCCAATCCGCAGCCGGATGTGCGCTATGCCGTGCGCTTCACCGCGCCGGAATTCACCTCGCTCTGCCCGATGACCGGCCAGCCCGATTTCGCGCATCTGGTCATCGACTACCTGCCGTCCGGCTGGCTGGTGGAGAGCAAGTCGCTGAAGCTCTACCTCACCTCGTTCCGCAACCACGGCGCCTTCCACGAGGACTGCACGGTCAGCATCGGCCGGCGGCTCGTCGGCCTGCTGGCGCCGGAGTGGCTGCGCATCGGCGGCTACTGGTATCCGCGCGGCGGCATGCCCATCGACGTCTTCTACCAGACCGGCCCGGCGCCCACGGACGTCTGGATCCCCGACCAGGGCGTGCCGCCCTATCGCGGCCGGGGCTAAGCGTCTCACACACTCTCCTGCGCGATCGCCAGCGCGCCATAGTCGGCGACCGTCGTCAGCCGGCTCGCCAGCACCACGGCGAAGGAGAGGGCGAAGAGGGCCGCCACCACGGCGAGCCCGGCCTGCGGGGTGGCGGCGGTGGCGATGGCCCCGCCCGCCAGCGCGCCGAGCGGCCGCGTGCCGTAGATCGCCGTCTGGATCACCGCGTTGACCCGCCCCAGCATCTGCGCCGGCGTCACCAACTGGCGCACCGTGTTCTGCGTCACCAGCCACATCGACGGGCCGAAACCGAGCACGAAGAACGCCGCCATCAGCAAGGGGCCGGGATTGCCCTCAGGCAGCGCCAGGAGCATTGCGGCGGCAACGACCGAGCTTCCGGGGCCGAACATCAGCACCAGGCGCGGGGCAATGCGGCCTGCGATCCGTCCCGCCACATAGGTGCCGGCGACCGAGGCGAGGCCGAAGGCGGCCATCGCGCCGGCAAAGAGCGTCGCCTCGCCGCCATGGTCCTGCGTGATCACCGGCACGGCCAGCACCACCAGCATCGCGAAGGCGAAGTTCCAGAACACCGCGCAAAAGGTGATCGGCAGCAGCATCGGGTGGCGCAGCACGAAGCCGGCCCCCTTCGCCAGCCGCCGGATCAGCGCCTCGCGCTGCTGCGGGCGTGACACCGATTTCGGCAGCGGCGCGGTCAGCATGAGCGCGGCGAGCGCGCAGGCGGCCGCAAACCAGAACACGGCGGCGGCCCCCGTTACGTCCAGCATCAACCCGAGGGCGAGCGGCACGGCCAGCGAGGCGACCGAGCGCGGCAGCGAGATCGCCGCATTGGCACGGGCAAGATCGGCCTGCGCCACGATCCGCGGCAGCATCGACAGGCTCGCCAGCCCGTAAAGCACGATGCCGAGGCCGGCGAGCGCGATCGCCCCGGCAAAGGGCAGGATCGCCCCGGCTCCGATGGCGAGCGCCGCCGCCGCAAAGCCTCCGAGCGACAGCACCGCCGAGGCAAGGATCGCCGTGCGCGGCTCTGTGCGGTCGACCAGCACGCCGAAGGGCAGGCTGCCGACCAGATGCGCCATCGACTGGCAGGCGACCAGCAGGCCGATGGTGCTGGCGCTTGCCCCGAAGACGGTGGCGGCGACGATGGGGACGGCGACCAGCGCGATCTGGTCGGCGATGTTCAGTCCGTAGGACGAGGCGACAAGTCTGTCGAGGGCGCGCATTTGAGGCTCCGCTGGCGGCGTTGCGCGCATTTAACGAAGGCCGCCCACCCCGTTCGACCCGATTTGCGAGCGGGCGGTCTCCCGCAACCGCTTGATCCGGCCTGCTGGAAGCTCTCTTTCTATTCAAAGCCAGTTTTCAGGATTCCGGCCGCCATACACCACGGCAACCACGAAAATCCCGTACGGCATCGGCTCATAGATGATGATGTAGCTGCCCTCGACGAGGATGCGAGCGGTAGGACTTAGCTCCGGGCGGGGAGCGCCCATCTCAGGCTGACCTGCCGCCAGCTCGGCCTTGTCCAGCAATCGCCGCAGCAAGGCATCCGCCGCCGCTTCGTTGTCCGGCGCAATATCGTGCCATACGCCGCGAATATCCCGCTCGGCGCGAGGGCTTAGAACGTAGTCAGCCACGCGACCCGGCTTCCGCCTTCAGCTCTGCCAACAAGGTGTCGGCGTCGACCGACCGGCCTTCGCCGCTGGCCATGCCTTCATTATAGGCGTGTTTCAAACGTGCCATCTCCAGCTTGCGTAGTTCCTGGCGCTGCTCCCACAGGCGCAGCGCATCGCGAACCACCTCGCTGTTCGAGGCATAGGAGCCGGATTCCACCGCGCTCTTTAGCTGCGCCACCTGCTGCGCAGACAGGGAGACGGTGAGTGTTTTCATCGGTGCCGTTTTCATGCCGGTAGTATGGCATTCCTCACAATTCCTAACAAGGATTATTAGTGATGGCTGCAGCCCGCCGGCTCCGCCGCTTCGGGAATGCCGAGGCCGAGGGTCGTGGGATCGATGCGGCCAGCGATTTGCGAGCGGGCAGGTCGTCCGTCCCCGCTTGATCCCGCCTGCTGCGGATGCGAAGACGAAAGCCCGTCCTCTTGGGGCCGCCTGCCGTGACCTATCTGCTGCTCAAGTATCTCCACATCCTCGGCGCCATCGTCATTCTCGGCACGGGCAGCGGCATCGCCTTCTTCATGCTGATGGCGCATCGCTCCGGCAGCGCCGCCTTCATCGCGCAGACCTCGGCGGTGGTCGTGCTGGCCGACAAGCTGTTCACCGCCACCGCCGTCGCGGTGCAGCCGGTCACCGGCACTCTGCTCATGCGCGAGAGCGGATACGCCTTCACCGACGGCTGGATCGCCCTGTCGCTGGGGCTTTACCTCGTCGCCGGCGCGTTCTGGCTGCCGGTGGTGTGGATCCAGGCGCGCATGCGCGATCTCGCGCGCGGTGCCGCCACTGAGGGCGCGCCGCTTCCCGCCGCCTATCACCGCCTGTTCCGCATCTGGTTCGTCTTCGGCTTTCCCGGCTTCGGCTCGGTCGCGGCGATCCTCTGGCTGATGATCGCAAGACCGGAGCTCTGACCGATGGCCGCCGACGCTCCCAGCATCGCCGTTCTTGGCGCCTCCGGCCTGATCGGCCAGGCCGTGGCGCTCGATCTCATGCGCCGGGGCTTCTCCGTCGCCGCGTTTGCCCGCCGCTTCACCGGCGCACAGAAGGTCGCGCTCGGGGGCGCTGCCGTCGAGGCGCCGCTGGTCGATCTCGATGCGCGCGGCCTCGCCAGCCTGCTGGCCGGGCGCAAGGTCGATATCCTCGTCAACTGCATCGGCGTGTTGCAGGACATGCCGGGCAAGGGCACGGCAAGCGACGCGCATGGCGGCTTCGTCTCGCGGCTTTTGTCGGCGATGGGGCAGCAGGGCGCGCGGCCGCAGCTCCTGGTGCATCTGTCGATCCCAGGCGCGCCCGAGAGCGACCGCACCGCCTTTTCCGCCACCAAGCGCGAGGCCGAGCGGCTGATTTCCGGCAGCACCGTTCCCTTCGCCATCCTGCGGCCCGGCTTCGTCGTCGCACCCGTTGCCTATGGCGGCAGCGCGCTGATCCGCGCCCTTGCCGCGCTGCCCCTGCGCCTGCCGCAGGAGGAGGCCTCCCGCCCCTTCGCCGCAACGGATGTCGCGGACATTTCCCGCACAGTCGCTTTCCTCGCCGATGCCTGGGCGCAGGGGCGGCGCGACTGGCGCGAGACCTGGGAGGTGATGGAGCGCCGCCCGCACACCGTCGGCGAGGTGGTGGACGCGTTCCGTGCCCGCATCGGCGGGCCGGCGCCGCGCTGGCGGCTGCCGCGCGCGCTCCTGTCGCTGGGGGCGCGGGCGGGGGATCTTGCTGCCCGCCTCGGCTGGGCGCCGCCCGTGCGCAGCACGGCGCTTGCCGAGATGCGGCGCGGCGTTGCCGGCGATCCCGGCTCTTGGGTAGCGGCGACACGCCTTGAGCCGCGCTCGCTGGAGGCGGCGCTCGCCCGTTATCCCGCCGGCGTGCAGGAGCTCTGGTTCGCCCGCCTCTACATGCTCAAGCCGGCGATCCTCGGCATTCTCGTCGTCTTCTGGTTCGTCTCGGGGCTGATCGCGCTCACGGTGGCCTTCGAGGCGGCGGCGGCGATCCTGACGGCGCATGCCTTCCCGCCGCTGCTGGCGAAAGCGATCACCGTGGTCACCAGCCTTGCCGACATGGCCATCGGCGCCGCCATCGCGGTCCGGCGCTGGTGCCGCGCCGGGCTTCTTGCCGGCATCGCCCTGTCGCTCTTCTACATGGCGGGCGCGGCCGTGCTCACGCCGGAGATGTGGATCGAGCCGCTCGGCGCGCTGGTCAAGACCGGCCCGGCCATCGTGTTGATGCTCGTGGCGCTGGCGATCTTCGAAGACCGCTAGCGCGGTAGGCGCGGGGCGGGCGGGCAGCCCCTCCCTCTCGGATGTCATCCCGGTTTCGGCGCAGCCGAAGACCGGGAACCAGTAACCCCGATCGGTTCGGCTCAGGCCTCAGCGCCGCCGCCAGAAGGCTGGAGGTTGCCGCCTGCGTGCCACCATCCGCCCCGGCGGATACTGGACGCCTGCCTGCGCAGGCGTGACAGCGGAAGGGGGGCGACGCCGTCCCGCCTCAAGCCTGCCGCATGACCCACGCTCTTCCCCACGCACGCCCCCCGCGTCCTCCCGCACGCACCAGCCTCTCTCGTCGTCATTCCGGACGAGGCCGAAGGCCGAAGATCCGGAACCGGCGAGCCACGGCGGTTGTGGGTTCGTCCGGGAGTGCCTTCGTGAGGCTCTCGGCTCCCCGATCCCGGCTCGGCGCTACGCGCCGTCCGGGAAGACGAAGGAGGGGCCTGCGCGCGAATGGCGCTTCGTGCGGGAGGACGCCGGAGGGGCCTGCGCGCGGGATGGCGCGCAAAACGGGCATGCGCTCCCCGCCGATACGCTCCCCGCCGAGGTGTCCTCGCCGCCGCTCTGGCAGCCAATGGGCACCGGGTCGCGCTTCGCTTGGCCGGAATGACGAAGGAGGGGCCGGTGCGCAAGGCGGAACCGACCCACCGACGGGAACCCCACACGCAGGATGTCATCCCGGTTTCGGCGCAGCCGAAGACCGGGAACCAGTAACCCCGATCGGTTCGGCTCAGGCCTCAGCGCCGCCGCCAGAAGGCTGGAGGTTGCCGCCTGCGTGCCACCATCCGCCCCGGCGGATACTGGACGCCTGCCTGCGCAGGCGTGACAGCGGAAAGGGGGCGACGCCGTCCCGCCTCAAGCCTGCCGCATGACCCACGCACTTCCCCACGCACGCCCCCCGCGTCCTCCCGCACGCTCCAGCCTCTCTCGTCGTCATTCCGGACGAGGCCGAAGGCCGAAGATCCGGAACCGGCGAGCCACGGCGGTTGTGGGTTTTCACCGGGCGCGTACCCGACAGGTTCTTGGCTCTCCGATCCCGGCTCGGCGCTACGCGCCGTCCGGGAAGACGAAGGAGGGGTCTGCGCGCGAATGGCGCTTCGTGCGGGAGGATGCCTGAGGGGCCTGCGCGCGGGGGGCGCGCAAAACGGGCATGCGCTCCCCGCCGATACGCTCCCCGCCGAGGTGTCCTCGCCGCCGCTCTGGCAGCCAATGGGCACCGGGTCGCGGCTGCGCCTTGCCCGGTGTGACGGCCGTTGGGTGGTGCGACCCACCCAAAATCCCGTTTGACTCTCGCCCACCCGCGAAATATGAAACTGATGTCATTTTTATTTATGAGGTCGCCGCGATGCCGCGTGCCGCGCCCCGGCAGGGGGAGGATCAGGTGCTGTTCTATCCGCAGGCTCTCGCCGCGCGCGCCGCCGGGCGGCCCAAGGGCGAGCGCACGCGCGCCCAGATCCAGGCGGCGGCCTGCGCCGTGCTCGACCGGCAGGGGCCGCAGGAGTTCACCGTCTCCGCCGTCTGCGAGGAGGCGGGCATCTCCAACGGCACCTTCTACATCTACTTCGCCGACCGCACCGTGCTGCTCGACGAGTTGCTGGTCGGCTTTGTCGGCTTCCTGCAGGCGGCGATGCGGGTTGCCGGCTCCGCCCACCCGGAAGATCCGGTGCGCGCGGCGACCAGCGCCTATGTCGCGCTGTTTCGCGGCAATCGCGGCCTGATGCGCTGCCTCGTCCACCATCTCGACACGCTGCCGCAGGCGCGCGAGGCCTTTCACCGGCTGAACCGCGACTGGCTGGAAAGCGTGGTGGCGGCGGTCGAGCGCCGCCTCACCCGCCTCGGGCGCGGCGGCGCGGTCGACCGCGAGGAGCTGCTACGCCGCGCCTATGCGCTCGGCGGCATGGTCGACCAGTATCTCTCCGGCCTCATCCTGTCGCAGGACCCCGCGCTCGTCGCGATCTCGGGCCGCGACGAGGCGGTCGTCGACACACTCACCCTCATCTGGAAACGGGCGATGACGATATGAGCACCGTTGCGCAGGCGGACCGGGTTCCGCTTCACGAGTTGCAGCCCCATATCGATGCCGCCTGGGCGCGGCAGCGGGCGCATGTGATGGCGCATTCGCCGTTCTACCGGGCGCTGTGGCAGGGCGCGGTGCCGCCCTGTTCGCTGCGCGACCTTGCCGAGCTGCCGCTGTCCGACAAGTCGCAACTGCGCCTGTCGCAGGCCGCCCATCCGCCCTTCGGCGACTATCTCGCCGCCCCGCGCACCCTGGTCAACCGGCTGCACCGCACCTCCGGCACCACCGGGCAGGCGATGAACCTTGCCCTGTCGGCGCGCGATGCCCGCATCACCCAGGAAGTCGGCGGCCGCTGCCAGCGCGCCGCCGGCCTCGGCCCGCAGGACACGGTGGTGCACTGTCTCAATTACCAGATGTGGATGGGCGGGCTGACCGACCATCTGACGCTGGAGGAGGCGGGGGCGACGGTGGTGCCCTTCGGCGTCGGCTCGACCGAACTGCTGGTGCGGACGATCCTGGAGGTCGGAGTGACGGCGATCTCCTGCACCCCGTCCTATCCGGCGGTGCTGGAACGGGTGATCGCGCAGAAGTTTCCCGGCCTGCTGCCGCGCGATCTCGGCCTCAGGCTCGGCCTGTTCGGCGGCGAGCCCGGCGTCGACGATCCCGCCTTCCGCGCCCGCATGACCGAGACCTGGGGCCTGCAGCCGCGCAATTCCAACTATGGCGTTTCCGACGTCTTCTGCAATTTCGCCTCCGAATGCGAGCACGACACGCATCTGCATTTCATGGCCGCCGACGTGCTGCATGCCGAGCTGATCGACCCGGACAGCGGCGCACCGAAAGCCCTGGAGGCCGGCGAGAGCGGCGAACTGGTGCTCACCCACCTGGCGCGCGACTGCCAGCCTTTGGTGCGCTTTCGCACCGGCGACATCATCCGCGTCGCCGCCACCACGCCCTGTACCTGCGGCCGCACCGGCTTCCGCTTCTCCGTCGTCGGCCGCTCCGACGACATGGTGGTGGTGCGCGGGCTCAACATGTTCCCGACCATGGTCGCGGCGGTGCTCAACTCCTTCGCCGAACTGTCGGGCGAATACCGCATCCGCCTCGCCTCGCCGCCCCCCTACGACACGCTGCCGGTGGAGGCGGAACTGGCGAAGGGCGTGCCCGAGACAGGGGAGCTTGCCGCCCGGGTGGCGGGCGGGGAGCTCGCAATGCGGGTGGCGGGCGAGATCAAGGCACGGCTCGGGGCGAGTGCCAGCGTCACGCTGCTGCCCGCCGGCAGCCTGCCGCGCACCGAAGGCAAGACGCGCCGCGTCATCAGGGAGGGGCAATGACCGAATTTGCTTACGAGACCGTGCTGAGCACGCTCAGCGAGGGCGGGGTGCGCACGATCGCCCTCAACCGGCCGGCGAGCCTCAACGCCATGAACCGGCAGCTCGTCGACGATGTGGCGCGCGCCTTCGACGATGCCAACCGCGATCCCGCTACCCGGACGATCCTTTTCACCGGCACCGGCAAGGCGTTCTGCGCCGGCGACGACCGGCGCGCGCATGTCCACCCGGAGACGGAGGAGGCCGCGCGCGATCTCGTCCTCGCCATCCAGCGGGCGACCCATGCCATTACCTTCGGGCCGAAGCCGGTGGTCGGCGCGATCCACGGCTGGGCTGTGGGCGGCGGTTTCGAATGGGCGATCAATTGCGACTTTCCGCTCTGGGGCGAAGGGGCGAAGGCCTTCTTCCCGGAAGTCTCGCTCAACGTCTTCGTCACCGGCGCGGTGACGGCGCTGCTGCCGGCGCTGGTCGGCCTCATGAAGGCGCGCGAGATGCTGTTTCTGGGTGAGCGCTACACGGCGGCCGAGCTCGGCGCGATGGGCCTTGCCCACAAGGTGGTGGCGGACGACGCGCTGCTGGCGGAAGCCGAGGTGCTGGCCCGGCGGCTTGCCGAGCTGCCGCCGCTTGCCGTGCGGTCGATGAAGCGGGTGCTCAACGCGGTCGCCGCCGGCGATCTTCACCGCGCGCTCGATCTGGAGACCGAGGCGACGGTCGCCGGTTTCCTCGATCCGGAGACCACCCGCCGGATCACCGCCTTTTGAGCGGGGCCCGGCGGGTTATACGAAAAGGCGTGTTCCGTCAGAGGCTTCGGATCGCGCCGCCGTCGACGCGCAGGCGGCTGCCGGTGACATAGGACGCGCGCTCGGAGGCGAGGAACACCACCATGTCGGCGAATTCCTGCGGCCGGCCGTAGCGTCCCGCCGGGATCGAGGCGGCGGACGCCCTGGCGATCTCCTCGACGCTCTTGCCGGTGCGCTTGGCTGCGGCGGCGTCCAGCTCGTCGACGCGGGCGGTGTGGATGCGGCCCGGCACCACCATGTTGACGGTGACGCCGTCGCCCGCGACCTCGCTCGCCAGCGTCTTCGACCAGGCCAGCACCGCCGCGCGGATGCCGTTCGACATGGCAAGGTTGGGGATCGGCTGCTCGACGCCGGACGAGCCGATGGTGATCACCCGGCCGAAGCCGCGCTCGCGCATCGCTGGCACCAGCTTCGAGGTGATGTGGAAGAGGCTTGCCGCCATCGCCGAGAAATTGGCGGTCCAGGCGGCATGGTCTGCGGCCAGCGCCGTTCCGGGGGGCGGGCCGCCGGCATTGTTGATCAGGATGTCGACCCCGCCATCGGCCAGGATCGCCTCCAGCGTGCCGTCGATCGAGGCGATGTCGGCAAGGTCGATCCGCAGCGGGGTCACGTCGCAATCGGGCGTTGCTGCGGCCCATTCGGCGATTGCCGGTTCGTTGCGGGCGGCGGCGATGACGCGGACGCCCTCGCGCGCCAGCGTTTCGGCGATGGCCCGGCCGAGGCCGCGGCTGGCGCCAAGGACGAGGGCGCGCTTGCCCGTCAGGCCGAGATCCATCAGTTGAGCTCCTTCAGGCGTTTGTCGAGACGGGCCATCAGCCGGTCGACCTCGGCCCGCGACAGCGGATCGAGAGCGGCGCCCGGCTTGCGCAGGGCGGGGGTGGCGAGCACACCGCGCCGGTAAAGGACGTATTTGCGGATGGCAAGGCCGAGGCCCGGCTGCTGTTCGAAGCGGGCGAGCGGCAGATAGGCGTCGAACAGGTCGCGGGCCCGCTCCATGTCGCCCCTGGCGTGGTTCTCGACGACGCCGGTCATCATCTCGGGGTAGGCGAAGCCGGTCATCGCGCCGTCGGCGCCGCGCTCCATCTCCTCGGGCAGGAACACGCCGCCATTGCCGCACAGGATCGACACCCGGCGGGCGGTCGCCCCCTCCTTGCGCAGCGCCGTGATCTTGGCAAGGCCGGGCCAGTCCTCGTGCTTCAGGCAGACGCAACTGGGGATATCTCGGATGATGCGGGCGATCACCGGCACGGACATCTGCACGCCGGTGGTCAGCGGGAAGTCCTGCAGCACGAAGGGGACATCTCCGATCATCTCGGCCGCCTGCTCGTAGTAGCCGGCGATCTGGTCATCGGTGCGAAGGCTGCCCGGCGGGGCGATCATCACGCCGGCGGCGCCGTCGTCCATCACGCGCCCCGTCAGCGCCTGCATCTGGGCGAAGCCCGGCGACGACACGCCGACGACGATCGGCACCCGCCCGTTAATGCGTTTCAACACCCGGCCCACCACGGCGGCGGACTCGTCGGTCGTCAGCTTCGGCGCCTCGCCCATCACCCCTAAGAGGGTCAGCCCGGTGGCGCCCGCCTCCAGGTAGAAGTCGACCATCCGGTCGCAGCCCTCGAGGTCGAGCGCGCCGGTCTCGGTGAAGGGGGTGACGGCGATCAGGTAGACGCCGCGGGCACTTTCGTCCAGTCGGGCCATGGTGTCCTTCCGCATGAGGTGAATTGAGACGGGAGTCTCGAAAATCAGCGATTTCGAGACGGAATTTTGCAAAATTCCGCGCAAAATTTCTCAAAATCCGCGAGGGGCGTGGAGAGGCATGCGGGCCGGCGGGGAGTTCCGCGCCCATCCCGTCTCGGGGACGTGAATGGTAGGCCGCGGGCGGCAGGAGTCAATTGCCGGCAAGCCTCTGCTGCCAAACAAAAAGGCGCGGCGGAGGGTCCGCCGCGCCTCTCGTGTCGCCTGCGCCGGCGGGCGGGGAGAACCCCGGCTGCCGGCGGGCACAGCATGCCTTTAGCGCAGGTCGAAGCGGTCCGCGTTCATCACCTTGGTCCAGGCGGCGACGAAGTCGCGGGCGAACTTCTCCTTGGCGTCGTTCTGGCCGTAAACCTCCGACAGCGCCCGCAATTGCGAGTTCGAGCCGAACACCAGATCCACGCGGGTGCCGGTCCACTTCGCCTTGCCGGTGGCCCGGTCGGAGCCCTCGAACACGTCCTGCTTATCCGACACCGGCTTCCACTTTGTCCCCATGTCGAGCAGGTTGACGAAGAAGTCGTTGGTGAGGGTGCCCGGACGCTCGGTGAAGACGCCGTGGGTCGACCCGCCATGGTTGGCGCCGAGCACGCGCAGGCCGCCGATCAGCACGGTCATTTCCGGCGCGGTCAGGGTCAGCAGCTCGGCCCGGTCGATCAAGAGCGCTTCGGGCGACAGCACCGGATTGGCCGAGACATAGTTGCGGAAGCCGTCGGCGCTGGGCTCCAGCACGTCGAAGGACTCCGCATCCGTCTGCTCGGCGCTCGCGTCGGTGCGACCCGGCGCGAAGGGCACGGTCACATCGAGACCGGCGTCCTTGGCGGCCTTCTCGACGGCGGCACCGCCGGCCAGCACGATCAGGTCGGCAAGCGAGATCTTCTTGCCGCCGGACTGGGCCGCGTTGAAGGCGGAGCGGATCTCCTCCAGCTTCGCCAGCACCTTGGCGAGCTGCGCCGGCTGGTTGACTTCCCAGTCCTTCTGCGGGGCAAGACGGATGCGCGCGCCGTTGGCGCCGCCGCGCTTGTCCGATCCGCGGAAGCTCGATGCCGAAGCCCAGGCGGTCGAGACCAGTTCGGAGACGGTCAGGCCGGAGGCGAGGACCTTGGCCTTGAGCTCGGCGACATCCGCATCGTTCACCAGCGGATGGTCGACGGCCGGGACCGGATCCTGCCAGATCAGGTCTTCGGACGGGACCTCCGGGCCGAGGTAGCGCGACTTCGGGCCCATGTCGCGGTGGGTCAGCTTGAACCAGGCGCGGGCGAAGGTGTCGGCGAACTCGGCCGGGTTTGCCAGGAAGCGGCGGGAGATCGGCTCGTAGATCGGGTCGAAGCGCAGCGCCAGGTCGGCCGTCGTCATCATCGGGCGATGCCTCTTCGACGGGTCGTGGGCGTCGACGATCATGTCCTCGTCGTCGACGTCCTTGGCCAGCCACATCTTGGCGCCGGCCGGGCTCTTGACCAGTTCCCACTCGTATTTGAACAGGACCTTCAGATAGCCCATGTCCCAGGTCGTCGGATTCGGCTTCCAGGCGCCCTCGATGCCGCTGGAAATCGTGTCGCCGGCCAGGCCCGAGGCAAAGCGGCTGGTCCAGCCGAGGCCCATGTCCTCAAGGCCCGCGCCCTCCGGCTCGGCGCCCAGCAGCGCGGCATCGCCCGCGCCGTGGCACTTGCCGAACGTGTGGCCGCCGGCCACCAGGGCGACGGTTTCCTCATCGTTCATGGCCATGCGGGCGAAGGTCTCGCGGATGTCGCGGCCGGAGGCGACCGGGTCCGGATTGCCGTCCGGGCCTTCCGGGTTGACGTAGATCAGGCCCATCTGCACCGCCGCCAGCGGATTTTCCAGCTCGCGCTCGCCGGAATAGCGGCTGTTCGCCTTGTCGCTGGTGGCCAGCCACTCGGTCTCGGCGCCCCAGTAGACATGCTCCTCGGGCTCCCAGGTGTCGGCGCGGCCGCCGGCAAAGCCGAAGGTCTTGAAACCCATGCTCTCCAGCGCGACATTGCCGGCCAGGATCATCAGGTCGGCCCAGGACAGCTTGTCGCCGTATTTCTGCTTGACCGGCCACAGCAGGCGACGGGCCTTGTCGAGGTTGACGTTGTCCGGCCAACTGTTCAGCGGGGCGAAACGCTGCTGGCCGTTGCCGCCGCCGCCGCGACCGTCGAAGGTGCGGTAGGTGCCGGCGCTGTGCCAGGCCATGCGGATGAACAGCGGGCCGTAATGGCCCCAGTCCGCCGGCCACCAGGCCTGGCTATCGGTCATCAGCGCGGTCAGGTCGGCCTTGACGGCGGCCAGATCGAGTTTCTTGAACTCTTCCGCATAGTTGAAGTCCTTGCCCATCGGGTTGGACAGGGAAGAGTTCTGGTGCAGGACGCGGATGTTGAGCTGGTTGGGCCACCAGTTCTGCCGGGCCCGGCTGGTGTTGTGAACGACCGGGCATTTGCCGGCGGTGTCGAAATCGGGTCTGTCCATGTCTCTCACTCGTCAGGTTGTAAATGACTGCCTGAGAAGGAGAAAATCATGGCGCACGGGGCGGAGACCCGCCCTGTGACCCGCATGGCGACCTCGTGTCGCTGCCATGCACTCTCCCTCTCGAGACTGTCCCGAAGCATTGACTGCCGGGAGGGGCGACGATCCTTCCGGCCTCCGAAGCACGCCGCGGCGTGCGTGGGGAAACCGTTGCGCCAGCGGGGCGCCGAGGTCGTCGCTTCTCATCCTCGCAGGCTCACTATGCCTCAGTCGGATGATTAATTTAAGTTGTATTTTTTGATTGCCGCGATAGTTTTTAATTATGAGAAACCTCACCCTCAAGCAGCTTCGCTACTTCCGGGCGCTGGCCGAGTACGGCCATTTCGGCCGGGCGGCGGAAGCCTGCTCGATCTCGCAGCCGGCGCTCTCCGTGCAGATCCGCGATCTGGAGGAGACGCTCGGCACGGAGCTGTTCGAGCGCACCGCCCGGCAGGTTCGCCTGACGGCGTTCGGCGAGGAATTCGCGCGGCGGGCCAATGACATCCTGCAGGCGGTCGACGAGCTCGGCGACCTTGCGCGCGCCTCGCGCGACCGGCTGGCCGGGCGCCTGCGCATCGGCATCATTCCGACGATCGCGCCCTATCTGCTGCCGGCGGTGATCGCCCGGCTGACCCGCGCCAACGAGGGGCTCGACATCCATGTGCGCGAGACGGTGACCTCGCGCCTGGTGCAGGAACTCGCCGAGGGGCGGCTCGACACGGCCATCGTCGCGCTGCCGGTCTCCGAACCGGCGCTCAGCGAAGTGGCTCTGTTTTCAGAGAGTTTCGTGCTGGTCCGGCCGACGGAGGACGAAGGCAAGCCGGTGCCGAATCGCGAAGCCTTGCGCGAGATGCGCCTGCTGCTGCTGGAGGAGGGGCACTGTTTCCGCGAGCAGGCGCTGTCCTTCTGCAACATGGGGCCGGCGCAGCCGCGAGAGCTGATGGATGGCAGTTCGCTGTCGACGCTGGTGCAGATGGTCAGCGCCGGCATCGGCGTGACCTTGATCCCGGAAATGGCGCTGCCGGTGGAAACCCGCTCGGCCGCCGTCTCCGTCTCGCGTTTCGACGAGCCGCAGCCCTCGCGCACCATCGGCATGATCTGGCGCAAGGCGAGCCCGCTCGCCCGGCAACTGGAGCAGATCGCCGATGCGGTGCGCCAGACCGCGCAGGAGATGCGCGCCCGATCCGACGCGAGCGCCGGACCGGGCGGTGCCGTCAGCCCGCAACCCGGCTGACGCCGTGGCGCGCGCTCATGTCGAAGAGCAGGGCGCGGCCGTCCGTCTGCCAGAGGAGATCGCCGATCTCCTCCTCGCCGACCTGCAACCCGTCGCCGGCGACGAGACGCTCGCCCTCGACCGTGGCGATGCCTTCGACCAGATGGACGAAGAGCCGCCGCCCATCGGCGAGGGGAAGCGCGGTGGCGTCTCCCGCCAGCGGCGCGGCAATCGAGACGCGCGTGTCGGACAGGAGCCGCAACGGCGCCTCGCCGTCCTTGCCGCTGGCCAGCAGCGTCCAGTCCCGCACCGTCTCCGGGGCCGGCAGCTTCACCTGCTGATAGGTCGGCGCGCCGCCGGTGGTGTCCGGGATCAGCCAGATCTGCAGGACATGGGCGGGTTCGCTGCCGGAGGCGTTCATCTCCGCATGGCGGATGCCGCGTCCCGCCGACATCAGTTGGAGTTCGCCGGCGGCAATCTCCGCCTCGTTGCCCAGCGTGTCGGTGTGGCGCAGCCGGCCCGACAGGACCATGGTGAGAATGTCCATGTCCGCATGGCCGTGCTCGGAAAAGCCGGCGCCGGGGACGACGCGGTCCTCGTTGAGCACCCGCAGGGCGGCGTAGCCCATGCGGGCGGGATCGCGGAAACCGCCGAAGGAGAAGGTATGCCAGGCGTCGAGCCAGCCGCTCTGGGTGCGGCCGCGGCTCATGTTCTCATGGATCAGCACCATCGCTCCGTCTCCTTGTCATGCGTCGTCATGCGTCCGGCGGCTCCTTCAGAAAGCCGACCAGCGCGTCGATTTCGGTCTGTCGCAACTCGTGCCCGCCCTCATGGGCGGTGAGCGTCACGTCTGCGCCCTGCGCCGTGAACCAGTCGATCAGTGCGCTGGTCGCGGCCGGCGGGCAGATCGGGTCCCGCTTGCCGGCGGAAATCAGCACCTTTCGCCCGGCAAGGCCGGGCTGGGTCGCTGGCTCGAACGGGATCAGCGGATGCAGGAGCGCGATCCGGTCGAACAGTTCCGGGCGCAGGAAGGCGACGGAGGCCAGGATGTTGGCGCCGTTGGAATAGCCGAAGCCGTAGACCGGGCGGCCCGGATGGGCCTTGCGGTGCGCCTCGACGAAGCCGGCCATCGCCTGCGTGCGCCGGGCGAGGTCGTCCATGTCGTAGACGCCTTCGCCGGTGCGGCGGAAGAAGCGCAGCGCGCCGTGCTCCGAGACATCGCCGCGCGGGGCAACGAGGCCGGCGCCGGGCAGGGCCTCCTCGACGAAGCGGGCGAACTGATGCTCGTCACCGCCGGTGCCGTGGAAGGCAAAGACCAGCGGCGCGCCGGGCGCCGGCTGCGTGGTCAGGGCGTGATAGGTGTCCGTGATCATGACGGTGAGTCCCTTGTGGCCGGAGGGAAGGAGCCGAGTTAGTCCCGGATCGGGGTCAGGATGTCCTCGATCTGCGCGCGGAACTGCTCGTAGCGGGTCGGCAGCTTCAGGGCCTCGCCGAGATGGGCGGTATCCTCGTCCCGGTCGAAGCCGGGCTCGTTGGTCGCCACCTCGAACAGAATGCCGCCGGGGCTGCGGAAGTAGATCGCCCAGAAATAGTCCCGGTCGATCACCGGCGTGACCTGATAGCCCGTGTCCATCAACGCCTTGCGCACCTCCAACTGGGCCGCCCGGTTCTCCACCGCGAAGGCGATATGGTGCACCGAGCCGGCCCCCTGGCGGGCGGGAGCGGCCGAGGAAACCTCTTCGATATCAATGACATCGGCGCCGTTTCCACCCTCGATCGCGAAGCGGGTCCAGGTGCCGCTGCGCTCCACCTCGCGGTAGTTCATGAAGCGGAGCAGCTCGGCTGTCCCCCCGCTATCCCGCAGGCGGAAGGCCGCGCCGCGGAAGCCCTGGATCGCCTCGGCCGAACTGACACCGCCGGCGCTCCAGCCGAGGCGCTCGTCGCCCGTCGTCTCGACCAGCGAGAAGCCGTCGCCGTCCGGTCCCTGGAAGCGCAGGCGTGCCTCGCCGAAGGGGTTATCCTCCTCAAGACCGCCGACGCCGAGCCCCGCAAGGCGCTCTTTCCAGTAGGGCAGGGAGCCTTCGGGCACCGCGAAATAGGTGTTTCCGACCTCGTCGGCGCCGGGGCGACCCTGCACGATATCCGGGAAGGGGAAGTAGGTCATGACCGAACCGGGCGTGCCGGTTTCGTCGCCATAATAGAGGTGGTAGACCTCCGGGGCGTCGAAGTTGACCGTCTTCTTGACCCGCCGCAGGCCGAGGGTATGGGTGAAGAAGTCGTTGTTTTCCTGAGCGTTTCCCGCCATCGACGTGACGTGATGGAGGCCCTTGATCTGCGTCAGCATGGCACTGCTCCCTTTCCCGAACCGTGGCTGCGGCCTTCGCCGCTGCTGCAAAGATGGGGCGGGCGGGATGCTTTGAGAATGGAAGCAATTCCTCGGATATCATTTCAATTCATGCAATAATCGCTGCATGATCGATCTCGACCATATTCGCGTGTTCCTGGCGGTCGCCGAGCAGCGGAGCTTCGTCGCCGCCGCCCGGCAGCTCTCGATGACGGCACCGACGGTGACGCGCGCGGTGAGCGCGCTGGAAGAAGAACTCGGGGTGCAACTGCTGTTGCGCACCACCCGGCAGGTGTCGCTGACCTCGGCCGGCGCGGTCTATGCCGCCCGCATCGCGCCGCTGCTGGAGGCGTTCCGCCGCACGACCGAGGACCTGCAGGAGCAGCAGGGCGATGTGGCCGGCACGATCCGTATCAACGCCCCGATGTCGCTCGGACAGCAGGTGCTGCCGGATGTCGTCGCCGGGTTCCGCAGCCAGTATCCCCGGGTGTCGCTGTCGATCGGGCTCACCGACCGCTTCATCGATATTGTCGCCGGCGATGTCGACCTGGCGATCCGCATTTCCGAGGCGCCGCGCGACAAGTCGACGATCTGGCGCAAGATCTGCCGCGTGCGCCGGGTGATGGTTGCCTCGCCCGCCTATCTGGCGCTGCGCGGCGCGCCGCAGACGCCGGAGGACCTTTCGGCCCATGCCTGCCTTGCCTATGACGAGCGCTCGCAGGCCGAGACCTGGGACTTGCGCCGCGACGGGCGCACGCGCCGGGTGCGGGCCGGTACAACGATTGCCGGCAACAATGGCGACCTGCTGGCGCGGCTTGCGGAAAACGGCGAGGGCATCGCCCTGCTGCCGCTGTTCATCGTCGAGGAGGGGCTGGCGCAGGGCCGGCTCGCGCAGGTGCTGCCCGACTGGGAGGCGCCGGAGATCTGGCTGACGCTCTATTATCCCCCGTACGAGCGCCTGCCGATGCGGGTCGCGCGGTTCTCCGATTTCTTCGAGGCCTATGTCACGCAGACCCGCCCGCTCTAGGCGCGATCCTGACATTTTTGTCGACTCATCCCTCCTCCCTGTGTTTCATGCGCGCTCTGTATTTTTTTGGGGGCGATAATGAAATCAATCACTTCCGTGATCGCCTGCGCGATTCTCGTGACGGGCTGTGCGTCCGTCGTTCGAGGCACCTCGGAAGAGGTCGTCATCAACGTGGAGCCGGCCGACGCGCAGGTCACCACGACGCTCGGCCATTCCTGCAATCAGTCGCCCTGCAAGGTCGAGGTCGGTCGGAAGAAAACTCTCACCGTCCATGCAACAAAGGACGGCTACAAACCGGGGCAGGTCTTCGTCGACACGAAGGTGAGTGGCAGAGGGGCTGCCGGCCTCGCGGGCAACATCCTGCTGGGCGGCGTGGTCGGCGTTGGCGTCGATGCGGTGTCGGGCGCAACGCTCGACCATGACCCTAACCCGGTGACCATCACGCTGGTTCCGGTCGATGCCGAGGGCGAGAGCACCAACATCACCAAGCCCGAGCCGCCGGTGACGGAACCCAAGGCCGTCCCCGTTTCATAAGGGGCAAGGGACACTGGGATCCATTTTTTGGCAAAGCTTGCCAAATATCGTATGATGTCGGCACAGGAGGCCGACATGGTGACGATGAATGTTTCCCTTCCCGAGCAGATGAAGGCCTGGGTCGAAGACCGGGCCCGCAGCGGGCGATACGCCAACGCCAGCGATTACGTGCGCGACCTCATCCGCAGGGATCAGGAGCGAAACGACAGGGTCGCCGCCATGCAGCGCCTCGTCGACGAAGGTCTGGCGAGCGGCGTGAGCGATTTGAGCATGGACGCCATTCTGGAAGCTGCGCGTGCGCGGGCGGCGAAGGAGGGCGGACGGCCGTGATCTGGCGGCTTTCCGCCAGAGCTGCCGAGGACATCATCCAGGTTTATCTGGAAGGTGTGCGACTGTTCGGCGAGGCGCATGCCGAGGCCTATCACCGCGATCTGGCGGCCGTTCTGGAGCTTCTTGCCGAGAACCCGCAGATGGCGCGTGAACGTAGCGAAATCTCGCCTCCCGTGCGCATTCACCCGTTCAAGGCGCATCTGGTCGTTTATGTGACGGACGAGGACGGTGATATTCTCGTCGTGCGTATTCGTCATGGACATGAGGACTGGACTGACGGCGGTTAGCCAATCCAGCCCGCCGCCTGCCTCAGGCGTAAGGGTCCGAGGCGAGGGCGGCGCAGGCGGCGCGGTATTCGGCTCGCAGGCGTTCGCACAGCTCGGCGGCGGGCGGCAGGTCGGTGATGGTTCCCGTGCCCTGGCCGGCGGACCAGATGTTCTTCCAGACCTTCGCCTCGCTGCCCATGTCGAGCGTGCCCGCGTGCTGCAGGTTGTCCGGGTCGAGGCCGGCGCGCTCGATGCTCGGGCGCAGGAAGTTGGCGTTCACCCCGCTGATCGCCGGTGTGTAGAGGATGTCGGCGGCGGTCGCATCCAGGATCATCTGCTTGTAATCGTTAACGATCATCGCTTCCTCGGTGGCGAGGAAGCGGGTGCCGAGATAGGCGAGGTCCGCGCCCATGGCGCGGGCGGCGGCGATCTGCGCGCCGGTGTTGATGGCGCCGGCGAGGACGATGGCGCCGTCGTAGAAGGCACGGATTTCCGAGACCAGCGCGAAGGGGCTCATCGCGCCGGCATGGCCGCCGGCGCCGGCGCAGACCGCGATGATGCCGTCGACGCCGGCCTCGGCCGCCTTGCGGGCGTGGCGCGGGTTGATGACGTCATGGAAGACGAGGCCACCATAGGACTGGACGGCGGAGACGACATCCGGATTGGCGCCGAGCGAGGTGATGACCAGCGGCACCTTGCGCGCGACGGTCATCGCCAGATCCGCCTCCAGCCGCGTGTTGCTGCGGTGGACGATCAGGTTGACGCCGTAGGGTGCGGCATCGGCATGGCCGGAGAGGCGATCCTCGATTTCGCTCAGCCACTCGCCATAGCCCTCCGTCGTGCGCTGGTTGAGCGCCGGGAAGGTGCCGATCACACCGGCGCGGCAGGTGGCGACGACAAGGTTCGGGCCGGAGGCGAGGAACATCGGCGAGGCGATCGCCGGAACCTTGAGGCGGCCATCGAATGCGTTCGGCATGGTCATGCGGGAACCCTCCGGTCTGCCGGGCGTGCCGGTTACTCGCCGCGAAACTGTGGCTGGCGCTTTTCGAGGAAGGCCGAGACGCCCTCGCGGAAGTCGCGGGTCCCGGTCATGCGGATGAAGGAGGCGCGCTCCGCCTCCAGATGGGCGGCGAAGGGGCGGTCAAGCGCTCCATCAATGAGCGCGCGAACCGCGCCCTGCGCCTGCGTCGGGCCGCTGGCGACCCGCTTTGCAAGGGCAAGGGTCTCGGCGTCGAGCTCTTCCGCCGGCACCACCGTGTTGACGATGCCCGCCGCGCGGGCTTCCTCCGCGCTCAAGGTCTCGCCGAGCAGCAGCAGTTCCATCGCCTTCGCCCGGCCGACCTTGCGCGGCAGCGCCCAGGTGCCGCCGCAGTCCGGCGAGGTGCCGATGCGGTCATAGGCGACGACGAAGCGTGCACCGGCCTCGGCGATCACCAGGTCGGCGCCGAGCACCAGGCTGAAGCCGGCACCGGCGGCGACGCCCTGCACCTTGGCGATCACCGGGGCGGGGGACTCGCGCAGGGCGGTGAGGGCGGGGTGCAGCGCGTCGAGCAGGTCGTGGACGACCTCGGCGGCGCGGTCCGGGTCGGTGCCGAAGGCCGCGACATCGCCGCCGGCCATGAAGGCGCGGCCGCTGCCGGAAAGAACGATGCAGCGCACGCCCTTGGTTGCGGTGACCTTGCGCACGGCCTGCAGGAAAGCGCGGGCGGTCGGTACGTCGAGCGCGTTCAGCACCTTCGGCCGGTTGATCGTGAGGGTGGCGATGCCGGTTGCGGCATCGATCTCGGTGAGCACCAGATCCTCGCTCATGCGACGGCCTCCTTGGGTGCGTGGAACCGTCCGCCGTCGCGGGCCATGGCGGCAAGGCCGACCGGGATCTCCAGCTTGTCGGCACGGCAGGCGGCGACGAACCCGGCCGCGCCTTGCGTGTCGATCAGGCTGAGCGGCCCGCCGGTCCACACGGGGAACCCCGCCGCGTCGATGGCATGGACGTCGGCCTCAGCGGCCGAGGCGACATCGCCGCGCTCAAACGTTGCGGCAGCGGCAAGCGCCATCGCGCGCAGTAGCCGCAGGCCGGCGGGGCGCAGGGCCGCGCGCGCGCTCTTGTCGTCGGTGGCCGCAAGGGGCGCGTCGGTCGGCAAGGCGGGCAGCGTGGAGAGGCCGACACCCTCGGCGGCGTTTCGGATGAAGGCGGGACTCATGCCCTCAGCCTGCATGCGCAGCGCCTCGGCGTCGAGCGCGTTTCGGCAGGCGTTGGCGAGCGGCCCGTCCTTGCCCGCCCGCGCCCGGCCCTCGCGGGCCAGCACCTGGCGGGCGAAGAACTGGGTGCGGATCATCGCCTGCGCGACATCGCCATGGACGAGATGGCCGAAATACTGGCGCTCAACCTTCAGCGCCTTGTCGATGGGCAGCCGCAGTCCCTCGTAGACGCAGGAGAGGATCGCCTCCAGCGCCGGATAGTTGCGGTGGCCGCGCGCGCGGACCTTGGCATTGGCAAAGAGGAAGATGTTGGACGCGGCCTCGGACGTGACGGCCGGACCGGGCGGAGCGAAACCCTTGGCGTCCCAAGGTGCAGTCGCCGGGACACGGCCTTCCGTCAGCGCGCGCCTGGCTGCGGCAATCAGATCGTCCGGCTCGGCCAGCTCGTCGAGAATACCGAGCGACAGCGCCTCGTCAGCGGACAGGCGGCGGCCCTCCAGCAACAGGGGGAGGGCGGCCTCGATGCCGATGACGCGGGGCAGGCGCTGCGTGCCGCCGGCGCCCGGCAGGATGCCGAGCGTGACCTCGGGCAGGCCGAAGACCGCCTTGGGATTGCGCGCGGCGATCCGGTAATGGCAGGCGAGCATCAGTTCCAGCCCGCCGCCGAGCGCGGTGCCGCTGGCCGCTGCGACGACCGGCTTGCCGCAGGTTTCCAGCGCGCGGAAGGCGTCGGTCATGGCGCGGATGCGCTCCGACGCGGTGGCCGGAGAGGTGCCCGGACCGGTCATGCCGTTCATGATCGCAAGATCGGCACCGGCGATGAAGCTCTCCTTGCCGGACGCGACGATGATGCCGGTGACCGCCGGGTCGGCGGCGAGCCGGGCGATCTCCTCGCGCAGGGCCTGCGTGAAGGCCCAGTCGATCACGTTCATCGAGCGGCCGGGCATGTCGATGGTCAGCAGGGCGATGCCGCCATCGTCGATCTCGTGTGTCAGCATGGGACGCCTCCTCAGATCCGCTCGATGATGGTGGCGACGCCCATGCCGGCGCCGACGCACAGGGTGACGAGGGCGGTCTGTCGGTCCGTGCGCTCGAGCTCGTCCAGCGCGGTGCCGAGGATCATCGCGCCGGTGGCTCCCAGCGGATGGCCCATGGCGATGGCCCCGCCATTGGCGTTGACGATCTCCGGGTCGAGATCGAGCGCCTCGATGAAGCGCAGGGCGACGGCCGCGAAGGCCTCGTTGATCTCGAAAAGATCGATGTCGGAAACGGTCATGCCGGCCCGCTTCAGCGCCTTTTCCGCCGCGAAGGAAGGGGCGGTGAGCATGATCGTCGGCTCCGAGCCGATTTCGGCGAAGGCGCGGATGCGGGCGCGCGGAACGAGGCCGGCGCGGCTGCCCGCCTCGCGGGTGCCGAGCAGCACGGCGGAGGCGCCGTCGACGATGCCGGACGAGTTGCCGGCATGGTGGACGTGGCGGATTTCCGCGAAGTCCGGATAGCGCTCCAGCGCCACCGCGTCGAAGCCGGCCTTCTCGCCGAGGGCTGCAAAGGAGGGCTTCAGCCGGGCCAGGTCCTCGACCGTGGAATTGCCGCGGATGGTTTCGTCGCGGGCGAGCAGCACCTCGCCGACCCGGTCATGGACGGGAACGACGCTGCGGGTGAAGCGGTCCTCCGACCAGGCCCGCGCGGCGCGGCGGTGGCTCTCGACCGCGAAGGCGTCGAGCTGCGCGCGCGAATAGCCCCATTTGGTGGCGATGAGATCGGCGGAAATGCCTTGCGGCACGAAGGTCGTGGCGGCCGCCACCTGCGGATCGGCGCCCCAGGCGCCGCCGTCGGAGAGGATCGGGATGCGCGACATGGATTCGACGCCGCCGGCGACCATCATGTCGGCCTGGCCGGCCATCACCTTGGCGGCGGCCATGTTGCAGGCCTCGAGCCCCGAGGCGCAGAAGCGGTTGATCTGCACGCCTGCGGTCTCTTCCGCATAGCCGGCGGCGATGGCGGCAACGCGTGGCAGGCACTGGCCCTGCTCGCCCACCGGCATGACGATGCCCATCACCACGTCGTCGACGAGGGCGGTGTCGAGCGCGTTGCGCTCGCGCACCGCCTCCAGCACCGTGGTGGCAAGTCGGATCGGCGTCACCTCGTGCAGGGCGCCATCGGGCTTGCCCCTGCCGCGCGGCGTACGCAGGTGGTCGTAGATCAGGGCGTCGGGCATGTCGGGGTGTCGGGCTCCGTTGGATCCGGGCGAGGGATGCGTCAGCCGCTCGGATAGAGGCTGGCGATTTCTCCGGCGTATTTGGTCTGGATGCTGGAGCGGCGCACCTTCATGGTCGCCGTGACCTCGTCGTCGTCGTGGTCCAGTTCCTTGGTCAGCAGGTGGAACCGGCGGATGTGGGAGACCTGCGCCAACTGGCTGTTGGCGGTGCGGATCTCCGCATCGACCAGTTCGCGCACCGCCGGGTTTTCGGCCAGACTGCGGAAGTTGGTGTAGGACAGGCCCTGTTCCTCCGCCCATTTGGCGACGGTCTCGAAATCGATCTGGATGAGCGCCGCGACATATTTGCGGGCCTCGCCGATGACGATGCATTCCTTGATGTAGGGGCTGCCCTTGACCGTGTTCTCGATCTCCGAGGGGCTGAGATTCTTGCCGCCGGCGGTGATCATGATGTCCTTCAGGCGGTCGACGATGCGGAACTCGCCGTTCTCCACCTCGACCACGTCGCCGGTATGCAGCCAACCGTCCTTCAGGGTTGCCTGCGTGGCGGCGGGGTTCTTGTAGTAGCCGGCGAAAACGGTGTCGCCCTTCAGCAGCAGTTCGCCGTGCTCGCCGACGCGCGCCTCGACGCCCTTGACCGAGGGGCCGACCGAACCCGGCACCAGCCGGCCGAGCGTCTGGCCAAGCGCGATGCCGCTCGATTCCGTCATGCCGTAGACCTCGACGAGGGGCACGCCGATGGTGCGGAAGAAGCGGACGATGCGCGGCGAGATCGGCGCGGCGCCGGTCATGGCGACATGGGTGCGGCGCAGGCCGATGTAATTCTGCAGCGCGCGGAAGACGAGGAGGTAGCAGATCGCGAAGAGGATCCGCTCGCTGAGGCTGCGCTCCGTGCGGGATTTTTCGGCGAAGGGCTCGCAGGCGCGATAAGCCCATTCGTAGAGCGCGCGGCGATAGCCGCCGGCCTCCAGCATGCGGATATGGATCGAGGAATGCAGTTTCTCCCAGATCCGCGGCACGCCCAGGAAGGAGGAGGGGGCGACCTCGCGCAGGTCTTCCTGGACGGTGCGCAGGGACTCGCCGAAGCAGATCCGCGATCCGAGATAGATCGGCGCCATCACCGTCACCATCTGCTCGGCGACATGGCACAGCGGCAGATAGGACAGGTGGACGGACTGCGCGTCGAGGCCGATGCGGTCGGCGACCGCGATCGCCTGGGCGCGCAGGTTGCGATAGGAGAGCATCGCGCCCTTGGGCTTTCCGGTCGAGCCCGAGGTGTAGATCATCAGGGCGATGTCATCGAGCGAGCGGGCGGTTGGCCCGTCTCCGGCGACGGCCGGGCCGGCGGCGCGCCGCGTCCGCCCGATCTCCTCCAAGGCGTCGAAGGAGATGACGAAGTCTCCCGAATAGCCGCGCAGACCCTTGGTCTCCACGACAACGACGCGCCGCAGCTTCGGCAACTGCTCGCGCACCTCGATCACCTTGTCGAGCTGCTCCTGGTCCTCGCAGACGATGATCTCGCTGTCGGAATGTTCCAGTACATAGCCGACCTCGTTGGCCGGGCTGGTCGGATAGACGCCGATGGTGACGCCGCCGACAAGGCCGGTGCCGAGCTGGGCGAGCACCCATTCGACGCGGTTTTCCGACAGCACCGCCACATGGCCGCCTTCGCCGAGGCCGAGGGCCACAAGGCCTTCGCCGACATCGCAGGCGCGCTCGTGATACTGGCGCCAGGTAAGGGGGTTCCAGATGCCGAAGTCCTTCTGCAGGACCGCCACCCGGTCGGGCGTCGCCTCGGCATGGGCGCGCAGCATCTGCGGCAGGGTGAGTTCGGGGAAGTCGGCCATGATCTCTTGCCTCAGGACAGCCAGCGCTTGCGGCGCTTGTAGTGCTTGATGTCGCGATAGCTCCTGGTGCCCTCGCCGCCGCTGGCGCCGAGGTAGAATTCGCGCACGTCCTCGTCCTTCACCAGCCGCTCGGTCGGCCCGTCGAGCACGATCTTGCCGGTCTCCATGATGTAGCCGTAATGGGCGACGGCGAAGGCGACGGCCGCGTTCTGCTCGACCAGGAGCATGGAGACGCCGAGATCGCGGTTGATCGAGGCGATGATGGTGAAGATCTCCTCGACCAGCACCGGCGAGAGGCCGAGCGAGGGCTCGTCCAAGAGGATCAGCGAGGGCTGGGCGATGAGCGCGCGTCCGATCGCCAGCATCTGCTGCTCTCCGCCGGACAGGTAGCCGGCACGGCCGTTGCGCCGCTCGAACAGGCGCGGGAAATACTGGTAGACGAGGTCGAAGGGCGTCGGCTTGAGCCCGCGCCCGGACAGGGCGAAGGTCGCCGCCGTCAGGTTCTCCTCGACCGTCAGGTCCTCGAAGATGCGGCGCCCCTCCATCACGTGGAAGAGGCCGCGCCGCACCAGGGCATGGGGCGTCAGGCGGGAGATGTCGTTGCCGTCGAAGCGGATGGTTCCCGCCGTGACGGCGCCGTTCTCCAGCGTCAGGAGGTTCGACACTGCCTTCAGCGTCGTCGACTTGCCCGCGCCGTTGGAGCCGAGCAGGGTGACGATCTTGCCGCGCCCGACGCTCAGGGACAGGCCGCGGAGCACCTGTACCGTCTTGTTGTAGACGACCTCGATGTTGTTGATGTCGAGGAGGATGTCCGCGGCCATCTCGCTTACTCCTGCACGCTGATCCAGTCGGACGCCGGCAGCATCTGCTGGGCGCTGGCGTCGTAGCGATAGATGCGGCCGACCGGGATCGAGTTGCCGGGGATCGAGATCGGCACGCCGATGATGCCGCCGGTGTCGAAGTTCTCGATCGAGTTGAGGGCCGCCTTCAGGTTGGGGGCGTTGAGCTCCTGGCCCGCCTCCAGCGTGCGCTTGGCCGCCTCGGTGAACAGCATGGCGGTGAGGAAGCCCTGCATGTAGGGCGTCGACTGGTACTCGGGGCGCATCTCGCGGATGCGGTCGAGCATCGGCGCGTTGTCCGCTTCGTCATAGTAGTAGCGATAGGGCATGACGCCCATGAAGCCGTCGGCGGCCTCGCCGACCTTGCTCCAGATGCTGGCGTCCATCGACCAGAAGGTGCCCATGAACTTGGTCTCGAGGCCAAGCTGCTTGGCCTGGGTCATGAACTCGGGCAGCGGCGCCAGCACGTAGCCGTGGAAGATGGTGTAGTCCGGCCGGGCGCGGCGCAGCTTCAGCACCTCGGTGGAGACGTCGACGGCGGTCGGCGGGGTGATGATCTCCTCGACCACTTCGAGGCCGAGTTCGCTGGCGCGCGCCTTGGTGGCGGCGATCGGATCGCGGCCGAACTCGGTGTCGGAATTGACCAGCACGATGCGGGCGCCCGGCTTCTCCTTGGCGATGTATTCCAGCAGGATGCCGGTCATCTCCGAATAGTCGGGGCCGGCCATGAACTGATACTGGAAAGCCTTGGGATCGTTCAGCTCGGTGGCGAAGGAGGCGCCGGCCATGATGGTCGTGCCCATCCGGTCGAGCTCGCCGTTGATGGTCTTGGCGAAGCCGGTGGAGTCGCCATAGTAGAGGTGGATCGTGTTCTGGCTCGTCAGCTTGTTGAAGGCGGCGACGGAGGCGTCGACCTTGTAGCCGGTATCCTCGTAGGCGAGGCGCAGCTTGCGCCCCTGGAGGCCGCCGGCCTCGTTGACGATCTTGATATAGTCCTGCATGCCGGCCTCGATGCCGACGCCGGCGAAGGCGAAGACGCCGGTGAGCGGGATCGAACCACCGATGACGATGTCGTCCGCGGCCGCAGCCGGCAGCGCGGTGGCGATGGCTGCCGATGCCGACAGGGCAAGCAGCGTTCTCCTGGTAAAGCTAAGCATTGTTTCCTCCGGTTTTATCGCGTGACTTTTGGTCATTCACTTCTTGAAGGGCCAGAGATGGAAGTAACGCCGGGTTCTCTGGACGATTTCGGCAAGTCCCTTCGGCTCGAAGATGAGAAAGCCGACGATCAGGAGGCCGAAAACGATGGTGCGGACGGGCGAGAGCATCGCCGCTGCATTGGGAAGGACGGGGGTGAGCCAGTCGATGCCGAAGCGCAGCAGCTCCGGCACGAGGGTCATGAAGACGGCGCCGAGAATGGCGCCGAGGATCGTGCCCATGCCGCCGACGATGATCGCGGCGAGGAAGAAGATCGAATAGACGAAGGGGAAGCTCTCCGGCGTCACCACGCGGAAGAAATAGGCCCACATGCCGCCGGCGACGCCGGCATAGAAGGACGAGATGGCAAAGCTCGTCAGCTTGTAGCGCAGCAGCGAGATGCCCAGCACCTCGGCCGAGATGTCGCGGTCGCGGATGGCGATGAAGGCCCGTCCGACGCGGGTGCGGAAGAGGTTCGCCGCGCCCAGCACCATCAGCGCGGTGATCGGCACGAAGACGAAATAGAGCTGCTTGTAGTCGGTGAGCGGCGTGCCGAGGAAGGTCGCCGGCGTCAGCGTCAGGCCGCTGTTGCCGTTGGTCACGCTCTGCCAGTTGACGAAGACGAAATGCAGGATGATGGAGGCGGCGATGGTGGCGATGGCCAGATAGAGGCCCTTGACCCTGAGGCTCGGCAGGCCGACCAGCAGGCCGACGGCGGCGGCAACGATGCCGCCGGCCACGATGTTGAGCAGGAAGGGCGTGCCGAGGCGGAGCTGCATCCAGCCGACGGTATAGGCGCCGACCGCCATGAACGCCGCCTGGCCGAGGCTGACGAGGCCGGTATAGCCGGTCAGGATGTTGAGACCGGTGGCGCTCGCCACGTTGATGGCGACAAGGCAGGCGAGATAGAGCCAATAATTGTCGAGCATGAACGGGGCGATGCAAAGACCGAGGGCGAAGAGCCCCATCCACAGGCGCTGCGGCCGGGTGGTCAGCAGCGCCTCGTCGGCCTGGTAGCTGTGCTTGGCGGTTCCGATCTTCATGTCAGAGACGCTCGATTTCTGTCGTGCCGAACAGTCCGTAGGGACGGATCATCAAGGCGACGAGGAGGAGGCCGAAGGTGGTGACGAGCTTGAATTCGCCGCCGAGATAGGTGCCGGCCCAGGCCTCGATGAGGCCGATCACGAGGCCACCGACGAGGGCTCCGGCGACGGAGTCGAGCCCACCGACAATGACCACGACCAGAGCGGAGAGGCCGAACACGCCCATGGCTGGCGAGATGCCGCCGATGGAGCCGAGCAGCACGCCGGCGCCGGCAGCGGTGCCGCAGCCGATCACCCAGGCGAGCGAGAAGACACCAGGCACGTTGATCCCGCAGGAATAGGCCGCGGCCTGGTCGGTCGCCGTCGCCCGCAGCGCGACACCGCCGCGCCAGTAGCGGAAGAGGACGAGGAAGACCGCGATGACCACGGCGGCAACCGCGAAGGCGATGGCGATCTTGCGCGAGACATAGGCTTCGCCGATGAAGATCGGGGTGTTGCCCATGAAGGCGGGCAGGGCGCGCGGGTCGGTACCCCAGATCAGTTCGACGAGGCCGACCAGGATCGAGCCGAGGCCGATGGTCACCATGAAGACGGCAATCGGGCTCTCGCCGAGCATCGGGCGGATCAGCCCGCGCTCGACCACCGCACCGACGAGGCCGCCGCCGGCGATGGCGAGCGGGATCGCCGCCCAGGCCGGCAGGCCGAGCCCGGCGGCGAAGGCGAAGAACAGGTAGCCGCCAAGCATCAGCATTTCGCCGACGGCGAGGTTGATGACGCGGGTCGCCTTGTAGATCAGCACGAAGGCGAGGGCCGTCAGCGACAGCAGCGCCCCCGAACCGAGGCCGGCCAGCGTCACCTCGAAGAAGAACAGAAGGTCGCTCATGCCACGTCCTCGCGCCTGTCGTCCGTGGGCGCACCGGAATTGCCGGTGGTTCCCGTTTCGCCCTTGAGCCGGGCCATCAGCGCCGCCGGGTCGCCGCTGCCGAGATAGGCCTCGGTGACATGCGGGTCGGCCTGCACCTCGTGCGGCAGGCCGCGAGCGATGACCTCGCCGAAATTCAGCACGACGACATGGTCGGAGATGTCCATCACCATGCCCATGTCGTGCTCGACCATCAGGATCGTGGTGCCCCATTCCTCTTTCACGTCGAGGATGAAGCGGGCCATATCCTCGGTCTCTTCGCGGTTCATGCCCGCGACCGGCTCGTCGAGCAGGAGGATGCGGGGGCGCATGGCGAGGGCGCGGGCAAGCTCGACCCGCTTCTGCAAGCCGTAGGAGAGCGCGGCGACCGGCATGTTGCGGATGTGGTCGATCTCGAGGAAATCGATGATGCGACGCTCGACCTCGGCGCGTAGTTCCATCTCCTCGCGCTGGGCCGGCCCCCAATAGGCGAGGGCCTGCAGCAGGCCGGTCTTCATATGGGCGTGGCGGCCGAGCTTGATGTTGTCGAGCACGGTCATGCCGCGGAAGAGCGCGATGTTCTGGAACGTGCGGGCGAAGCCGAGGGCGGCGCGTTCGGGCGGATGCATCCGCGTCACGTCGCGTCCATCGAAGCGGACGCTGCCTTTCTGCGGCTTGTAGAAGCCGGAGATGCAGTTGAACATGGAGGTCTTGCCGGCGCCGTTCGGGCCGATCAGCGCGGTGATCGAGCCGGGCTCGGCCGAGAAGGACACGCCGCGCAGCGCCTTGAGGCCGCCGAAGGACAGCGACAGGTCTTCCACCTCCAGACGGGCGGCGCCGGTCGCGCCACTGTCGAGCGCGCCCGTCATCGGCATACCGTCCGGGCGCTCGTGGGGACACTCCGCCCGCGTGCCAACGTGATGGGGCCGGCCGATTGCGGCCGGTCGTGCAGGACGTTCGACATGTTCCTCCCCGATGTCTTCCTTGCCGGTGCGTCGCCTGCCGGTCTTTTACGGGTTTCTTTTCTCGATCTTCCGCGCCGCCCCCTCCAGGGCCGCCCGCCTTACCTCATGCGTATTGCCGGACGCTCGACAGCCTCTCGAAGATGCTCTCCACCGGCTCGTCGATATCTCGGCCCGCGCGTTCGAAACCGCGCTTCCAGTCGACCACGTGCCGCCGCATCCAAAGGCGCGCTTCCTCCTTGTCGCGCGCGGCAACGGCATCGATCAGTCGGCGATGGGCGGCGACCATGCGGCCGGCGCCCTGCGGCACCCGGCGGCAGATCAGCTCGGATGTGGGAAAGAACAGGAGCGCTGCCGGCTCACGCGCCAGTTCCAGCACCCGGTTGCGCGAGGCCTTGGCCAGCAGCGCATGAAACTCCGTGTCGAGGCCGGCAAGGCGGACGGGATCGCCCAGCGCCGCCTCGGCCAGCGCCTGGTTCTCCTCCAGCGCGGCAAGGTCTTGCTCCGAAGCCTCGTCGACGGCGGCGTCGATGACGCCGAGTTCCAGGATCACGGCCGCCTCGAACAGCTCACGGAACGTGACCTGATGCAGCACCAGCGCCCGGCTCATGCGATCCGACAGCTTGCGATAGTGGGGAAGGCAGACATAGAGCTTGCGGCCGGCCTCGCGCTGGACCAGTCCCGCCTGCTCCAAGAGGCGGATGCCCTCGCGGACCGTCGAGCGGTTGACGCCGAACTGGCGCACCAGCACCGCCTCGGTGCCGATCTCGTCGCCCGGACGCAGCCGGCCGGCCATGATCTCGCGCTCGATCGCCTCCGCGACCATCTGGTAGGCGGACGGCACCTTGATCTTCTCGAAGCGCCCTGGCTCCGCCAACGACATTCTGAACGTCTCCTCCCGAACGCTCCGGCATCGCACGTCTTGATGGCGCGTATTGTCGGTTCGTCCCTTTGTCCGACAAAGCTTGGCATGAGCCTGAACCGGCCGTCAAGTGGAGATTTCCGAGCATCAACTCGAGAAAATGTCCGGCGAGAGGGCCCGTCCGTTCGAAATTCTGGCCTTTGCCGGTTTGTCGGACAAATGCTTCGGGGAAGCAGCGGGGAGCTGGCGGCGACTTGCCAAGGTGTGGCCACAAGGCGCCGGGACGGGCGCCAAAGGGAGGGGCCGCTCCTGCCGGCCCTGGCGGCGCCTGCCCGCTCCTGCCATGCCTGCTCCTGACATGCCCGCTCCTGTCGTTTCGCCCCTCCCGGACCGTCGGCCGACGAGGTGTCCGGCGATCGGCAGTCTCCCGCCCTTGCTGCCTCTGGTTGATTTGCGGGCGCCTGCACAAAGATTTTGCAGTGCAAAAAATGATTGCATATTGCAATTGACAAGCAAATAAAACGCTAGATATCGTCGTGACACTGCAAGGGGGAACTCGCCGGAAACCGCCATTCCCCTCGGCGTAAGTGTCCATGACAGAAGTGTCGGTACTTGCCGGCTCCTCACCGCGGGAACCTGGTGCAGACCGGGTTCGGGTGAGGCTGGGCGGGGGCGCCGGGCACAGAGGCGAGGGCTCGACACAACAGGGCCATCAAAAGAAGTCGGGGAGGAAAGCGTCCGGATCGGATCCATCGAAAGCCACAGGGAGCTTGCACCATGTATGCCGATGCCAAGTCCGTGGAATTTGTCGGAAAGCGCTCCGCAGACTATCGCGATGCACTGTCGCTCTACGCGGATGCCTGGTTGCCGGATATCGCCTGCATGAAGCGATTCCTGGCGCCCGCCCCCGGAGAACACATTCTCGAAGTCGGTGCCGGAAACGGCTATTTCAGCCGGGCGATCGCTGCTGCCATCGGTCCGAGCGGCCTGCTCGTCGCCAGCGACCCGTCGGTGGAGCAACTGGCGAACCTGGGGGCGGAAGCGCCCTTCGGCAACATTGTCGTCGTGCCTGCCTCGGCGGACACGCTGGATGTCGGCCATGACGGGTTCGACGCGGTCTGGAGCCGGGGCGCCATTCATCACGTTGCCGACAAGACCTCCGCCTTCCGGCGCTTCAACGAGGTCGCGCGTCCGGGAGGGCGGCTCGTCATCGCCGATATTTTCGCCGGCACGCCGCTCGCCCGCTATTTCGATGCCTTCATCGCGCGGAGCTGTTCGACCGGCCACGAGGTCGCCTTCCTGTCGCGGGAGTTCGCCGAAAGCCTGTGCGAGCTGACCGGCTGGGCGCCGCCGGTGTTTCACGAGGTGGTCACCCCTTGGGAATTCGCTCGCAAGGAGGAGATCGGCCACTTCCTGCATCTGCTGTTTTCCGCCAAGCCCGGCTACTCGCCGCAGGATTGCCTGGCGGCGGCGGATCACTTCCTGAGCGTCACCGAGACCGGATCCGGCTGGGCGCTGATGTGGCCGATGACGGTCATGACCAGCACGCGCCCGGCCCATGGCTAGAGCGGAGGGCGCCATGATCAGGTCGGGTCAGGTGGCCCCGTCCGGCGCCGGCGAGCGCCGCAGCGGGCCGGGACATCGGCGGCTTGCCCAGCCCCCACGGCTGCGCGTGCTGGGGCGCGGTGGCGGTCAGGCGCGCCTCACGGGCACTGCGGGCCGGACAGGCGAGGCGGTCCGCCTCGGCGAGGGTGGCTTCGCGCCGGCGAAGGTCGTCTATCACGGCTCGGCGGGGGCCTTCGCCCATATCGCCTGCCGCTCGGCCTTTCCCGAGGCGGAGGCGGTCGGACGGACCAGTCTCATGGGGGTGATCGAGGCGGTGCGCAGCGGTGCTGCGGAAGCGGCGGTGCTGCCTTGCGAGAACGTGCTGGTCGGCCGGGTGCCGGACATCCACCTGCTGCTGCCCGAAAGCGGGCTGGCGATCGTCGGGGAGATCTTCGAGCGGATCGAGCATCATCTGGTCGCCCCGCCCGGCTGGCGTCTCGATCTCATCCGGCGGGTGCATTCGCACCCCGTGGCCCTGATGCAGGTGCGCCGGTTTCTGGCGACCCACGGGATTGCCGGCGTGGAGGCGCCGAACACGGCGATGGCGGCGGCGCTGGTGCGGGAGCGGGCCGACCCGTCGGAAGCGGCGGTGGCCTCGGAACTGGCGGCGGAGGTCCACGGACTGACGATCCTCAAGCGCAACATCGAGGACGACCCGGCCAATCGGACACGCTTCTACGTGCTCGCCGCCCGGCCCGTCATGCCGGCGGCGGACGTGCCGGAGCCGATCACCAGCCTGCTGTTCGAACTGCGCAACGAACCGGGGGCGCTGTTTCGCGCGATGGCCGGTTTCGCCGGGGAGGGGGTCAACCTGACCAAGCTCGAGAGCTACCTCGTCGGAGGGCAGTTCGTCGCCACGCGCTTCTTCTGCGAGTTCCAGGGGCATCCCGAGCAACCGGCCGTGCGCCGGGCGATCGAGGTGCTTCGGCGCAACACGACCCGCCACGCGGTGCTCGGCGTGTTCGCCATGCATGCCCAGGGCGCAGGCCTGCGGATCGCGGCGGCGGAACACGCGCCGGACAGTCGAAAAGGCATTTGAAAACGAGGGCGATCGATCCAGGCGTCGCGATGCCTGGTCGTCCGGGGAGGACGGTGTGAGAGGGGAAATGCCGGGGCGAATGGACAAAGCCGGGGCGGAGGTTCCGGGCGAGATCGCGGGGCTGCCGCAGTCGATCGAGGATTTCCGCAGCTTGGCGTGCCGGCGGCTGCCGCGCTTCGTCTTCGATTTCATCGATGGCGGCAGCGGCTCGGAAGATACGCTGGCGGAAAACCGCGCCGCGCTCGACCGCATCCGGCTGGTCGGCTCGGCTCCGCGCGATGTCAGCGCCTGCAGCCCGGCGATCACGCTTTTTGGCGAACCGCTGTCGATGCCGCTGATCATCGGGCCGACCGGGCTTGCCGGGGCGGCCTGGCCGCGCGGCGATCTGGATCTTGCGCGGGCCGCCTCGCGTTGCGGCGTTCCCTTCGTCATGAGTTCGGCGGCGACCGCCAGCATGGAAGAGGTGGCGGCGGCCGGTGCCGGTCCCAAATGGTTCCAGCTCTATCTGTTCCGCAACCGGGAGGTCAGCCGGCGGCTGGTCGAGAGGGCCGCCGCGCTGGGGTTCCGGGCGCTGGAGGTGACGGTCGACAATGCGGTGCCGGGGCGGCGCCTGCGCGATGTGCGCAACGGGTTCTCGCTGCCGTTCCGCTGGTCGCCCGCAAAGCTCGCGAGCCTCCTGGCGCATCCCCGCTGGTCGCTGCAGATGGCGCGGGCCGGGGCGCCGAGGCTGGAGGTGATGGCGGCCGAACTCGGCCGGCTGGCCGCCACGGACACGATTGCCGAACTGATGCAGTCGCAGCTCGATCCGTCGGTGGGTTGGGACGACATCGACCGGATCCGCGACGCCTGGCGGGGGCCGCTGATCGTCAAGGGGATGATGGATCCGGCGCAGGTGCGCCGCGCCGTGGAGATCGGCGTCGACGGCCTCGTCGTCAGCAATCACGGCGGGCGGCAGCTCGATGGCGCGGTCGCCAGCATCGACATCCTGCCCGAGTTCCGCGCCGAAGCCGGCCGGCGGCTTGCGCTCTTGGTCGACAGCGGCTTCCGGAGCGGCTCGGACATCGCTCGTGCGCTCGCTCGCGGGGCGGATGCCGTGCAGGTGGGACGGGCAACCCTCTATGCGCTGGCCGCGGCGGGCGAGTGCGGCGTCGTCCAGGCGCTTGCCGTCCTCAGACGCGAGTTCGAGGTCGTCCAGATGCTCATGGGCGTGCGGCGTCCGGCCGAATTCACGCGGTCCATGCTGCGGGAACCGGCCGCCGGCAATGGACCGGCGGTTCGGAGCGAGCGGGCGGGAGCCCGCCAACAGGATCTTCCAACGGTGATGACGGAGTGAGGAGAAAAGCGATGTTCCGATCGAAATGGGCCGCTATGGCGGCGATGCTGCTCGCGGGTGCCGGGCTTTGGGGCGCCGAGGCGGCCGAACAGAAGCAGGTGGCGATCACCTATATCATCGATCATCCGGCGATCGACGCGGCGCGCAACGGCATTGTCGAGGAACTGGCCGAGGCCGGCTACAAGGCCGGCGAGACGCTGAAGCTGCACACCCAGAGCGCCCAGGGCAGCATGCCGACGCAGTTGCAGATCGCCAAGGAATTCGCCGGGCTGAAGCCCGACCTGCTGGTGGCCATCAGCACGCCTTCGGCCCAGGCCCTGCAGAGCGCGGCGGGCGACATCCCGGTGCTGTTCTCGGCGGTGACCGATCCCGTCGAGGCAAAGCTGGTGGCGAGCCTGGAGAGCCCGGGCGGCAACATCACCGGAACCACCGACAAGCAGCCGTTCGGCCCGACCCTGCAACTGATCCGCGACCTGCTGCCCGAGGCCAGCAAGCTCGGCGTCATCTACAATGCCGGCGAAGCCAACTCGGTCTCCCAGGTCGCGGCGCTGAAGCAGGAGGCGGGCGCCTATGGGTTCGAGATCGAGGAGAGCTCCGCCTCGCAGACGGCAATGGTCGGCGATGCCGCGCTGAGCCTTGCCGGCCGCGCCGACGCCATTCTCATTCCCACCGACAGCACCGTGGTGGCGGCGGTCGAAAGCGTCGTCAATGTGGGCCGGAAGGCGAAGATCCCGGTCTTTGCCAGCGACACGGATTCGGTCGAACGGGGCGCCGTCGCGGCCCTCGGTTTCGACTATTACCAGCTTGGCCGCATCACCGGAAAGATGGCGATCCGGGTGCTGTCGGGCGAGAGCCCGGCGACGATCCCGGTCGGGGCGCTGGAGAGCCAGGATCTCTATCTCAACAAGACATCGGCCGCGGCCATGGGCGTCGAGCTGCCCGAAGCGCTGCTCGCCTCGGCCAAGAAGGTGGTCGACTAAGCCCTTTTGTAGTTCGGAGCCATTCTGACGGAGCGATTTTGTGACAAGGTCAAGCAAAGACACGCAGGCCGTATCTGGAGACGGACAAGGGGCTTTGCGCCGGAATTGGCGCAAAATCGCCCGCCCCACAGGGCTTCCGATTGGCGGGCGCCCGACGCCGAACCGGTCTTGCCCGATGCGAAGGCATCGCGCGGCACCCGTTTCGACGCCGGATCGCCGCCCCAGTCGAGAAGCAGAATTCACTTCGAATTGGCCGAAAGGGCTCTAGATGAGCATGCTGGCATTGTCCGGGGCTATCGAGGCGGGGCTGCTGTTCTCGCTGGTGGCGCTCGGGGTCTATATCTCGTTCCGGGTCCTGAATTTTCCGGATCTGACGGTGGACGGCAGCTTCCCTCTGGGGGCTGCCGCCACGGCGGTGGCGATCGTCTCGGGCATCAACCCACTGCTGGCAACGCTGATCGGCACGGGGGCGGGTGCCTGTGCCGGTTTCGTCTCGGCCTATCTCAACGTCCGCTTCAGGATCCTGAACCTGTTGGCCGGCATCCTGACCATGGTCGCGCTCTACTCGATCAACCTGCGCGTCATGGGGCGGCCGAACATCTCCCTCTATGGCGAGGAAACGATCTTCACGCCGTTCGACGGGCTGCTCGGGCTCGGCATCTGGACCAATGCCGTCGTGCTGCTGGCGATTGCCGTCGCGATGAAATTCGCTGTCGACTGGTTTCTCGCAACGGAGATCGGACTGGCGCTGCGAGCCAGCGGCGAGAACCCGGTGATGGCGCGGGCGCAGTCGGTCGACAACGACCGGATGACCCTGATCGGCCTGACGATCAGCAACGGCCTTGTCGGCCTGGCCGGTTCGCTCTTCGCCCAGAGCCAGGGGGTTGCCGATGTCTCCATGGGCATCGGCACCATCGTCACCGGCCTTGCGGCGCTGATCATCGGCGAGACCCTGCTCGGTTCGCTCAAGGTCGGCTGGGCGACGCTCGGCTGTCTGGCCGGGGCGCTGCTCTACCGCTTCTTCATCGCGCTTGCGCTGAGTGCCGGTTTTCTCGGCATCCAGGCCCAGGATCTCAACCTGGTGACGGCGGTGGTGGTGGCCGTGGCGGTGGTCCTCTCCCGCGCCCGCCGCAAGCACCCGCTGCATCTGCGCACGCGGCTGCAGCGGCTTTTCGCCCGCCCGCAAGGACAGAAAGGCACCTGACCCATGCTGAGCATCTGCGATGCCTATGTCACGTTCAACCCCGGCACGCCGATCGCGGTCCCCGCGCTGCGCGGGGTCGATCTGGATCTCGCGCCGGGCGAGTTCGTCACCGTCATCGGCACCAATGGCGCCGGCAAGTCGACGCTGCTGTCGGCGGTCGCCGGCGATGTGCGGCTGGACCGGGGCGGGATCTATGTGGACGGCCATGACGTGACGCGCTGGCCGACCGAGCGGCGCGCCAGCCTGATCGGCCGTGTCTTCCAGGAGCCGCGCGCCGGCACCTGCAGTTCGCTGACCGTGGAGGAGAACCTGGCGCTGGCGGCAAGCCGGGGCGGCCGCCGCCGGCTGCGGCTGGCCCTCGGGCGGGGGGCGGAGCGTGCGCGCCTGAAGGAGCATCTGGCACGGCTCGGCATGGGGCTGGAGGACAGGCTCGGTGCGCATGTCGGCACGCTCTCGGGCGGGCAGCGCCAGGCGCTCAGCCTGTTGATGGCAACGCTTCTGCCAATGAAGATCCTGATCCTTGACGAGCATACCGCGGCGCTCGACCCCGGCGCGGCGGCGACGATCCTGGCGCTGTCGAGCGAGATTACGGGCGAGCAGCGGCTGACCACGCTGATGGTCACCCACAGCATGCGCAATTCGCTCGATCACGGGGAGCGGACGATCATGATGAATGCCGGCCGCGTGCTGCTGGACATTCGCGGCGATGAGCGCAACGGCTACGACGTGTCCGACCTGCTCGCGCTCTTCAAGAAGACCACCGGCAAGGCGGTCGAGGACGATCAACTGGTCCTGGCGTGACGCGCACACCGGCCCGGTGGGCCGGGCGGAGACGGGATCGGGCGATCCGGGGCGGGGCCGGCTTCAGGCCAGGGCCCGTTCCCTTGCCAGTTCCGACAGGAGCAGGCCGGGGGGATGTTCCGGCACCATCTGCCGCAGCCGGTGCACACCGACCGTGGAAAACAGGCCGGCCCGGGCATAGGGTTCGTCGGCGAGGAAGGCCTCGACCGCTTGTCTGTCGTCGAAGGCGAGCACCATCAGGCTGCCGAGCACCCGGCTGCCGTCCTCGCTTTGCAGCGGGCCGCCGAACAGAACCCGGGACTGGTGCGCTATCATGTATTCCAGATGCACGGCACGGGTGCGGCGGCGCAGGTCGCCGGCGTCGGGACGATCGATGCAATAGACGACATAGGGCACGCTATCTCTCCTTCCGGTTCCACAGGGTCCAGGGTCTCGGCAGAGCGGCCGCACCGCCCTACGGTTGCGCGCGCCGCGCAGCCGAAGACCGGCTGGCGCATGACTTGCCGGTGCCCGTACCGCCGACGGCCGCCTTTCCCGCGTCGGGCGGGCATGGCATGCCGGCTCGCGAGAGCGAAGGCGGTTGCTTTTTCGCGCCCGGACGCGGCACAACCTCTCGGGTTGCCTGGGACAATTAGAAGGGATATGATTGCAATATGCAAGCAAATAGCAATCAAGGTTCGCGGCCCGCAAAAGCCGGAACCGCGGAAACCGGTGCCGACGAATGGCTTCAACTCGAAACCTGGCTGCCCTACCGGCTGTTTCGGATCTCCTCGCGGGTGGCGGATGTGCTCGGCGCCTTCTACGGACCGAAATACGGCCTGTCCCGCGCGGCCTGGCGAACGATGGCGATCGTCGCGAACCGTCCGGGGATCAGCGTCAAGGAGATCTGCCAGGCTGGCGGGCTCGACCAGTTCGCGGTGTCACGGGCCATCCGGCAACTGGTCGAACTGGGCTTCGCGCAGCGCCAGACCGGCAAGTCCGACCGGCGCTATGCGGCGATCGAGCTCTCCGAAACGGGATGGTCGGCCTATGGCGAGATCTCGCAGTTGTCGCGCCGCATCCATGCGGAATTGACCGGATCGATCACCGACGAGGAACTGGCGGTGCTCGATGTCCTGCTCGCCAAGCTCGACAATGCCAGCGCCGGTGTCCTGGCGCGTGGCTGGCACGGAGTGATGGACAGCAAGGTGGGCGGCAGAAGCGACAGGTCCTGATCAGGGCGGGCAGCCGTCCGCCCAAGCATCGCCTGGACCGCATCCGGCGCGGAACCGGGTCTTGCGGACGCGGTTCGCTCGGCGCTTGAAAGGGACGGCCATGCACGCATTCTTGTTCGCCGCCACCGCGATCCTGTGGGGCAGCAGCGCCATCGTCACCGGTCATCAGGCCGTTTCCGGCGCGCCGGAAGTGTCCGTCGGCTATCGCATGGCGCTGGTCAGCCTGATCATGTTCGGCTGGTGCCTCGCATCGGGCCAGAAGCTCGGCCTGCGTGCCGTCGACCGGCCCTGGGTGATGCTGCAAGGGGTGCTTTTCTTCGGCCTCGCCTTCATCACCTTCTACCACGCAACGACGCTGATCCCGAGCGGCATCGCGGCACTGATCCTGTCGACCTCCTCGCTTTTCGCCGCCCTGGTCGGCTGGCTGTTCCTGTCCGCCCCCGTAACCGGGCGGACCGTTGCAGGGATCCTCGCCGGCGTCGTTGGGCTTGCCATCATCGCCTTGCCGCAGCTTGCCGCAACGGTCTCGGGCATCGCCTCCGATGCCGCCGTGACGCAGAGCAGCCTCGTCGGCGCGGTGCTGGCCGTCGCCGCGGCGTTCTGCACCGGCTGCGGCACGGTGGTGGCGATGCGCAACCAGCGCGGCGGCATGCCGATCGCCGCCCTGATCAGTTGGGCGGCCCTGTTCGGCGCGCTGTTCTCGTTCCTGCTTGCCGTTCTGGGACAGATGAGCTTCCGCGTCGAGGTTTCGGCGGAATACCTGATGGGGCTGGCCTATCTGGCGGTGTTCTCGTCCTGCCTGACCTTCTTCATGTATTTCAGTCTCGTGCAGCGCATCGGCGCAGCCAGCGCCTCCTATACGCTGGCGCTGGTCCCGGTGGTCGCGCTGATCCTGTCGGCGCTGTTCGAGAACCTGACCCTCGACGCCTATATCCTGGCCGGCAGCGCGGCAGTGCTGGTCGGCAACGTTCTCGTGCTCGGGGGGCAGGGACGGCCTGCTCCTTCGGCGGCATCGCTCCAGATGGGGGAGGAGAGATCATGACCAGGACGGTTCACGGCGTGCATCCGACCGTGCCGCTGAGCGCGGCGGTCCAGGCGGGCGATTTTCTCTTCCTGTCGGGCCAGGTGCCGTTCGGGCCGGACGGCCGGCTTGTGCCGGGAGATATCGCCGTCCAGACCCGTCAGGTGCTGGAGAACATCGCTGCCGTGCTCGGCAAGGTCGGCGCGTCGATGGAGGATGTGGTGAAGACCACGGTCTGGCTGACCGACGCGGCCGACTTTGCCGCCTTCAACTCCGTCTATCGCGAGTATTTCCCGTCCCTGCAGCCGGCCCGATCCTGCGTCGTTTCGCTGCTGGCGGTCGATGCCAGGGTCGAGATCGAGGCGATCGCCCATGTTCCGGCGAGCAGTCCCGGCGGGGCGTGACGGCGCTGCGCCGCTCTGTTGCTGCGCGGGCCTCCTGCTTGTTGCCGGGCTTCAACGCATCAGCGAGGGCAGGAACAGCGTGACGGCCGGCAGATAGGTGACCAGCATCAGCACGACGAAGCTGACCAGAAGCATCGGCCAGAGCGCGAGGGAGATGCGCTCGATCGACAGTTTGCTGATTGCCGCGGCAACGAACAGCGAGTAGCCGAAGGGCGGCGTCGCCATGCCGATGGCCAGGTTGATCACCACCAGCGCGCCGAGATGGACCGGGTCGAGGCCGATCTGCGCCCCGATCGCGGTCAGCGTCGTGCCGAGAATGATCATCGCGGCGATATTGTCCATGATCGCGCCGATGAACAGCAGGAACAGGTTCAGGATCAGCAGGATGACGATCGGGTTATCGGAGACCGACAGAATGGCCGCAGCGATGGCGGTCGGAAGCTGCTCGATGGCGACCAGCCAGCCGAAGGCGGAGGCAATGGCGATGATGAAGCAGATGATCGCCGAGGTGCGCATGGAGGCGACGACGATCCGGCCGAGATCGGCGATCTTCATCTCGCGATGCACGAAGACGCCGATGATGAGCGCATAAAGGACGGCGATGGCGGACGCTTCGGTCGGGGTGAAGACGCTGCCATAGATGCCGCCGAGGATCACCAGCGGCGCGAGCAGGGACCACTTGCCGGCATCGAGAGCCTTCAGCAGTTCGGCGAGGGTGGTGCGGCTGCTCGCGCGGATCTGTCCGCTGCGCCGGGCGGCAATGTAGCAGACGAGCATCAATCCGAGCGCGACCAGCAGGCCGGGGATGATCCCGGCGAGAAAGAGCTGGCTGATCGATTCCTCCGCCACCACGCCCCAGATGATCAGGGGGATGGAGGGCGGGATCATCTGGCCGATGGGGCCGGATGCGGTGGCAAGGGCTGCGGAGAAATCCCGGCGCCATCCGCGCTGCTCCATCTCCGGGATCATGATGCCGCCGATCGCCGCGGTGGTGGCGGGGGCCGAGCCGGAGATGGCGGCGAAAAACGTCGCCGACAGCACCGTCACCATGCCGAGCCCGCCGGTGACATGCTGCACCAGGCATTGGCAGAAGCGCACGAGCCGCCGCGACAGGCCGCCATGCATCATCAGATCGCCGGCCAGGATGAAGCCGGGAATGGCAAGCAGCGAGAAGCTCTGGGTGCCGGCGATGATCCGCTGCGCCAGGACGACCAGCGGCAGGTCGGCGACCAGCAGGCCGATAATCGAGGCGAGGCCAAGGCAGAACGCGATGGGCATGCCGCCGAACATCGTCGTCAGGAAGGTGGCGAGAATGGCGAGGGCGACGGCGCTCATCCGATTTTCTCCGCTTCGGCCGGCGCCGGCGGGTTGAACAGGAGCGCCAGCGCGTGCAGGCAGCCGAGAGCTCCGCAGACCGGCGCGGCGAGGTGGAGGACCTCGATCGGCACGCGCATGGCGGCGGAGACCTGACCGAGGGTGGCATCGGTGTAGTCGATGCCCGAGCGCAGCAGGACCAGGCAGAAGCCGAGGATCGCCAGCATGATCAAGGCCTGCCAGGCTCGCCGCAGGCGCGGCGACAGAAGCGAGAGGAACAGGTCCAGCCGCACATGCGCTCCCGCCCGCAGCGCTGTCGTCGCGGCGAGCAGCGTCGACCAGGTGAACAGCATCAGGGCGAGTTCCTCGGACCAGACCAGCGAGGCGCCGAGCACATAGCGCGAGAAGACCTGGAGAATGAGCGCAGCCATCATCACGGTCGCCATGATGGCGACAACGACATTGGTCAGGCGCGCCACGTGATGCGAGAGGCGATCCAAAAGCCAGGCCATGGCCGGTTCCATTTCGTGCGGGGCGGGGACGGCGCCCGCCGTTCGGCGGGCGCCGGAAGACTGCGCTCTATTCGACCGCGGCAAGGGCCTTGTCGAACAGTTCCGCGCCGATCACCGGCTTGAACTGCTCGTAGACATTGCCGACGCGGGAGCGGAAGGCGGCCGCGTCCTTGACCTCGTTGATCTCCATGCCGGCTGCCTTCAGCACGTCGAGCAGTTCGGCGGTGTTGCGCGCGGTCTCGGCGCGCTGGCTGGCGATGGCCGCGGCCGCCGCTGCGCGGAAGGCGTCCTGTTCCTCGGCGGAGAGCTTGTCGAAGAAGCGCTTCGACACGAGCACGCCGAGGGCCGAATAGGTGTGGCGGGTCAGGGAGAGATACTTGGTGACCTCGGCATATTTGTTGGCGGCGATCACCGCGAGCGGGATCTCGAGCCCGTCGATGGTGCCCTGCTGGGTGGCCGTGTACGTCTCGCCCCAGGCCATCGGCGTCGCATTGCCGCCGAGCGCCTCGAACATGCCGATGAAGACCGGGTTCTGCATCACCCGGTACTTGACGCCGGAAACGTCCTCGGGCTCCAGGACCGGGCGCTTGTTGTTGATCATGTGCCGGAAGCCGCCTTCGGCGAAGCCGAGGCCGACAATGCCCTTGCCATCGAGCGTGGCGAGGATCTGCTGGCCGATCTCGCCGTCCAGCACCTGGTGTGCCTGCTCTTCGCTCGCGTAGAGGAAGGGCATGTCGTTCAGTTGGAAGGCCGGGGCAATGTTGCCGATGGGGGCGTTGGTGATGATGCCGACGTCCAGCGTGCCGAAGCTGAGGCCTTCCAGCATCTGCTTCTCGTCGCCCAACTGGTTGTTCGGGAACATGGCCACGTCGAACTTGCCCGGCAACCGCTTGTCGAGTTCGGCGGCAAGGGTGCGTGCGGTGATTGCGTAGGGATCCGTCGGCCCGTCCGATGTCGTCCAGCCGATGCGCAGCTTGTCGGCGGCGTCTGCCGGTGCAAGGCCGGCAATGGCGATCCCACAGACCGCGACAGCGGCCTGCAAGCTACGGGTAAAGGACATTCTCATTATCGTTTCCTCCCAGTTTCCGTTGGTTTTGCGGATCAGAAGCCGTACAGCCGGGCCGGATTGTCCGCGAGGATCCGGTCCCGCGTGGCGGCATCGGGTGCCCAGTCGCCGAGCATGTCGAGCAGCGCGCCGTCATTGGGCATGGGCACGTTGATGTAGGGATGCGGCCAGTCGCTGGCCCACAACACCCGCTCAGGGTTGGCGCGGATGATCTCCCGCGCGAAAGGGGCGATGTCGGAATAGGGTGTTTCCGCCTCGCTGGTGATGCGGTAGCTGCCCGACAACTTCACCCAGGCGCGCCCGTCCGCCATCAGCGAGAGCATGTCCTGGAAGCCCTTGTGGTTGATGCCGGCGGAGGTCGGCATGTGTCCGAGGTGGTCGAACACGGTCTCGATGGGGAGCTTGCCGAAGGTCTCGCGGATGTCGGCGAATTCGGAGACGTCGACGAGCATCTGCAGATGCCAGCCGAGGGGCGCCACCTTCTCCGCCATGGTGCGAACGTCGGAGACCTCGATGCCTGAGCGGAAGAGCAGGTTGAGGCGAACGCCGCGCGCCCCGGCCTCGTGCATCTCCTCCAACTCGCGCTCGGTGACGGTGTGGTCGACCACCACGACGGCGCGCAGCCTGTCGGGCATCATCCGTGTCGCATCGAGCGTGCAGCGATTGTCGCGGCCATAGACGCTCGGCTGGACGATGACACCGCGTTCGAGGCCGAGGGCGTTCAGCATCGCCATATAGGCGGACAGGATCGCCGGCGGCGGGGTGTAGGTGCGGTGGGGGGTGAAGGGATAGGTCGCGGCGGGGCCGATGATATGCGCGTGGCAGTCGCAGGCACCGGGAGGCGGCGTGAAGCGCGGCGCGCGCGGAGCCGGGTCGGCCGCCGCGCAAACCGGGATCATCGTCTCGCCGATGGATGTCATTCTGCTCTCCTCCCAGCCTTGCAGGCCGCGTAGTCCAAGTCTGTCGGCCGAGCGCAGCAGGTGGTTCCAGGCGGCGCGGCGGGCCTTGTCGGGATCGCCGATACGGATCGCCTCGACGATGTTGGTATGCTCCCGGATCAGGTCGGCGGGGCCGGTGCCGCGCAGCACCGAGCGCGCCAGTTCGTCGGCGATGCCGGTGCCGATCCGCAGGCTGAGAAACTGCATGAAATCGCGGAAGTAGGGGTTGCCGGTCGCCGCGGCGACCACCCGCTGGAACTCGCGCTGTTCCGCAACGGCGGCATCGCCCGCTTCCAGCCTGGCCCGCATGGCGGCGAAGGCCTCGTCAATCAGCGCCATCTGCGCCAGGGTGCGCCGGCGGGCGGCCATGGCGGCGCCGGCCACCTCGATTTCCATGCGCAGTTCCAGGACCTGGCGCAGCGCCTCGATCGACTGGAGCCGTCCGGCATCAATGCGGAAGCTGGCGGGAGTGGGATCGGACGACACGAAAGCCCCGACGCCATGGCGGGTTTCCACCAGGCCCGCCTCGCGCAGCTTGGCGATCGCCTCGCGCACGGCGCTCCGGCCGACGCCGAACTCCGCCGTGAGCGTTGCTTCCGTCGGCAACTGGTCGCCGGCGGAGAAGCGGCCGGACACGATCATCTCGGAAAGCTGTTCCGCGATTTCGTCCGGAAGCCGGCGGCGGCCGAGCGGTCGCGGCGCAAACGGTCTTTCCTGTTCAGTCCGACTCATTGCGACCTCCCTGTAATAACTTACATAGCAGGTGATCCGTTGTCTGACAACTGATGACTTGAAGAGGCGCGCTTTTGAGAACTCCCGACGGGGAGGTGAAAGCCGGTGGTGAAAGGACGGGGAAGGGCGTTGAGGGGCGAGTGATGCGGCCGGCCGGCGGCACCAGAGCCGAGCGAAGGCAGGAAGCAGCAGGGACGCGGGTGGAGCAGGGTAGGGTCGGGCAGGGCAGGCGGTCAGCCCACCCCGCACACCCTCAAGCAGCACGGGAGGGTCGACACCTGCGATAATCCAGCGCCGCGTCGGACTGGCCGGCGCACGTTGGCGGTTCGACCGACCGGCCTGAGGGGGGCCAGATCGATCTCATCGCTGGCGCTGGTGCCCCGGTCGTCCACCCGGGGCGGCGGCCTCGGTCAGGCAGCGCTGCGGGGTTCCATCTGCCTCACGAGGCGGCGACCGCGAGGCACAGATACTTGGTCTCGAGATAGTCCTCGATCCCGTATTTCGACCCTTCGCGGCCGAGGCCTGAGGACTTGATGCCGCCGAACGGCGCCTCGGCAGTCGAGATGAGGCCGGTGTTGATGCCGACCATGCCGTATTCCAGGGCTTCCGCGACGCGCCAGATGCGCGAGACGTCGCGGGCATAGAAGTAGGAGGCGAGGCCGAATTCGGTGTCGTTCGCCATCGAGATGCCCTCGCTCTCGGTGTCGAAGGGGATCAGCGGAGCGACCGGCCCGAAGGTTTCCTCCGTGAGGATTTTCATGCCCGGCGCCACATCGGCCAGCACCGTCGGCTCGTAGAAGGTGCCGCCGAGTTCGGAGCGGCGTCCGCCGGTCATCACGCGTGCGCCGTGGGCCAGGGCATCGGCCACATGGCTCTCGACCTTGGCCAGCCCCTGGGCATCGATCAATGGCCCGATCTGGACGCCGGGGACGACCCCGTCGCCGACGCGAAGAGCCGCCGTTGCCTCGGCGAGTTTCTCGGCGAAGGCGTCCATCACGCCGCGCTGCACATAGATGCGGTTGGCGCAAACGCAGGTCTGACCCGAGTTGCGGTACTTGGCGATCAACGCGCCTTCGACGGCGGCATCGAGGTCGGCATCGTCGAAGACGAGGAACGGGGCATTGCCGCCGAGTTCCAGGGAGAGCTTCTTGATGTCATGGGCGCATTGACGCATCAGGATGCGCCCGACATTGGTCGAGCCGGTGAAGGTCAGCTTGCGCACCTTCGGGTTGGTGCAGAGCTCAAGACCCATGCCCGGAGCATCGAGGCCCGGCACGATGGACAGCACACCCGCCGGGATGCCGGCGCGCTCCGCCAGCACCGCCATCGCCAGCGCCGAGAGGGGGGTCTTCTCCGCCGGCCGCCCGACGAAGCTGCAGCCGGCGGCGAGCGCCGGTGCGACCTTGCGTGCGATCATCGCATTGGGAAAGTTCCAGGGCGTGATCGATCCCACCACGCCCACGGGCTGCTTGAGCACCAGAATGCGCTTGTCGGGCTGGTGGCCGGGGATCACGTCGCCATAGATCCGGCGGCCTTCCTCGGCAAACCACTGGATGAAGCTGGCGCCATAGGCGATCTCGCCCTTGGCCTCGGCCAGCGGCTTGCCCATTTCGGCGGTCAGGATCGCGGCGAGGTCGTCGGCATTGTCCAGCATCAGCGCCTGCCAGGCGAGCAGGATCGCGCAGCGGTCCTTTGCGGTGCGCGCCGCCCAGCTTTTTTGCGCGTCATAGGCAGCGTCGATCGCGCGGCGGATGTCGGCGGGCCCGAGATCCGCCACCTCCGCCACCTTCTCGCCGGTGGCCGGGTTGGTGACGGCGAAGCGGGCGCCTCCCTCTTCCCATCGTCCCGCCACGAAGGCACGCGGCTCCAGGAGCGAGGGGTCACGCAAGGCAAGGGCCATGATCTGTCCTTTCGGGGCGTCGATGGAGGCGTCAGTGGGCGGCGGTGTAGATGGCGAGGGCGTCGGCCTCGGTCAGGGGCCTGGGATTGTTGACCAGCAACCGGGTCTGGTTCATGGCGTCGCGCGCCAGCCGTGGCAGCACCTCGGCCGAAATGTCCATGTCGCGCAGCCGCTGCGGCAGACCGCAATCGGCCGACAGGGTCGCCAGCCGCTCGATGAAGGCTGCGGCCCGCTCCTGCCCGTCGAGAGCGGCAAGATCGGGGAAAGCATGGGGCGCGAGTTCCGCATAGGGCGCCGGGGCGACCACCGCGTTGAACCGCAGGACATGGGGCAGGACGAGGGCGTTCGACAGGCCGTGCGGGATGTGGAAATGCCCGCCGAGCGGATAGGCGAGGGCGTGCACCGCCGCGACCGGGGAATTGGCGAAGGCCTGGCCCGCGAGCATCGACCCGAGCAGCATGTCGGCCCGCGCCGCCGCATCGCTGCCATCCCGCACGGCCCGCAGCAGGGCTCCGCCCATCAGCCGCAGGGCCTCACAGGCGAGCGCCCGGGACACCGGATTGTTGTTCGGGCTGGCGGAGGCATAGGCCTCGATCGCGTGTACCATCGCGTCGATGCCGGTGGCGGCCGTCACATGCGGCGGCAGACCCAGGGTCAGCTCGGGATCAAGCAGCGCGAGGTCGGGGATCAGGTGCGGGCTGACGACGCCCATCTTCTCCGCCGCCCCGGTGGTGACGATGGAAATCGGCGTGACCTCCGAGCCGGTGCCCGAGGTGGTGGGGATCAGCACCAGCGGCAGACGCGGCCCCCTGGCCTTGCCGACGCCATAGACATCGGCGAGCGCTTCCATTCCCGGAGCAAGCAGCGCGACAAGCTTCGCCACGTCGAGCGACGATCCGCCTCCCAGGCCGATGATGCCGCCGGCCCTGGCTTCGCGTGCGGCATCGACCGCGGCAAGCACCACGGCTTCCGGCGGGTCGGCCTGGACATCCGCGAACAGCGTCGTCTCCAAGCCGGCGTCACGCAGCAGGCCCACTGCGAGATCGACGATGCCGGTGCCCATCATGCCGGGATCGGTGACGATCAGCACGCGCGGGCCTGTCAGCGGCAGGGCAAGGGCCGGCAGTTCGCCGAGCACGCCGGCGCCGAAGCGGACGGAACGGGTGGTGTTGAAGGTGAAGGGGGCGGTCATGTTGTTGCTCCTATCCGCCGAAGGACAGCGCCGTCAGGACGATCAGCGCGAAACCGATGGCTGCGGTCAGCACCAGGGCGCGCAGCCGTTCCCGCTCTGCCGCGCGCGTGTCGGGGCGCAGGCGCGGCGGCGGGGTATAGGCCGGTATGGCGCCGGTATGGGGGCTGGCCATCTCCATCTTGTAGGAGAGGAACCAGACGAGCCCGAGGCCGAGGGCCCAGAACAGAAGGCCCCAGGCCCATTGCGACGGCATTCCGACCAGCCAGGTGCCTGCGGGCGCGCCGAAGGCGATGTTTCCGAACACCAGGCCGGGACCGACGGCGAAGAAGGCCCAGGCCAGCGCCACCGACCAGGCGGTCGAGCGCAGCGCCTCGGCGCGGGGCGACTGGCGCAGCGTGCCGGCAAGGAACCGCCTTGCTTCTTCCGCCTCGCTGCCGAAGCCCCGGCGCTGGGTGAAGAGGGAGACGAGCATGGTCACGACAAGGTTGGGCACAAGACCCCAGGCGGCGGAGTGGATCGTCCAGGGCCAGCGACCCCATGGCAGGTCGAGCCCGAGGAAGGACAGCACCGCCTGGCCGAAAGGCTCGGTCAGCAGCACGCCGGCGATGCCGAAGCCGGTGCCGGTGATGACCGCGGGGCGCGTGAACCAGCGCACCCAGGTCATGCCGAGCAGCGGCGTCCACAACTGGACGGAGAGGGGCAGCGCCAGCGCGCCGAGCACGGACAGCGTCACCGGGGTCAGCGCCTGCATCAGCAGCGACAGCAGTGCCAGCAGCACCACGGCGATGCGCGCCAGGCTGACCGTCGCCGAGCGCGACAGGGCACTGTGGAACCAGGGCTTGTAGAGGGTGCGGACCAGCGCTTCGGCCGCCGTCAGCAGGGCCAGCCCGGCCAGGAGCTGGATGCCGCAGAGGATGCCGATGAAGATCCAGGCCGCGAACCAGGGCGACAGGCTCGCCATCAGGGCCGGCACAGACAGGGCCGGATCGGTATAGCCGGCCACCCCGACGGCGGCGGCGGCCAGCGCCACCGCAAGACCGAAGGCGCCCGCCATCACCCAGGTCTGCCCGGCGGCAAGACCGCGCGGCGTGGCCGTGGACAGCACCACCTTCAGCACGACGGGGCTGGCCTGCATGCCCAGCAGCGCAAAGGCCAGCGACAGGGCGGCGACGGCGGTGCCCTCATGCCCGGCGGCGGCTTCGCGCCCGATCCCGGCGGTGAACTGGATGACGCCGGCAACGGTCAGGTGGCCGCCGCCGCTCTCGGCCACAACGGCCTGCAGGCCCCGGTTGAGCGCGGCGAAACCCCCGGCCTCGACCAGGGCGAAGGTGGCAAGGCCGATCAGCGCGGCCATTGCCAGCACCGCCTGGATCGCGCCGAGATAGCCGACGGCCCGCATGCCGCCGATCACCACATAGCCGATCAGGATCGCCCCCAGCAGCAAGGCCGCTCCTTCAAGCGACAGTGCCCCATCGGTGAGCTGCGCGGCGATGGCCGAGAGGGCCCGCAACTGCAGCCCTGCGAAGGCCACGGCGAAGACCACCGCCACCAGGGCGGAAAACACCACGAGGAACTCCGACTGCCAATAGACGCGCAGAAGTTCCCCTTGCGAGGACAGGCGCAGCCGTTGGCCGACCAGCCACAGCCGCTTGAAGAACAGGACCCCGGGGATGGCCAGAACCACGCCTGCCTGCAGGAGCGAGGGATGCGAAAAGCCCTGCGCCGCGATCTCGGCAGGCAGCGCCAGCGTTGCCCAGCCGGAGACGGAGGCGCCGGCGACGACCAGCGCCGACACCCAGGCGGGAAGCGTGTGTCCGGCCGAGAACCAGGTCTCGTGGCCGGCGTTGGCGAGGGCCGCCACCCGCGCCCAGTACAGGGTGACGGCAGCCCAGAACAGCAGGTAGAGCGGGAGCCAGATCATCTAGTCACCCTTCCGCATGGCGGGTCCCGCCGAGCGCATGTGGAATTGCGAGAAGGCGCCGCGCAGCCCGTGGCGGGTGACGAGATAGGCAAGGAAGCCGGCGGCCAGCGTGCCGAACAGGGTCAGGCCCGCATAGTAATCGGCCATCGTCATGTCTCCCTGCAGCGCCCCGACGATGAACACGAAGCCCAGCACGCCGTAGGTTCCGACACCGAGCGCCGCCTCGCCGCGGGTGAACCCGGTGCCGTGGACGGCATTGACGACGACATGCGCGCCAAGGGCCGTCAGGATCACGGCGACGCCCGCTGCCGAGACGGCCCAGACATCGTGCGCCATCCCTTCAAGGAACAGCCCGAGGCCCAGAAAGCCAAGGCTGCCCCAGATCGAGAAGACGAGGATTCCGCGGTCGACGTTCGGGGTGCGTTCGCGCATGGCTCAGCCGCTCCGTTGGGGAGGGCGGGGCGCAGGTCGCGCGCCCCGCGATGTGTCAGTTGGCCGAAGGCTTGCCGCCGCGCGCCTTGGTGCCCTTGGTCGCCGGTTCGGGGGCCGAAGGGTCGGTGTAGACGATCTTCGACAGGTCCTGCAGCGTATGCGGGCGGTGGATCGTGTCTGCCGACAGGCCGATCTCACCCAGCAGCGTATCGACGAAGGGCGCCTGGCTGCGATAGCGCAGGGCCGAGGTCACCACCTGGTCGGCCAGGTTGCCGTCGCGCGGGGTGCCGCCGTCGATCGCAGCGCCGCTCGCCTGTCCCGAGAGCGAGGCGCCCGAGAGGCCGGGCAAGCCTTCCACATGGACGATCTTGATCTCGTCGATCTGCTCCATCGGCTTGACGCTCTCGCGGATGATGGCGGGAAGGTTCTCCACCAGCGCCTTGTGCAGCGCCGACCGGCGGCTGGCGTCGGAGCGCAGGTTTTCGGCCGCGTTCAGCTTCTCCTTGCCCTCCGCTTCCACGCGCAGACGCTCCTCGAGCGCAGCGACGGCGATGCGGTCGGCATCCGCCCGGTCGCTCGCGGCGGCCTTCTCCGCTTCCGCCAGGATGCGCAGCCGGACAGCCTCCGACTCGGCAGCGCGCTCGGCCTCGATCACCTCCACCTTCTTCTGGCGGTTGGCGATCTCCAGGTCGCGCAGGGTCTGCACCCGTTCGGTAGCCTCCACGGCGGCGGCGCGTGCCGCTTCGGCGATCGACTGCGCCTCGGCCCGCTCCTTCGACTTCAGCGAGACGGCGATCTCGCGCATCTGCTGCTCCAGATCCAGGGCCTCGCGGCGCTTGATCTCCAGCCGCTCGATTTCCAGCTCCATCTCGATGCGGGTGCGCTCGACCGCCTCGCGTTCCTTCACCTTCGCCGTCTCGATCTCGCGTTCGCGGGCGGCCGCCTCGTTGGCGATCTCGGCCTTGCGGTTGGCGCGCTCGACCGCCACTTCGGCTTCATGCGCCAGCCGCGCATATTCGCTCTCGCGCTGGATCTCGAGGCTGCGCTTCTCGGCTTCGAGGTTCTTGGCGCGCATCGCGACCGCCGTGTCCTTCTCGATGTCGTTGCGCTTCTTCTTGCGGCTCTCGATCTGCTCGGTGAGGCGCGTCAGGCCTTCGGCGTCGAAGGTGTTGGACTCGTCGAACAGCTTGATGTCGGTCTGGTCGAGCGAGGTGAGCGAGACGCTTTCCAGTTCCAGCCCGTCGAGGGCAAGGCTCTCGGCCACCTCCTGCTTGACCTCCTTGACGAAGGCCTGCCGGTGCTCGTGGATGTGTTCGAGCGTCATCTTCGCCGCGGCGCCGCCCATGGCGTCGACAAAACGGCCCTGGATCAGGTCCTTGAGCTGTTCGGCATTCATTGTCCGGGAGCCGAGGGACCGCGCGGCAATCGCCACGGCCTCTTCCGTCGGGGCGACGCGGACGTAGAATTCCACGGTCAGTTCCACGCGCATGCGGTCCTTGGTGATGAGCGAGCGCTCGCGGGCGCGCGTCACCTCCAGCCGCAGGGTGTTCATGTTCACCTCGGTGATGTCGTGCAGGATGGGCAGCACCAGCGCGCCGCCGCCCATGACGACCTTCTCGCCGCCGAAGCCGGTTCGCACGAAGGAGATGTCCTTGGTCGATCGGCGGTAGAGCCAGTGAAGCAGGTAGGCGGCCACGGCGATGACGATCGCCGCCAGGATGATGATGGCAATGACGTCTGCACCGTTCATGGACGTGCTCCCTTCATATGCGCGGCAGAGGAATGACCGATGGCGTCAGTCACGGCGGGTCTCCGAGGATGCGCACAGCACCCCGGTGGCCAGCACCGCGACGCCGAAGGCCATGCGGTTCAGGATGTCGGCGATATTGTAGGCCACCGTCAGTTCCCCGGTGTCGGGGATGCCGGCGAAGGCGGTCAGGAAATTGCCGAGCGGATAGATCGCCCAGCCGATGGTGACGATCAGGCGCAGCCAGAAGTAGCCGCTGCGCACCGCATCGCTTTCGGCCTCGCGCACCGCGTCGTCCATTCCGCCGAAATAGAGCTCGCCGAGAATGTAGAGCCAGAACACGAGCCCGATCAGGAAGGCCAGCGTGGCGTTCATATAGGCCGCCTCGCCCAGGTAGCGGACGAAGACCATCAGCACGGCGACGACGATGAGGCGCCAGAACAGGCCGGCTCCGAGCCGCCGCGAGGTGGCGGCGAAGAAATAGAGGGCCATCACCTGCAGCGGGATCGACACGATCCAGCCGACATAGTGATAGACGACCGGCACCTGTCCGGCCGCGCCCCAGGCGATCCGTCCTTCCCAGGCCGCGGCGACGCCCACCAGCGCCGCAACGGCGCACAGCGTCACTGGCAGCTTCCAGGCCCGCCCCACCCAGGCCGTGCCGAGAAGCAGCAGCACCGCTGTTGCGGCAAGACCGAAGATCGCCACCGAATAGCTCGCCGCGGTCAGGTCGGCCGTCTCATAAACCGCCATCGCGTTTCCTCCGTTCGCGGATGTGCCTGTTGCCCATGGTCCCGCCTCAGATCTGCGTGCGGATGTGCGGGGAGCGCGCATAGAGCGCGACCATGGGCAGGATCAGCAGTCCGAAGATGAACTGCTGCCATTGAAAGTTGAGGCCGAGCCCGACAAGGAAGCTCGACAGGACCTGCAGGACCAGGACGCCGATCACCGTGAAGCCGTAGCCCCCCTGTCCGCCCAGAAGCGAGGTGCCTCCGACCACGACAGCGGCCAGCGTCAGGAACAGATACTGGTCGCCGACGCCGATGAATCCGCCGCCCGACCAGCCGAGCAACAGCGATCCGGTCAGCGCCGCGAAGAAGCCGGACAGGGCGTACATGGAGACCCAGTAACGCAGCTCCGAGATCATCACCCGGTTGGCCGAGGTGCGGTTGACGCCGAGCGCGTAGAGGTAGCGTCCATAGACGGTGGTGCGCATGCCGACGATCAGAACCAGCGCGATGAGGGCCCAGATCACGATCACCGGCGGAACAGGCAGGCCGAACGTGGTGCCGTTCATCGAGCTCAGGTTGGCCAGCCATTTGGGAACGGTGCCGAACACGTTGCCCGAATAGGCGGTGCCGATCGACGTCAGGATCTGCACGCCGCCGGAGATCGCGAAGCCGGTGCCCAGCGTCACGATCAGTGCCTGACCCTGCAGCCGGTAACTGAGGAACCCGTTGATGACGCCCAGGATGACGCCGACGGTCAGCACGATGATCATGGCGAGCCAGGGCGGCACGCCGAGCGAGATCAGGTAGAGCAGGCCGACATTCGCCGCGCCGATGATGAAGGGGATCGACAGGTCCAGTCCGCCGAGCAGCGCCACCATGGTCTGCCCGACCGAGGCCAGCCCGAGGAAGGCCGCGAAGAGCAGCATCGACTTGATGTTCTGCGCCGAGGAGAAGCCTTCGATGTTCATCGCGCCGACGGAAAAGAGGCCCGACAGAACCATGATGCCGATGAAGGCGGAGCGATTCTGCTGGAACTGTCGGCCGAGCGTGCGCGTCAGGACCAGAATCGTCAGCAGGATCAGCAGCGAGATGACGTTCCAGACATTGAAGAAACCCGTCACGGTCGCGCTGAGCACGAGGAACGCGAGCAGGATCGCGGCGAGCCCCAGAAGCGGCCAGCGATAGCTGTTCCACAGGCTGCGGATCGGACCGGGGCCGTCTTCGCTGTCGCCGCCGATCTCCCAGAACTGGCCAAGAACATAGTGCCAGCCCCACATCCACAGGGCGAGCGTGGCGATGGCGGCCAGGATCACCAACTGCACGCTGGCATCCTGGGCAAAGCCCATGATGATGCCGATGCCGGTCAGGATCAGGCCGGCCACCAGGCCGAGGATGCGGGCGCCGAGCGGCAGGGGGGTGCGCGGGGCAACGCGGGCGGCGTCGGTCATTCGGCGACCTCCTGCGAAACGGGCGCTGCGGTCTCTGCGGGCGGTGCCGGTCTCTCGCTGCTCATCACCCAGGCAATTGCCAGAACCAGCGCCGCCACGACGACACCAGTGGCCATGCCGATCTCACGCCGCCGACCGGCCTCGGTGATCGCAAGGCGCAGGAACAGGGCAACCACGGCGAGGACGATCACCGAAAGGATCAGCGGCGCGGCCTGCAGGCGCAGGGCCTCGGTTGCCGGCGACACGATGGCGATTTCCAGCGGGCCGGTCAGGGCAGCCTGCATGTCGAGCGGACCGGGAAGGACGGCGCCGACAGCGCCAAGGCTGCGATAGTCGAAGCTGGCATGCAGGATGACGCCGAGCACCACCACCGACAGCGCGACGAAATAGAGCAGCGGCGAGAAGTTCGGTATGCGCCGCTGGATCACCGGGATCAGCAGCGTCAGCAGCAGCGACACGACCAGGATCGTGCCATAGGCGAGATTGGTGACGAAGCTCTGCACCGCGCCGAAGTTGAAGGTCGAGAGCGAGAAGGTGATGAGGTAGAGGTTCAGCGCGCCGAGCGCCGACCCGAAGACGCCCGCCCGCCCGCCGGCCAGCGACGCGCCGCCCAGCACCAGCGCGGTGACGGCGATCAGCGTATAGGTCGTGCCCTGCGAGGGGTCGCCGGAGCCGATCAGGGCGGTGAAGCAGATCGCCGCTAGCCCCGCAAAGGCGCCCGAAATCAGATGCGCGCCGATCCGTACGACGGAGATCTGGACGCCGGAGGTATAGGCGGCGCGCTCGTCCGAGCCCATCAGTCGCAGATGGGTGTAGAAGGCGGTTGCGGTGAACAGCAGCCACAGGCCGGTGGCGATCAGGACGATGATCAGCGGCGGCGAGAAGATGGTGGTGCCGTAGCCCCATTCGGCCATGAATTCCGGGGCAAGGCCGCCTGGTCGCGGCAGTATGACAAGATTGATCCCCGACAGGGCCAGATAGCCGGACAGCGACACGATGATCGGCTGGACGCGGACATAGATGACGATCAGGGCGAACAGGAACTGGTACAGCGCGCCTGCGGCGATGGCGTAGAGGAACACCGCGATCGGGGAGGAGATGATGCCGGCGCCGCTCAGTTGGATCAGCGTGACGTTGATGAAGCCGATCAGCGGTCCGACCGACAGGTCGACGGTTCCGCGTCCGGAGATCACCGAGGCCATCAACGCATAGGTTGCCAGGATCAGCGGCGAGACGACGATCACCGCCGCGCCGAGGCCATAGCTTGTCGTCAGGCTGGGCGAGCGCAGGACGGCGAGCGTCAGCAGCGCGAAGAACAGGGTGATCGGCATCAGCAGGAACGGATTCGACCGTCCTCCCTGCCGGGGGGCGTCGCTGCGAGCGCTGGCGCCGGGACCTGTCGTGGTGATGCTCACCGCTGGCCTCCACGGGTCTGACGACCGTCGGCGTCGAACTCGACGATCTTGATACGGCGCGCCGGGGGCGTTGCTGCGGGGGAGGGCGTCCGGTGAGCCGCCTGCGGCACACGGTCTTCCGCTGGCGGGCGGGGCTGGGGCGCGGCGGCGCGAAGGTGGTCGGGGATGTCGACGCGGACCCGCACGCCGTCGCCGGTCGCAGGCGTCTCGGCCGGTCGGCCGGCGACGGGCTTCAACCCCCAGGCAGCGTTGAGCCCGCTTCCGTCGGTCTGGCCGAACATCGCCTCGAGCACGAGATTGGCGCGCAGGCCGCGCCCGTCAAACGCATCGAACGGCGCCCCGTCGCGGAAGACGATCACTCGCGTGGCGAAGCCGAGGAACTCCTCGATCTCGGACGACAGATAGACGACGGAGCGCCCTTCGGCCGCGAAGCGATGCAGGTGCTTGTAGAGCTCGTTCTTGGCGCCGACATCGATGCCGCGCGCCGGGTCGTTCAGCACGATGATGTCGGGACGCATGGCGAAGCCGCGCCCGATCAGCACCTTCTGCTGGTTGCCGCCCGACAGCGAGGTGATGCGGTCTTCCTTGACGCCGAACTTGATCAGCAGGTTGTCGGCCTCGCGTCGGAACGTGGTGTTCAGGGTTTCCCAGTCGATGATGCCGAGGATGCCGGCACGCTTCTTCTCCCGGTAGAGAGGCATCACCATGTTCTCGAAGATCGACAGCGACGCGAAGATGCCTTCGCGCTTGCGGTCGCCGGAGACATAGGCAATGCGTCCCTTGACGGCTTCGGCAAGGGCGCGCACCGGATGCCAGTGTCCGTGCCGATCCTGCGCCTCGACGCTGCCTGACGGGGCCGGCTGGACGCCGGCCAGCGCCCGCACGAAGGCGTCCTGCCCCTGTCCGTCCAGCCCGGCGATGCCGACGATCTCGCCGCGGCGCAGGTCGAAGTCGAAGCTGTGGCTGGCCGGCCATAGTTTGAGGGCAGCGGCGCGCAGGGCCCGTTCCGGCGTCGCCGGCCGGGCCGGCTCCTGCGTCATGTGCCCGGTTCCAGGGTCCTCGCCGGTCATCAGCGACAGGAGATTGCGCTCGGTGATATCGGCCCGCTCGAGCACGCCGACGTCGCGGCCGTCGCGCATGACCGTGGCACGGTCCGAGATGCGCACCAGTTCCGCGATGCGGTGGGTCACGATCAGCACCGTGGTGCCGGCGTCGCGCAGGGCGCGCATCTTGGAAAACAGCCGTTCGGTGGAATCGAAGTCGAGCGCCGCCGAGCTCTCGTCGAGGATCAGGATGCGCGGATCCGACAGAAGCGCGCGGGCGATGGTGAGCCACTGTTTCAGGGACAGGGGCAGGGTGCCGGCGAGGGCGTGCGGATCGACCGGCTCCCCCGAAAGCTCTTCCATCAACTGGGCGGCGCGGGCGACCTTCTGCGCCTGGCCCAGGGTCTTGGTGAAGAGCGTGTCCGCGCCCATGAAGATGTTGTCGACGACGCTGGCCTCGTCGGCGACGAGCACCTCCTGATAGACGGTGGAGATGCCGAGTGCGCGGCTTTCGGCCGGGGTGGACGGGCTTTCGCCAAGGATCGATACGGTGCCGCCGTCCACCGGAAGGATGCCGGAAACGACCTTTGCCAGCGTGCTCTTGCCACAGCCGTTGCCGCCGACGACGGCATGGATTTCGCCGGCCCGGGCGGAGAAGTTGACGCCGTCGAGCGCGCGGGTCGGCCCGAAATACTTGCGAACGTTCCGAACCGCGATGGTCTCGCGGCCGGGCTTCGCTGTTGCGGCGGGGAGAGCGGCGTCGGCCATGGGGTTCCGGCGGTCAGGTGGAAAGGTGGGGCCGCACGGTGTGCGGCCCCGCGGTTTCAGATCCGGTTCACGGCTTGTAGGCGCGCGGATCGGCCGGACGCAGGAAGAAGTCGTCCAGATAGGCGGGGTCCTGGCCCCAGCGGCTCGCTCCGACGGCCAGCCAGTCCGGGCTGTCCTCGTTGCAGTCTTCGCCCATCACCTCGGCGAGATCCTGGTGGGTGATCTTGACCGGATCGACGAGCACCGACTGCACCTTCGGACCCTGGCCCTGCAGCGTGCGCATCATGATGTTCCAGATCAGCTGGATCTCGTCGGCCGGCGGCCAGACCTGATAGGCTGCGGTGATGTAGTCGGGGTTCTTGCGCCAGTAGCAGAGCGCACCCAGCTCGCCGCCGATCGCGACGGGGATGTTGCCCCGGCCCGACTGCTGCACGGCGCGCAGCACGCCCATCTCGGCGGCCGACTGGACGACGATCGCGTCAAGCTGGCCGGGATTGGTCGCAAGCCAGCGCTGGACCTCGCCCTGGGCGACCTGATCGGTCCACATGCCCGCGACCTGGCCGGCCACGCGAATGTCGGGCGAGCTTGCCAGTCCGGCAAGGACGCCGCGATGCTGGCTGTCGGATCCGGAGGTGCCGGGAATGCCCTCGACCACCAGGACGTTGCCCTTGCCGCCGAGCTGCTCGACCACTTCCCGGGCGATCTCATAGCCCGCGACCTGGTAGTTGACCGAGGAATTGACCGAGTATTCCGAGGTCAGGTAGCCGGTCATCGAGAACACCGGGACACCGCGGTCGGCGGCATACTTGACGGTGGCATTGAGCGCGGTCGGGTTCGAGCAGCACACGATGATCGCATCGACGCCCTGGTCGACCAACTGGCGCATCTGCTGGATCTGCGTCGCGTCGTTCAGGTTGGACTGGGTGACGACGACCTCCGACACAAGCCCCAGCGCCTGCCATTCGGGAATGATGGTGTTCTGCAACTCGTCCATGGCGGCGGCGCGCCAGGTGTTGCCGGCATAGGACGAGGCATAACCGATCTTCCACGGCGGCGGGTTCTTCGCCTTGAACTCGCGCCAGGCGCTGGGCCCGACCGGCTGCATCGGGTCGAGCATGTCCTTGTTGTAGAGACGCTCGACGACAGCGGGGTTGAGTTCGTCGAGGCCTTCCGCCAGGGCCGGGCTGATCGCAACGGCCAGCAGGGCTGCGGTCAGGCCGAGGTATCTTTTCAGCGTCATGCTATTTCCTCCTCAGTTGCCCTCTCTCGGGGCGTGGCTTCAGTCGTAGAAGTCGTGCGGCGCCTTGCGGAACGCGGCCCAGCCGTCGGGGTCGTGGCCGGTGACGACCATCGCGCCGGTGTCCTTCGCGATCCGGCGCAGCTTGGCGACGGAGTTGGCGGCATCGGCGGCGGAGTGAACCAGTCCCGGCAGCGCCCGGTCCTCCCAGTGGTCCTGGGTGTAGGCGGCATCGATGGTCAGCAGCACCGGTCCGGTCTGGGGGAGGGTGACCAGAAACGACATGTGTCCGGGAGAATGGCCGGGCGTGAAGATCATCCGCACCGTGCCGTCGCCGAACAGGTCGTAATTGTCGGTGTAGTCGCCGCCGAGAAACTTCCAGTCGAGGCCCGGCCGGTCGAAATCCGAGCGGATATAGGCGCCCTGGGAGAACCAGTGGGGGCGGAAGGCATAGTCGTATTCCGCCCTCTGCACGACATAGGTGGCCTTCGGGAAGCGGCCGATGGCGCCGGTGTGGTCGAGATGCAGGTGCGACTGCAGGACGTAGCGCACCGTATGCGGCGCCACATCCACCATCTTGAGCTGCTCGATGCAGTTCTCGGACAGGCCCATGACCGGGTCATAGGCATCCACCACCTTGCCCCAGTGTCCGCGCTTGTCGACGGCGACCTCGGCGGCATTGCCGCCATCGATCACCACGTTGCCCTTGGGGTGGCGGATCAGGAACCACGGCACGGGGATCTCGAAGTCCTCCTCACCCTGGTTCATCTTGATGTATTTGAGCTTGGTGCGCAGCGTGCCGGTCTGGAACATGTGCAGCTCCATCCCCGAGGACTTGCGCCGCCGCGCCGGCGTTGCGGCCGGTGCAGGCGTCGGCGCGAAGACCGGGCGGGGGGCAAGCGCCGAGCCGTCCGCGCGGCTCCTGCCGCCGGCGCCATCCGCTTCGACCTCGACCCGCAGGCCCTTATCGTCGAACTCCACGATCTTCATCGGGCGATCACTCCTCCGGCGGCGGCGCGGCTCATGTCCGCTCCTCGATGATGCGCAGCGCTTCCCTCAGGTAGACGGCGAACAGCGGATAGTTTTCGGACATCGGGAAATGGCCGATGTCCTCCATCTCGATGTAGATGCCGCCGGGGATCTGGCGGGCGGTGTTCTCGGTTGCTTCGGGGGGCGTCAGATAGTCGTAGGTACCCGTCATCATGATCACCGGGCAGCGCCGGGTATCGATGTTGCCGAGCTGGCCGCGCAGGTCGTGGTCGATCGAGTAGAAATAGAGATCGCCCCGGAACACCTCGGAGCCTTGCGTGTAGTAGTGCCAGGTCAGCCAGCGGTCCTGGTCGGGGGACTGCGGCGCCATCAGATCCCACACGCCGGAGGCGCAGACCTGAGCGGCGTTGGCGTGGGGATGCCGCCACCAGTCCAGGAAGAAGCCGGGGGCATGCTCCGCCGCCTCGACCGGGATCACGGCGCGGAAGCGGTCCGGATGGTGCAGGGCGAGCTGAAGGGCAAGGTTGCCGCCGAAGGAAGAGCCCATGAAGATCGGGTTCTTCAGCTCCAGCGCGTCGCAGAACGCGACGACGAACTTCATGTAGTGATCGGCGGTGAGGAGGTACTCCTCCTTCCACCATTCGCGATTGTGCGGCGGGTCGGACTTGCCGTGCCGGGCCAGATCATAGGCGATCACGTCGTAGTCCCGGGTGATCGCCTCGTCCTCCAGCAGGCCGCGCCACTGATGATTGTGGCAGCCGGCCGTATGCTGGCACACCAGGGGCTGTCCCTGGCCGTTGCGCAGGTAGAACACCTTGTATTCATAGCCGTCGACGTCGATGGTCACATAGCGACCGATGACCGGCGAGTGCTTGGCCATACCGGAGTCCTTCAGGTCTGGGATTGAAACGCGGGGTCAGACGGGAACGCCGACCTTGCGCAGGAGCTCGAACTGGACGGTGAAGTTCCGCAGGTTCTGCATCATCACGAGGGTGTTGCCCTCGATCTTCAGGTCGCGGCGGAAACTTGCTGCCCAGATGCCGTGATACATCGGCTCGGGAACCGGGCGGGCGAACTCGCGCCAGGTCGCCGGACTTGCGCGCAGGGCGAAGTCGTAGGCATCCAGCGGCCGGGGATCGGTGTTGATGCGATAGACCTTGCCGTCGATCATTTCGACGATGACCTTCGCCGTGCCCATGTCCCACATGTAGGTGCACGTGAAATACTTGGCCATCGCGCCGATGGTGGCGTCACGATCCGAAGCCTCGCTGAAGCGCACGGCCCAGTCGCGCAGGCTCATCACCATTGCTGTTCCTCCCCGGAGGCGGCGCCAGGAGTGCCGCCCAATCCACCCTCAAGAAGAACTGCGTTCTCCTTGGCGATTTCGGTTCAATATGCTGAACTCTTTTCTGTGGACTGAACGTTAGTCATCATGCTAGACGGATGTCAAGGACAAAACGCGGATACATTGCCTGAATTGACAAGCTGGGCGGGGGGCGTAGAACACTCGCGAAGATTGCAGCGGGCACAGGAGGAATGGATGGCGACGGATGGGCTGAAGCCGCGGCTGGTGCCTGCGCTGGAGCGGGGCATACGGATTCTCGATTTCGTGACTCACGCCAGAAATCCCCCCTCGCTCACCGAGATCGCCCGGGAACTCGAGATCGCCAAGAGCTCCGCGCATACGCTGTGCCACACGCTCACGGAACTGGGACTGCTGATCCGCAGGCCGGATCAGACCTTCCGCGTCGGCCCGCATGTGATGCGCTGGGCCAACGCCTTCGTTCAGCAGTCCGATGTCGCCGCCGAGTTCGCCACACTGTGGGACGAAGAGACCGAACTGCCGGGTGCGACCATTACCCTGACCGTGCTGGAAGGGGGCGAGGTCGTGTATATCGCGGCGCGGAATTCGGCCATTTCCCACTCCCTCATCGAGTTTCGCGCCGGCATGCGCCTGCCAGCCTGTTTCACCGCGACCGGCAAGGCCTTCCTCAGCCATATGAGCGAGTTCGAGGTCCGGAGATTGTATCCCGAGGGGCTTCCGGAGCCCCGCACGCCCTACAGCGTCAAGGACATGGAGACCCTGCTGTCGGAACTCGCGATGGTGCGGCAGAACGGCTTTTCCGTCGACGACCAGCAGGTGGCCGAAGGGATCATCTGCTTTGGTGCGTCCGTCCTCGATTCGCGCAACCGGCCGATGGCGGGTGTCGCTGTCAGCCTGCCGGTCGACCGGCTGGAGGACACCAGCCAGGATTGCATCATTGCCAGTGTCCAGCGCATCGCCGCGCGCCTGTCACACCGCATGGGAGCGAATATCGGGTTGCACCAGATGACAGACGCCGTCCCTGCAACTGCGAGCGGGTGAGCCGCTTCTCCGGTGTTCGGTCGCATGAGGGGGTGAGGCAAGGCTAGCGCTTGCGGACCTGCGCGCAGGCCCAGTCCGCGAAGGCCTGGGCCAACTGGCCGCGCGGGCTCTGGTCGGGCATCGCGATGTAGTAGGCGGCGGTGGAGACGAGGGCCGGCGCATCCAGCAGCAGCAACTCGCCGGTCGCCAGTTCGGTCTCGATCAGATAGTCGGGCAGCAGCGCCACGCCGAGCCCCGCCTGCGCCGCGGCAATGGTGGTGGCAAAGCTGTCGAAACGCGGCCCGCGCAGGCTGAAATCCCGTTCAATCCCCGCCTGGGTCAGCCAATCCTGCCATTGCAGCGGGCGACCGGCATTCTGCAACAGCGGCAGGCGTGCCAACACCGTCTCGACCGGCTCGGCCGGGTCCGGCAGGAGCTGCGGCGCGCAGACGGCGACGACCTGCTCGCTGCACAGATAACGGCACTCGCCCTGCGGCCAGACCGGATCGCCGAAGTGAAAGGCCAGGTCGCAATGCTCCCGCGCCAGCGGAAAGGGAGCGTCATAGGTGATGACGTCGATCTGCAAGCCCGGATGGTCGGCGCAGAACCGGGGCAGGCGCGGAACCAGCCAGCGGCCGGCAAAGGTCGGCGGCGTGGCGATGCGCAGCACCTCGGGACTGTCGCCGGTGTGCAAGGCGCGCATCATCATCGTCCGGCTGTCCTGCAAGAGCCGCGCCGCCTCGCGCTGGAATTGCAGTCCCGCCGGCGTCAGCACGACCTGCCGGCGCACCCGGTTGAACAGCGCGACGCCCAGTTGCGCCTCGAGATCCTGGACATGGCGCGAGATCGAGCTCTGCGTCAGGTGCAATTCCTCGGCCGCGCGGGTAAAGTTCAGGTGTCGTGCCGCGCTGTCGAACGACTGCAGCATGATCATGTCGGGTATCAGTCGGCGGCGAAGATCCATGCGCATCCTGCATCAACTCATGAGATATTAGCACGATTCAATCGATGATCCATGCTTTAGGCAGATGCAAGATGCGATCACCCGCTCAAGGAGCTGACGTGGCGCAGAACGGCTCGACCGGATCCGCTCGACCGGAACGGGCACAATGCGTGAGGCCGGTGACCGGACCTGGACAACGCCGCCGCGCCGCCGACAGGGCCTGAAAACCGATACATGACTGCCGATAGCTGAACGTCGACAAGGGAACATTCCGATGACCAAGCTGACCGCCGCCACCGCCGAGATCTTTTCCCGGCTTAGCCTCTCGCCCGACCTGCTGACCGGCGGCGATCTGGCCACCTTCTCGCCGCTGACGGGCGAGCAGGTCGCGGCCATCGCGACCCATGACCTCGCCACGACCGATCGCATCATCGCCGACGCGCACAAGGCCTTTCTGGACTGGCGCGGCGTTCCTGCTCCGCGCCGGGGCGAATTGGTGCGCCTGCTGGGTGAGGAACTGCGGGCCAGCAAGAGCGACCTGGGCCGGCTGGTCTCGATCGAGGCGGGCAAGAGCACCTCGGAAGGACTGGGCGAAGTCCAGGAGATGATCGACATCTGCGACTTCGCCGTTGGCCTGTCGCGCCAGCTCTACGGCCTGACCATCGCCACCGAGCGTCCCGGCCACCGGATGATGGAGACCTGGCATCCGCTGGGCGTGGTCGGCATCATCTCGGCGTTCAATTTCCCGGTCGCGGTCTGGTCGTGGAACGCGGCGCTGGCGCTGGTCTGCGGCAACAGCGTGGTCTGGAAGCCCTCGGAGAAGACGCCGCTGACCGCGCTCGCCTGCCAGGCGATCCTGGACCGCGCGCTGGCGCGCTTTGGCGATGCGCCCGCGAACCTGTCGCAGGTGCTGATCGGCGGCCCGCAGATCGGCGCGGCGCTGGTCGAGGACACGCGCGTGCCGGTGATCTCGGCCACCGGCTCGACCCGCATGGGGCGGATCGTCGGTCCCAAGGTCGCGGCGCGCTTCGGCCGGGCGATCCTGGAACTGGGCGGCAACAATGCGGGCATCGTCACGCCGTCCGCCGATCTGGACATGGCGCTGCGCGCGGTTGCCTTCGGCGCCATGGGCACGGCGGGCCAGCGCTGCACGACGATGCGGCGGCTGTTCGTGCATGACAGTGTCTACGATCAGATCGTGCCGAAACTGATCAAGGTCTATGGCCAGGTCAGCGTCGGCAATCCGCTGGAGACCGATGCGCTGGTCGGCCCGCTGATCGACAAGGCCGCTTTCGATGCCATGCAGTCGGCGCTGGACGCCGCCCGCGCGGCCGGCGGTACCGTCCATGGCGGCGAGCGCGTCACTGTCGGGCAGGGTGGCTATTACGCCCGCCCGGCGCTGGTCGAGATGCCCAGCCAGACCGGCCCGGTGCTGGAGGAGACCTTCGCGCCGATCCTGTATGTGATGCGCTACCAGGACCTGACCGACGCCATCGCCCAGCACAATGCGGTGGGCGCGGGCCTGTCGTCCTCGATCTTCACGCTGGATATGCGCGAGATGGAGATGTTCCTGTCGTCCGCCGGCTCGGATTGCGGCATCGCCAACGTGAACATCGGCACCTCGGGCGCCGAGATCGGCGGCGCCTTCGGCGGCGAGAAGGAGACCGGCGGCGGCCGTGAAAGCGGTTCGGACGCGTGGAAGGGCTACATGCGCCGCGCGACCAACACGATCAACTTCTCCACCGCGCTGCCGCTGGCCCAGGGCGTCAAGTTCGACATCTGAGGCGAGGCAAGACCCCGCGATGCAGGCCGCCGCCGGGCTCCCGCCCAGTGGCGGCCGTGTTGTGTTTCCCCCGGCGCGAGACTGCCGGGGATCAGGGCTCGCGCAGCTCCTCAAGCAGCGCGATCAGATCCGCCAGGGCGGGCGAGGGCGGGCGCGCCTCGGGCCAGACCAGCGCATAGCGGCCCTGCGTGGGGGCATAGCGATCGAAGGCCGGCACCAGTCGGCCACGATGGAACTCGGCCTCGGCCATGGGGCGGGGCAACAGGGCCAGTCCAAAGCCCAGCACCGCCGCCTCGGCCAGGGTGGCGAACTGGTCGAACAGCATGCCCCGCAGGCGCGAGGCCTCGGTTCCTTGGGCCTGGAACCACTCCTCCCAGGCGCCGGGGCGGCCTTCCAGATGCAGAAGCGGCAGCGCCAGCAGCGCCTGCGGATCGTCGATGCGATCCGGGAGCAGGGCCGGGGCACAGCAGGGGATGACCTCTTCGCCGGCAAGATCCAGCCAGCACATGCCCGGCCAGTCGCGCAGCCCGAAGTGGATCGCCGCGTCGAAGCGCTCCTGCGCGAAGTCGAAAGGCGTCAAGCGCGTGCCGAGATTGATCGAGATGTCGGGATGGCGCGCGGCATAGATGCGCAGCCGCGGCGCCAGCCAGGACATGCCGAAGGCCGGGCGGATGGCAAGGTTCAGGCTGATCCGCGTCCCGGCGGCACGGATGCGCAAGCTGGCGTCGGCCAGATCCTGCAGGCAGTTCCGCGCGGATTGGGCATAGTCGCGGCCACTGTCGGTCAGCCGGACGCCGCGCCCTTCGCGGCGCAGCAGTTCGACGCCAAGCTGCTCTTCCAGTACGGTCAACTGACGGCTGACGGCGGAATGGGTCAGCGCCAGATCGTGCGCCGCTGCCGTCACCGACCCCAGCCGGTCCACCGCTTCCAGCGCCAGCAGCGACGGGATCGAGGGCAGGAACCGACGCGGCGCGATCATGTGAGTTTTCCTTGAGTATCGGTGACGAAATCGCGCTTTTTTAGCAGGTTTCGCGATTTATGCTCACGCCAATGTCAAATCGCCCGGATCAGGCGGGCACGTTCGGGGACGCTTCCATGACCAGCAAGGGAAATCTTTGGCGGGCGAGTTCTGCTGTTCGGGTCGAGGCACCGGCGCTGGACCGCCCGCTGGACGTGGACCTGGCGATCATCGGCGGCGGCTTCACCGGCCAGGCCGCGGCGCTGGAAGGGGCGCGGCGCGGCGCCTCGGTCGCCGTGTTCGAGGGCGAGACGCTCGGCCACGGTGGTTCGGGGCGCAATGTCGGGTTGGTCAATGCGGGGCTTTGGCTGCCGCCCGAGGAGGTCGTCAGGGCAATGGGCGCCGAGGCGGGCGGGCGGCTGATGGCGCTGCTGGCCGATGCGCCGCGCCGGGTGTGGTCGCTGATCGAGCGCGAAGGCATCGAGTGCGAGGCGACGCGGCAGGGCACGCTGCATCTGGCTCATGCGCCTGCCGGCTTCCGCGATCTGGCCGAGCGGCACCGCCAGGGCACGGCCCTCGGCTGGCCGCTGCAACTGCTGGATGCGGCGGAAGCGGCCCGCCGCACCGGCAGCAGGGCCTTTCACGGCGCGCTGTTCGATCCGCGTGCGGGTACGATCCAGCCGCTGTCCTATGCGCTGGGTCTGGCGCAGGCGGCAATCTCGGCGGGGGCGCGGGTGTTCGAGCACAGCCGCGTCAGCCGGGTGCGGCGTGAGGACCAGCACTGGCATCTGAGCGTGAACGGCCAGCCGGTGCGGGCGCGCAGCCTGCTGCTGGCGACCAACGCCTATTTCGACGGGATCGACATGGGCACGCGCCCGGAGATCGTCGCCGTCAACTATTTCCAGGCCGCGACCGTGCCGATCCCGCAGGACCTGCGCTTGCGCATCCTGCCGGGGCGCCAGGGCTGCTGGGATACGGATCTGGTCATGTCCTCGTTCCGCATGGACGCGCAGGGCCGCTTCATCATCGGCGGCATCGGCAATCTGGAAGGGCCGGGACGGGCTGTCCACATGAGCTGGGCGCGCCGCAAGCTGCGTCAGACCTTCCCGGAACTGGGCGACCTGCCGTTCGAACATGACTGGTCCGGCCGCATCGCCATGACCGGCGATCACATCCCCAAGATCCTGCGCTTCGGCACCTCGGCCCTGGCCTGCTTCGGCTATTCCGGCCGGGGGATCGGGCCGGGCACCACTTTCGGCACGCTTGCGGCCGAGGCGCTTTTGACCGGCGACGACACCGTCCTGCCCGTCGCGCCGGTGACCAGCCACCGCGAGAGCTTAGTTCCCGTGCGCGAGGCCTATTACGAGATGGGCGCCGTCCTGACCCATGCCGTCAAAGCGAGGGGCGGCGCCTGACGCGGGCGGGCCCGTCCGCCCGCCCTTGCGGCGCGGTGCAGCGGCGCGCGCGGCCTGCACGCAGCCTGTGTGGGAGGTAGTGCGCCCTTCAGGCCGTGGACTGAGGCCGCGGACTAGAATGCTTGCACACGCGATGACAGATGCCGTACGGGACGCTCCGCGGGCAAGGGCAAGTCTGGCGGGGAGGGTGAGCCTATGAGACAGGGAGGTTGGCTGGGGAACCTGGATTCGAACCAGGACTAACGGAGTCAGAGTCCGTGGGTCTACCGTTAACCTATTCCCCAATGCCGATGGATGCTGTGTCCGGATCTGACCGGACATCTGGATCTGCAACAGCCATGCCGGCTCTGGAGCCTTTGGCGATGCAGTCCGGCCGGAGATGCCCTTCAGGAAAAAGCTTCACCGGCGCCTGCCGCGCGAACGGCAGCGCATCCATGGGGGCTTTTTATGAATCCGGGCCTGCGCTGTCAAGCACGGATGCCGGTCCTTGGAAAAAATGCTGCCCCAGCCTGTGCATATCCGGGGTTGGCAGAGGGCGCGCGCAAGGCCCGGCCGCGCGCGCGCGGCGTCGCATGCCATCGGATTTGCGGCTGTCGGGGGCTTCCCGTGGGGCAGAACGTTGCGGGCGGCGGATATGGTGGTAAACTCTCCCCAACGACAATGCGTTTTCTGGCGGCGGCCACGATGAGGCTGCCACAGGAAGGCAGAGGCACCCATGGGTGCCGGCAAGGACAGACTGTGAGCGAATCGGGACAGATGGAGCCGGGCGACAGCCGGCTGCATCCCGGCTCGACACCGGGACAGAGCGACGCGACAGGCGCCGGCACAGGGCCCGCCAAGCGCAAGAGGTCCCGGAAGAGACGCAGGCCGAAGGGCGCCGCTGGCGCCCCGGCCGGGGGCTCCGGGCAAGGTGCGGCACGCACGGCCGGAGACCGGGATGCCGGAGCGAACGCCGTCGGCGCGCCACCACTAGGGGGCGTGAACGGGAAAGCTGCATCCGCGGGCAGCCGAAAGCGGGCGCGCAAGCGCCACCGCCCCAACCGGGCGGAGCGGCGTGCCGATGCCAGCCGGACGGACACCAGCCAGACAGATGCCAGCCGCACGGATGCCAGCCGAACGGCTGCGAGCCGGGCCGAAGGGCAGACACCCGCCGAGACGGCGGGCCAAGCCGAGCCGGCAACGCGCGCGCAGACTGCGCCGCAGGCCGGCAGGGCCGCGATCCGGTACAAGGAACAGCCGCAACCAGGGGCGCGGGACGCTGCGGCGCTGCGGCGTGGTGTGCCGACGACCGGACAGCAGGCAGGGTGGGGGGCTGGGCAATCGGGCCCCGGCAGCCATGGCGAGGGCTCGGGAAAACACGACCGCCCGGTTGAGCCGGTGCGCGCGCCGGTGCCCCACTGCGCGTCCGGGCTGCCGGCGCGCGGGCGGGACGAACCCGTGGCCCACCGGCCGCCGCCGCATGGGCATGCGGTAGCCGGGCCAGAGGCGGAGCCGCCGGGGCGGCTCTATGCGGCGCTCGATCTTGGCACCAACAATTGCCGCCTGCTGGTGGCACGGCCCGAGCAGCGCGGCTTTCGCGTGGTCGATGCCTATTCGCGCATCGTCCGGCTGGGCGAGGGGCTGGGCCATACCAACCGGCTGAGCGAGCCGGCGATGGAGCGGGCGCTGGAAGCGCTGGTCTGTTGCCGCGACAAGCTGGAGGAGCGGGGGGTCGATCGCTTCCGCCTGATCGCCACGGAAGCCTGCCGCGCGGCGGAAAACGGGCCGCAATTCATCGAGCGGGTGCGGCAGGAAACCGGACTTGCCCTGGAGATCGCCTCGCGGGAGACCGAGGCGCGGCTCGCGGTCGCGGGCTGCGCGTCGCTCGTGTGTCCGGATGCCAATGGCGTGGTGCTGTTCGACATCGGCGGCGGATCGTCGGAGATCGTCTGGCTGGACCTGCGCAACCGCTGCGGCGCGCGCGGCGTGGCGCTCACCCGCTTCATCCGCGCCTGGATCTCGCTGCCCGTCGGCGTCGTCAACCTTGCGGAACGCCATGGCGGACGCCATGTCACGACCGACACGTTCGAGGCGATGGTCAACGATGCCCGCGCGCATCTGGAGGCCTTCTCGCTGGGACGGGAACTCAGCGCGGCGATCTGCGACGGCAAGGTGCACATGCTCGGCACATCCGGCACCGTCACGACGCTGGCCGGCGTGCATTTCGGCCTCAAGCGCTACGACCGGCGCCGGGTCGACGGGGCGTGGATGGACACCGAGGATGTCTCGGCGATGATTGAGCGGCTGCGTGCGATGCCGTATGAGGAGCGCGTCGACAACCCGTGCATCGGCGCCGACCGGGCCGATCTCGTGCTGGCGGGCTGTGCGATCCTCGAGGCGATCCGGCGGCGCTGGCCGTGCCAGCGGCTGCGTGTCGCCGACCGGGGCTTGCGCGAGGGCATCCTGATGGAGCTTATGGCGGCCGACAATGTCTGGCGCCGAAAGCCGCCGCACCGACAGCGCCCGCGCGGGCGCACGAGATAGGACAAGGCAATGACCACTTCGGGCCGCGGACGCGGCGACCGCGGCATGTTCGAGCGGGTGAAGACCGCGCGCAAGCGGTCGAATTCCTCCACCCGCTGGCTGCAGCGCCAGCTCAACGATCCTTACGTTCGCCGGTCGAAGATCGACGGCTATCGCTCGCGCGCGGCCTACAAGCTGCTGGAGATCGACGAGAAGCACAAGCTGCTGAAGCCGGGTCAGAGGATCGTCGATCTGGGTGCTGCGCCCGGTGGCTGGTGCCAGGTGGCGGCGGCGAAGACCGGGTCCACCGACGAGGATCCGCTGATCGTCGGCATCGACTATCTGGAGATGGAGCCGCTCCCCGGCGTGGTGCTGCTGCAGAAGGATTTTCTCGACGACGACGCGCCGCAGGCCCTGCTGCAGGCGCTTGGCGGCCACGCGCCGGACCTGGTGATCTCCGACATGGCGGCGCCCACCACCGGCCACCGTCAGACCGACCACCTGCGCACGACTCACCTGTTCGAGGTCGCCGCCCTCTTTGCCCGCGAGACCCTGGCGCCGGGCGGGGCGTTCCTGTCCAAGGTGTTTCGCGGCGGAGCCGAGAACGATCAGCTCGCCGAGCTGAAGCGCGACTACCAGACGGTGCATCACATCAAGCCGCCGGCAAGCCGCAAGGAAAGCCCGGAACTCTATGTTCTGGCGAAGGGTTTTCGCGGCCGCAAGGACTGAGCGAAAGACACTCGCCGCATCGGTGCGGTTAAGAAAAGACCGCGAAGGGACAAGTCCTTCCGTGATCGCGCTTCCCTTCCCGTCGTACGCGTGTTAATGACCCGCGCCAACTTCTCCCATCTGCGACCGCTCCTCCGGACGCCTCCCGTCCGGACCAGGGTCGTTTTTCCTGAAAGGGGAATTGGCCGATGCCCGCATTCTACCAGTCCATTCACGGTACGGAGGCTCTGACCTTCGACGACGTCCTGCTGATGCCGGGCCATTCGGAGGTCCTGCCGGCGGAAACGGATCTTCGTACCCGGGTGACGCGGGAGCTGGAGCTCAACCTGCCGATCCTGTCGAGCGCCATGGACACCGTCACCGAGGGGCGGCTTGCCATTGCCATGGCCCAGGCCGGCGGCATCGGCGTGATTCACCGCAATCTGACCATCGATCAGCAGGCCGAGCAGGTCCGCCAGGTCAAGAAATTCGAGTCCGGCATGGTGGTCAACCCGCTGGTGATCGGCCCCGAGGCGACGCTGCAGGAAGCGCTGGACCTGATGCAGCATTTCGGCATTTCCGGCGTGCCGGTGGTCGAGAACGGCGGCTCGGGCGGGCATCATGTCGGCCGGCTGGTCGGCATTCTGACCAACCGCGACGTGCGCTTCGCCTCCGATCCGGCGCAGCGCATCGCCGAGCTGATGACCCGCGAAGGGCTGGTCACAGTGCGCGACAGTGTGAGCCAGGCCGAGGCCAAGCGGCTGCTGCATGCGCATCGCATCGAAAAGCTGCTGGTGGTCGACGACCGCAACCACTGCATCGGTCTGATCACCGTCAAGGACATGGAGAAGGCTCAGCTCAACCCCAACGCTTCCAAGGACGAGCAGGGCCGACTGCGGGTCGCGGCGGCAACCAGCGTCGGGCCGGAGGGTTTCGAGCGGGCCGAGCGGCTGATCGATGCCGGCGTCGACCTTCTGGTCGTCGACACCGCCCATGGTCATTCCGAGCGGGTGCTGGAGATGGTGCGCCGGGTCAAGGCGCAGTCGAATGCCGTGCAGGTCCTTGCCGGCAACGTCGCCACGGGCGACGGCACGCGGGCGCTGATCGACGCCGGTGCCGACGCGGTCAAGGTCGGCATCGGTCCGGGCTCGATCTGCACCACCCGGATCGTCGCCGGCGTTGGGGTGCCGCAGCTCACCGCGATCATGGAGGCCTGCGCGGTTGCCGAGAAGGACGGCGTGCCGATCGTCGCCGACGGCGGCATCAAGTTCTCGGGCGATCTTGCCAAGGCGCTGGCGGCCGGTGCCTCCGCCGCGATGGTCGGCTCGCTGCTGGCGGGCACGGACGAGAGCCCCGGCGAGGTCTACCTGCACCAGGGCCGCTCCTACAAGGCGTATCGCGGTATGGGGTCCGTCGGCGCGATGGCGCGGGGCTCCGCCGACCGCTACTTCCAGGCGGAAGTGCGCGACACCTTGAAGCTGGTGCCGGAAGGCATCGAGGGTCAGGTTCCCTACAAGGGGCCGCTTGCCAGCGTCCTGCACCAGCTCGGCGGCGGCCTGCGCGCGGCCATGGGCTATGTCGGGGCCCGTACCATCGCGGATCTGCAGGACAAGGCGCGCTTCGTGCGGATCTCCGGCGCGGGCCTGCGTGAAAGCCACGCCCACGATGTGACGATCACCCGCGAGAGCCCGAACTACCCCGGCGGCGTCTGAGGACGGCGACGGTCGAGAAGAAATATCAGCCGGCACCGGGCGGAAGAGATCTTCCGCCCGGTGTCGTTTTCCGGACCGGTTTTTCCGGATCGTGCCGGCCGATCACCCGAGAGCGGCGTCCGCAACCTGCGCCTGTGGGCCGCGCCGCCGGCCGCCGCGGCGCGGCGCGCGGGGTTCCCGCGACATCTCCAGAAGGCGATGGGCGCAGGCGACGAGCAACTCGGGCGAGGCTCCGTCAACGTCCTGGGCGGCATAGGAGAAGAACGCTTTCCACGCCCGAATTTCCTTATCCGGGTCGGTAAATGTACTTTCGGTCGGCTGTCTGATGTCGCTTTTCATGGCATCCTCCTCCGATAAACAAGATTTGGCACTCAGTGACGTTATGGAAGCGTTATTTGTATTCTACTCATAAGCACGTATTGGTTGTATGTTTGGTGTGCTCTGTCAATAATATCGAGGCGTCACTACTTAAGGTTGACTTTCAAACAATCCCAGGGTGAAGGCTGCTCGCGAAAACGACATGCCACGCCACCCTGTCGCGGCGGTGCCAGACATTGGCAAGGCGCGGAGGATCGGCTAAAGCAGCCGAAAGGGTGCAGTCCCGGTCAGGCCGGGATCGGCTGGCAGGGTCTTTGGCGTCGTGCCGTCGGGCAGCGGCGCGACGCGGGCGATGTCGCGACCTGCTGGCGCGCATGGACGGATTTCGAGGACACGAAGCATGAAGGACGGAGGCCGCCTGGCTGCGGCAATCGAGATTCTCGGCGATGTCGAGCAGGCGCGCCGGCCGGTGCAGGAGGCGTTGCGCGATTGGGGCCGGCAGCATCGCTTTGCCGGCTCCGGCGACCGGCTGGTCATTGGCAACCTCGTGTTCGATGCGCTGCGCCGGCGGTTGTCGCTGGCTGCGATCATGCAGGACGAGAGCCCGCGCGCGCTGGTGCTGGCCACCTATGCGCGAATCTGGGGCTTCGGCGTCGACGGTCTTGCCGCGGTGCTCGATGGCGACCGTTTCGCGCCCGAGGTGGTGACGCAGGACGAGGCGGCGCGGCTTGCCGCAGAGGCTCCGGTCGAGATGGCGCCGCATGTGGCGGCCGACATTCCCGAGTGGCTGTGGCCGCAGTTCCACGAGGCTTTCGGCGATGCCGCGGTCGAGGAGGGCAGGGCGCTTGCCGCCCGCGCGCCGATCGACCTGCGCGTCAACCTGCTGAAGGGCGACCGCGAGCGCCTGCTGCGCAAGCTCTCTCACCTCTCCTTGCACGCGACGGCGATCTCGCCGGTGGGGCTGCGGATCGAGCCGCCGCTCGGCAAGGAGCGGGCGCCGCACGTTCAGGCGGAAGAGGGCTTCCGCAAGGGCTGGTTCGAGTTGCAGGACGAGGCGAGCCAGGTGGCGGCGCTCGTTGCTGCGTCCGTCGAGCCGGCGCAGGTGCTGGATTATTGCGCCGGCGGCGGTGGCAAGACGCTGGCGCTGGCCGGCGCGATGGGCAACCGCGGGCAGATCTACGCCCATGATGCCAGCAAGCTGCGGCTCGCGCCGATCTTCGAGCGTCTGCAGCGGGCGGGCGCGCGCAATGTCCAGGTGCGAGACCCGGAGGCGGCGACCCTCACCGACCTGGAAGGGCGGATGGATCTCGTTTTCGTCGACGTGCCGTGTTCGGGCACCGGCGTGTGGCGCCGGAGGCCGGATTCCAAGTGGCGCATCACGCCCAACGCGCTGGCCGCGCGCGTGCGCGAGCAGCACGAGGTGCTGTCATCGGCCAGCCGGCATGTGCGCCCGGGCGGCCATCTTCTCTACGCCACATGCTCGCTGCTGCCTTGCGAGAATGGCGAGCAGGTGCGGGGCTTTCTGGCCGAGGTTCCCGGCTTCGAGGCGATCTCGCTGGAGTCGCGCTGGACGGAGCTGTTCGGGGAGGCGGCGCCGCGTCCGCGTTTCGAGGCGCCCGGCTTTGCGACACTCAGCCCGGCGCGCACCGCGACCGATGGCTTCTTCATCGCCTTGCTGCGGCGGCGCGAGGAAGCCTGAGACCGTCGCCGTCCTGCGTCAGATGCCGGACCCTCGTCAGATGCCGGGCCCTCGTCAGATGCCGGGAAAGAGCGGCAGGTTCTCCTGGTCCCGTCGCGTCTCGCCCGGTGGGTCGGTGTCCGTCTGCGCAGCCTCTTGCGCGCCCTGCGGGGCAATGTCCTCGGCTGCGGGTCCCGTCGGCGCGACTGCGGCCGCTGCGTCGTCCTGCTGTCGTTCGGACAGCAGGCGCTCGGCGCGCTCGGCGGCCTCCTGCGCCCGCTCCAGCGCCTGTCGCTCGAGTTGCGGCACCAGCACGTCGAGATCGCGCCAGACCCCTTCCGGCACCCGGTCGCGCTGGCCCGCAGCCATCAGCACGCTGCGCGCCTGCAGCCCGGCGCCGGCGGCCGCGAGCGCGGTACCGAGCGCGTTGCCGGCGGCACGGTTGTCGCCATCCAGCTCCCATGCAGCGCGGGCATTGGACAGGGCGCCGGCCAGGTCGCCTGCCTTGCGGCAGGCATGGCTGAGCTGGATCGGGTGGTCGGGATTGTCGGGTTCGAGCTCCTGCGCGCCGGCAAAGGCCTCGATCGCCTCGCTCCAGCGCTCGCCGGCAAGATGGATCGAGCCGAGCAGCGCCATGATCTCGGCATCCGCCGCCCCGCGCACCACCGCCTGGGTTGCGGCGTCGAGAGCCTCCTCAACGCGGGCCTGGCGGAACAGGGTCCGGGCAAGTCCCTTGAGCGCCGGCACATAGGTCTCGTCGAGGCGCAGGGCCTGGCGGTACTGGGCGATGGCCGCGGCGACATTGCCGAGCGGCGCCTGGGCATCGGCGTCGAGCGTGAGGGCGGCGGCGCTTTCCGGCATCGCCTTGAGCAGGCGGCGGGCATGGGGCGCGGCCTCGGCGTGGCGGCCGGAGCGGATCAGGATGGTGGACAGGCCATAGAGGGCGTTGCGGTTGTCGCGGTCGAAGTCGAGCACGGCGAGAAACGCCTCGCGGGCCTGCTCGTCGCGGCCGAGCAGCAGCAGGGCATTGCCGAGATTGGCGCGGGCGGGGCCGTGCTCGGGCCGGGAGAACACCACCTGGCGCAGCAGCGTCACCGCCTCGTCGAGGTCGCCCTTGCGCATCATCGCGGTGCCGGCGCGGTAGCGGGCCTCGAAATCGTCCGGGTCGCGGGTCATCAGCGCCCGGTAGATGTCGAGCGCACCGTCGAAGTCGCCGGCGGCCTCGCGCGCGGCGGCCGCGATGAGGGCGTCGGAGGCTTCGGGCGGCGAGAGGAATGAGGCCATGGATCGGGTGGGCTCCTGAGCCGCGCTTGTGCTTCCCCGGCTCGGGTCGCGGCGATTCGGCCGCGCCTCCGGAGGGCAGGTCATTGCGGGAGCGTAGGGTGCTTCGCCCGCATGGTCAAAGTTCCCACGCCCGTTCCCGCAGTTATCCGCAGCCGTCCGGCGAGATTGCGGCATTGCGGCAGGCGCAGGGCCGGGAGGACAAGATTCCTGTTCAAAACCTGCGGCGCTTTGGCTATTAGCTGCCCATGACCGACCAGCTCCTCATCATCGATTTCGGCTCGCAGGTAACCCAGCTCATCGCGCGGCGGCTGCGCGAGCTGAACGTCTATTGCGAGATCCATCCCTTCCAGAACGTCACCGACGCCTTCCTGGCCGAGTTCCGGCCAAAGGCGGTGATCTTCTCCGGCGGCCCGGACTCGGTGGTCCGCGAGGGATCGCCGCGCCCGCCGGCCTCCGTCTATCAGCTCGGCGTGCCGATCCTCGGCATCTGCTACGGACAGCAGGTGATGATGCAGGATCTTGGCGGCCAGGTGGAGGGCGGCAAGATCTCCGGCGGCGGCGGCACGGCGGAGTTCGGCCGCGCCTATGTGACACCGACCGAGCAGCGGCTGCCGTTCCTCGACGGCTGGTTCGAGGACGGGCGCGAGCAGGTCTGGATGAGCCATGGCGACCATGTCAGCCGGCTTGCTCCGGGCTTCGAAGTGTTCGGCACCTCGCCCAACGCGCCCTTCGCCATCACCGCCGATCCGGCCCGCCGCTTCTATGCGGTGCAGTTCCACCCGGAGGTGCACCACACGCCGAACGGCCGGCGGCTCTACGAGAACTTCGTCAGGCAGGCCGGTTTCACCGGCGACTGGACGATGGGCGCCTATCGCGAAGAGGCGATCCGCAAGATCCGTGAGCAGGTGGGCGACAAGAAGGTGATCTGCGGCCTGTCCGGCGGCGTCGACAGTTCGGTTGCGGCGGTGCTGATCCACGAGGCGATCGGCGACCAGCTCACCTGCGTCTTCGTCGATCACGGCCTGCTGCGTCTCGGCGAGGCGGAGGAGGTCGTGGCGATGTTCCGCGACCACTACAATATCCGCCTGATCCATGCCGACGAGCAGGAGCTGTTCCTGTCGGCGCTGGAGGGCGTCAGCGACCCGGAAGTGAAGCGCAAGACCATCGGCAAGCTGTTCATCGACGTGTTCCAGAAGCATGCGAACAGCATCGAGGGTGCCGAGTTCCTGGCGCAGGGAACGCTCTATCCGGACGTGATCGAAAGCGTGTCCTTCTCGGGCGGCCCGTCGGTGACGATCAAGAGCCACCACAATGTCGGCGGCCTGCCGGAGAAGATGGGCCTGAAGCTGGTCGAGCCCTTGCGCGAGCTGTTCAAGGACGAGGTGAGGGCGCTCGGGCGCGAGCTCGGCCTGCCGGACAGCTTTATCGGCCGCCATCCGTTCCCCGGCCCCGGCCTTGCGATCCGCTGTCCCGGCGAGATCACGCGGGCCAAGCTCGACATCCTGCGCAAGGCGGATGCGGTCTATATCGACCAGATCCGCCGCCATGGGCTCTATGACGAGATCTGGCAGGCCTTCGTGGCGATCCTGCCGGTGCGCACCGTCGGCGTGATGGGCGACGGGCGGACCTACGACTATGCCTGCGCCCTGCGCGCGGTGACCTCGGTCGACGGCATGACGGCGGATTACTACCCGTTCAGCCACGAGTTCCTCGGCGAGACCGCGACGCGGATCATCAACGAGGTCGAGGGCATCAACCGGGTCACCTACGACATCACCTCGAAGCCGCCGGGCACCATAGAGTGGGAGTGATTTTTGCCCCTCCGGCAGTATCCATTTCTACGCTCCGATACGCCATAACACATTGAAGTGCAGGGTAATTCCAACCAGCCTTCTGTCAGCGCTCAAATCTTCCACAAGTCAAGCTGCCGTGGTCTCAGGGCTAAGAACGGGTGCGCGGGTCGGTGACGCTGCTACGAGCCAGCGAGCTACACGCCTCAAAGGCAGAGCGCTTTTCCTTGGATGCTGCAAAATCCATCTCGAAGAGTGCGCCGCCGCCTGGCGCGGTCCTGTACCGAAGATTTCCCCCATGCGCCTCCATGACCGCGCGCACGACGGAGAGACCGAGCCCGTTTCCTCCAGTTTCCTTCGCACGCTCGGGATCGCCGCGCACGAACGGGTCGAACACCCGGCCGACTAGATCGGTGTCGATGCCTGGTCCTTGGTCGGAGATGGCGAGCACCGCTGTTCCGTTAACCGCCTTCAGGCTGATGGTGATCGTGCCCCGGATGGCGTGGCGCCGCGCATTCGAGATCAGGGCGAGAACCGCCTGACGCACGCGTGTCACATCCGCGTCGACAACGATGTCGTCGAGGTCGAGCGCCAGATCGAAACCGCTTGAAGCCAGATCGGGCGATAGGAGCGCGGCGATTTCCTCGACCTCCTGGGCCAGGCGGGTCGGCACGATACGGAGATCGAGATGGCCGCTATCGGCAAGCGTCACCGTGCGCAGATCCTCGACCAACCGGGCGAGGCCGTCGACCTGAAGGATCAGCCGTCGAAGCGTGGGCTCGTCCGGTTCGAACACCCCGTCGATGATCCCCTGGAGGCGCCCCTTGAGGATGGTCAGCGGTGTACGCAGTTCGTGTGCGATCGTCGCGTTCCACAGCGCCATGTCGGCGGCCATGTCCTGCAGTCGCTGCGCCATCGTGTTGAAGTCGCCGACGAGTGAGGCCGTTTCGCCCAGCGCCTTGTCGCTTGCCGTAGCCCGGGCCGACAGGTCGCCAGCGGCGATCTGGCGAGCGCTGCGGGCCAGCGACTCCAACGGATCGAGGATGCGGCGCGCGAGCCGCAGCGCCACCAAGGCGGCAATCGGAAGGGTGACGAGGACCAACACGGCAAAGATCACGAGGTCAAGTGATGTCAGCCAGCCATCCGCTTCCGGCAATGGATAGACGGCGACGAAAACCGAGTAGATGAGATAGGTGCCGAAGAACACGAGGATGCCAGCCAGGACGGTGATCGCTGACATGGCGATAAGGATCTGACGGCTCAGCCCAGTGCGCGCGTCCATCGTCACGCCGACAATCTGTAGCCGATGCCGCGAACGCCGGGCAGGAGCCCGTGTGCCCCTGCCTGTTCGAGCTTCTTGCGCAGCTTGCTGAGGTGGCTGTCCACCGTCCGGTCCAGGGCGTCCGATCCGGGGAGGCAAGCATCGACAAGCTCGCCGCGCGTAAACACCTTGCCGGGGTTGCGCGCCATATGGGCGAGGATGCGGAACTCGGTCAGGGTCAGCGCCAGCGGCCTGGCCTCGCTGCCCGTCCCGAAGCTCGCCTGATAGCCATCGAGATCGATGGAGAGATCGCCCACGCGCAGAACGCCGCCCGCCGTCGCCAGCCCCGAGCGCCGGAGCACGGCCTTGGCGCGCGCCACAACCTCAATCGGATTGAACGGTTTGACGACGTAATCGTCAGCGCCGATGCGAAGACCTTGAAGGCGGTCGATATCCTTGTCGAGCGCAGTGATCATGATGGCTGGGGTGGTGCCGCGCCGGCGAAGTTCCGCCAGGACTTCCCAGCCGTCGAGACGGGGCATGTTCACATCCAACAGGACGAGATCCGGCTTCAAAGCGAGATGGAGATCGAGGGCGGTGCGGCCGTCGCGGGCGAGCACGGTCCTGAACTCCTCCCGCTGGAGGTAGGCGTCCAGGATAGAAGCGATTTCTTCGTCGTCTTCGGCAATCAGGACAAGGGCGGCCATGGCGTTCTCCTGCTCAAGGGATGCCATCCGTAGCGACTGCCGTCGAGTGCTTTGGCCTCTCGTCCATCAAGTCTCCATAAAACCTCCACACTGCGCAAACGGTCCGGGTTGATATGGGCGTCGTCGCTTCGAGCGATCGATGGTCTTGAAGGATGTCCCGATGATGCGTACCCGCAGGCACTTCACCCGCACAGTTCTCGGCATTGCCTTGCTGGTTCTCGCCGCCTGTTCCGACAACGGGGAGCCGCGAGCGTCTCAGGCTGCAAGTGCGCGGGAACAGGCTGAACCGGCGGTCGCACGCGTGGCGACCTTGACCGTCCAGCCCCGTCGCGTCGTCGTCTACGAGGAGTTGCCGGGACGCGTGTCCGCGCGGCGCACCGCCGAGATACGGCCACAGGTCAGCGGGATCGTCCGCAAGGTGCTTTTCAAGGAGGGCTCCGAGGTCTCTGCCCACCAGCCTCTGTTCGAGATCGATCCCGCGCCATTCGCTGCCGATGTGGAGGCCGCTTCGGCGGTGCTGGCGCGCGCTGAGGCTGACGAGCTCAACGCCTCCCTCAAGCATGATCGTATCAAGGCCTTGGCCGAAAGCCGGACCGCGACCGCCGCCGCCCTGGGAGACGCGAAGGCGGCGCTGGCACAGGCGCGTGCGAGCGTGGCAGAGGCGCGGGCAAACCTGACGCGTCGCCTGCTCGAGCTGGCCCATGCCACCGTGACCAGCCCGATCGCCGGGCGGGTGGGGCAAGCACTCATCACCGAAGGCGGACTCGCTACGGCGGGCGCTACCAACCCAATGGCCGTCGTCCAGCAGTTGGATCACCTCTTCCTGGATGTCCACCAGCCGTCGATGCGCCGTGAGGCACTCGAAGAGGCGCTTGCGAACGGACAGGCAGACGAGGCGGGCGGGCTGCCGGTCGACATTCTCACCATCACGGGCAAGCCCTATGAGTATCAAGGCACCATCCGTTTCTCCGACAGCGCTGTCGATCCGGGAACGGGCAGCATTACGATCCGCGTCGAGGTGCCGAACCCTTATGATCAACTGCTGCCCGGCATGTACCTTCGCGCAAGACTCCCTCGCTCAGTCCATCCCAACGCCCTGACGGTGCCGCAGGAAGCCATCGTGCGTGACAGCTCCGGCCGGCCGCAGTTGACGGTCGTCGGAGCCGACAAGTCGGCATGGCGCCGCAATGTCGAACTGGGTCCGCTGGTCGACCGGCAGTACGTGATCCTGTCAGGCATCAGCGCCGGCGACGAGGTCGTGGTCCGGGGCCAGGATCGCGCGACCGACGGAATGAAGCTCCAGACGGTGGCGCACCAGCCTGTCGTCCGGACGGACACACAGTAGAGACGCCCCATGCCCCAATTCTTCATCGACCGCCCCGTCTTCGCCTGGGTCATCGCCATCTTCATCACGATCGCCGGCATCGTCGCGATCCCGCAACTGCCTGTCTCGCGCTTTCCCGTGATCGCGCCGCCCAGCGTCAGCATCAATGCGAGCTATGTCGGCGCGAGCGCCCAGACCGTCACCGACAGCGTGACGGCGCCGATCGAGCGCGAGCTGTCGGCGGTCAAGAACGTCCTCTATTTCGAATCCTCGGCAGACGCTTCCGGCAACGCCTCCATCACGGTGACCTTCAAGCCGGGGACCGACCCCGAGCTTGCTCAGGTCGACGTGCAGAACCGTCTGAAGTCGGTCGAGCCCCGCCTGCCTGAACAGGTCCGGCGAGCTGGACTGTCGGTTGAAGCCGCATCTTCGGGTTTTCTCATGATCGTCTCGCTGCGGTCGGCCGACGGTGCGGTCGATCCTCTGGCGCTCGACGACTATCTCGCCCGCGAGCTTTCGCCGGAGCTGAAGCGAGTGCCAGGCGTCGGCCGCGTGCAGTCGTTCGGCTCGGAGGCCGCGATGCGTGTCTGGGTGGATCCCGCTCTGCTCACATCCTACTCGCTGTCGATGGCCGAGATCATCCAGGCGATCCAGACGCAGAACATCCAGGTGGCTCCGGGCAGGCTCGGAGAGGAGCCGAGTGTCCCCGGCCAGACGATCAGCGTGCCGCTCAGCGTCAGCGGACAGCTCGAGACGCCGGAGCAGTTCGCAGCGGTGGTGCTGCGGTCGAATCCTGACGGATCGAAGTTGACGCTCGGCGACGTCGCCCACATCGAGGTCGGAGCCCAGTCCTCCGGCTTCTCGATCTTCGACGGCGGCAAGCAGGCGACGGCGGCGGCGGTCCAGCTCGCGCCCGGCGCCAATGCGGTCAGCACGTCCGAGAACGTCCGCGCACGGCTGGCCGAACTGGCACCCTCGATGCCGTCCGGCGTCGCCTATGCAGTCTCCTACGACACTGCCCCCTTCGTGAAGATCTCGATTACCAAGGTCGTCCAGACCTTGGTTGAAGCAATGGTGCTGGTGTTCCTCATCATGCTGCTTTTCCTCCAGAATATCCGCTACACGCTGATCCCGGCGATCGTCGCGCCGATCGCGCTGCTCGGCACCTTCGCGGTGATGTGGATGATCGGCTATTCGATCAACGCGCTGACGATGTTCGGCATGGTGCTGGCCATCGGCATCATCGTCGACGACGCGATCGTCGTGGTGGAGAACGTCGAGCGGCTGATGGCGACCGAGGGCCTTTTGCCGCGGGATGCCACGCGTCGCGCCCTGCGCGAGATCGCGGGCGCCGTCATCGGCATCACGCTGGTGCTGACCGCGGTGTTCCTGCCGATGGGCCTGGCGACGGGCTCTGTCGGCGCGATCTACCGCCAGTTCACAGTCTCGCTGGCGGTCTCGATCCTCTTCTCCGCCTTCCTCGCTCTCAGCCTGACACCTGCGCTCTGCGCCACGATCCTGAAGCCGGTCGCGCCTCATCACGAGCGCAAGGGTTTCTTCGCGTGGTTCAACCGCGGTTTCGAGCGGCTGACGGGCCGCTACACTGCCTGGGTCGGAGCACTGGTGAAACGCGGTATGCGCGTGATGCTGGTCTACGCCGCGATCGTAGGCGCGCTGGCCTTCGGCTACAGTTCGTTGCCGACCGCCTTCGTGCCCGACGAAGACCAGGGCGCATTCATGACGTCCTACACGCTCCCGGCCGACGCGACGGCCGAGCGCACCAAGGCGATCGTGGAAGGCTTCGACCGCCATGTCGCGACGCGTCCCGATATTGCGAACAACCTCTCCGTCATGGGCTTCAGCTTCTCCGGATCTGGACCAAATACCGCCATGTCGTTCACGACGCTGCGCGACTGGAGCGAACGGACGGGCAGCACCGACGCAGAAGTGGCGGCTGCCAGCGCGGCGATGCAGGAAACGACAGAAGGCGAAATCCTCGTGATGAAGCCGCCCACCATCGAGGAACTCGGCACGACGTCCGGCTTCGCGATGCGCCTTGTCGATCGCAGCGGCAACGGGGCGGAGGCGCTGCAGGAAGTTGCCGACGACCTCATCAAGCTGGCGGGAGGCAGCAAGCTCCTGCAGAACGTCCGGGTCGACGGATTGCCGAGCGGTCCGAGCGTCCGCCTCAACATCGACCGCGCGAAGGCCGGGGCGCTCGGCGTCAACTTCTCGATGATCAGCGATACGCTTGCCGCCGCGATGGGCTCGACCTACATCAACGATTTCCCGCGTGCGGGCCGGCTTCAGCAGGTCATCATACAGGCTGAAGCCAAGGACCGCATGCAGGTCGAAGACGTCCTCAAGCTTCACGTGCGCAACGACAAGGGCGGGATGGTTCCGCTGGCTGAAGTTGTCACGCCGGAGTGGTCGGTCAGCCCTCTCCAGCTTAACCGATACAACGGTTATCCCTCGCTGAGCATCTCCGGCGATGCCGCCTCGGGCGTGTCGAGTGGTGCTGCGATGACCGAGATCGAGCACCTCGCATCGAAGTTGCAGGGTGGGTATGGCGTGGAATGGACCGGGCAGTCGTTCCAGGAACGCCAGGCCGGGGCGCAGGCGCCGATCCTCGTCGCCTTCTCCTTCCTGGTGGTGTTCCTGGTTCTGGCAGCGCTCTACGAAAGCTGGGCCATTCCGCTGTCCGTCATGCTGGTCGTGCCGCTGGGCATTCTCGGAGCGGTCATCGCGATGCACCTGCGCGGCATGGAAAACGACGTGTTTTTCAAGGTCGGCCTCATCACGCTGATCGGCCTGTCGGCGAAGAACGCGGTGCTGATCGTGGAGTTCGCGCGAAAGCTGCACGCGGAGGGCAGGAGCCTCGGGGAGGCGGCCATAGCGGCATCGCGCCTCCGCCTGCGGCCGATCGTGATGACCTCGCTTGCCTTCACGCTCGGCATCGTGCCCCTGGTCATCGCCAAGGGGCCGAGTTTCGAGATGCAGAACGCGCTGGGGACGGGCCTCTTCGGCGGCATGATCTCGGCCACGGTCCTTGCCGTGCTCTTCGTGCCTGTCTTCTTCACGCTCATCATGCGATTTGCTGGGCGGAAAACGAAGCAAGGACCTGCCGAAGCGGTCACAACGTGACCAATGGCCAGCCGCATCTCAACATAGATTTCGGAGAATATTGATGAAATCCGCAACCACAACTGGCCAGGTAACCCTCGACATCGCGCGCGAGGACGACCTGCCGCGCTTCCGCAAAGATCTTCAGGACGCCTTCGCGGTCGCGGTCGTGGAAACCTTCGGATCGGTCGACGACGGCCCGATCCCGTCCGACGACGACGTGGCCGCCTCCTTTGCGGCGCCGAACGCCGTCGTTCACCGGATTCTCGAAGACGGCCGCTGGGTCGGCGGCGCCGTGGTGTCGATCGACACCGAAACGCAGCATAACTCGCTCGATTTTTTCTACGTGCGCTCCGATGAACTGGGGCGCGGCATCGGTCGCAAGGCCTGGGCCGCCATCGAGGCGGCATATCCGGATACGCAGGTCTGGATCACCCACACGCCCTACTTCGAGAAGCGCAACATCCACTTCTACGTCAACGTCTGCGGCTTCCACATCGTCGAATACCACCACGCCGGCCACCCGGATCCTCACCGTCCGAGTGAGCCGGGTCTGCCTGGCGACGACGACATGTTCCGCTTCGAGAAGCATATGCGGGGCCTGGTCGCGTAGAGCACAGGATGGCCTCTTGGACGTCCGCCATCCCGGCGATCGGCGATGGCAGGGTGAGCGTTGACTGCGCCAGCTTTGACGGCCTACTCCTCGACGCTGACGGGCAAAGCAAGTTTTTTTGAAATAAAATCAATCTCTTATGGCATTCAAAAATCAGAGTAGGGAGTGCCCAAGCTCACCGACGCGGCTTTTAAGACACTGATACCAAAGGCGAAAGTACAAGGCCGCGGACCGTGGCGGTGCACCTCGCCGATGGGGATGGGGCCGTTCGAAGGCGTTTTCATGAACCTGACTTTTTTGAACCCCTACCGACACGGTGGCTCATACCCCGAAAGTCACTCTCGCACCTGGATGAACGAGGCTGGTTTCCGGGAAGTCTCAAGATCGCGCCTTGCTGATGGCTGCAGTTTGTTTCGCGGGCGCCTTCCGTCCTGATCCGCGCTCCAATACTCTCTGCATGTCGACGGCATTCGTCGCGCAGTAGCAGGTCAGACATGCCCGCGATCATCCAACCGGAAGGTTCCATATGGCTGAGGTCTTGCTGTTCCATCACGCGCAGGGGCTGACCCCGGGTGTGCGCGCTTTCGCCGACGACTTGCGAGCCGGGGGGCACGTCGTTCACACGCCCGATCTGTTCAACGGGCTCACCTTTCAAAGTATCGACGAGGGGCTTGCCTATATCGGGGAGACGGGATTCGATGAAATGCGGGAGCGCGGCGTCAGAGCCGCCGACGGATTGCCTCTCGAACTTGTCTACGCAGGGTTCTCGTTCGGTGTGCTGCCGGCACAGCAGCTTGCGCAGACCCGGCCCGGCGCCCGTGGGGCCTTGCTCTTCCACTCTTGCCTGCCGATAACTGGCGAGTGGGCTTTCGGGCCTTGGCCGGACGGCGTGGCAGCTCAAATCCACGGGATGGACAATGACCCGATGTTCGTCGGCGAGGGCGATATCGACGCCGCCCGCGAGTTGGTGGAGAAAGTCGCGGAGGCGGAACTCTTCCTGTACCCAGGCGATCAGCACTACTTCGCTGACAGCTCGCTTCCGTCGTACGACGCGGATGCGACCGCACTGCTCACCCTCCGAGTGCTTGAGTTCCTGGATCGCCTATGATCCAGGCGCGCGCCTCGCTTGAGCGCAAACCGGCCCAGAACGCCGGGGTGGACGCGTTCAACGGCGGCTTCCGCGACGAATGCCTGAACGAGACGCTGTTCACCACCCTCGGTCAGGTGAGGCCGGGCATCGCCAGGTGGCGTAAGGACTGCAATCGCACCCGGCCACATTCGGCGCTCGGTAACATGACGCCGTACGAACACGCCATCAAATGGAGACCGGGAAACCAGGCCGCATGGGGCCAAAAATCAATCCAAGGGCTCTGCGCTGAGCGGCAGGGACCCCAGGGCCCAGATCACATGGTATTCTCGCCCGAGTATTTTCTTTCTCCAGGGATATCAGATGCTTGTTTCGGAAAAATAGAGTGGCGTGACGTCTTCGGCATCCCGAAGGGCTGTCGCTTGGCCCTTCGGGGACCGGCGGTGCGTTTCGGATCGCGCGGGTCGCCGCGCTAATAGACCGCTTCGTAGGCCGCGCAGATTTCGCCCTGCGTCTTGCCGTCCAGGTAGGCGATCTCACCCTTCTTGTGTTTCACATAGACTTCTGTAAACCCGGCGGGAAACCAGTCGCGAACGACCGGGTTTCCTTCGAACCGCTCCAGGGCGGCCTCGAGCGTCTGCGGGAGCCGAATGAAGCCGCGGTCGGCAAGGGCGTCGGCGTCGAGCAGCGACAGATCCTCCTGCGTTGCCTCCGGTACCGGCAACCGCTCTTCAATGCCCTGGACACCGGCATGCACGATCGCCGCCAGGGCCAGATGCGGGTTGGCCGCCGCATCCGCTGCCCTGAACTCGAAATTGAACTGGGCGGCGCGGGCGATGTCGCTGATGTCGGACACCGGGCAGATGCGCACCGAGGCTTCGCGGTCCCGAAAACCGAGATTGTTGAAGGCAGCGCTCCAGCGGTGCGGCGTCAGCCGGAGATAGGACACGACGCTCGGGGCGGTGATGGCGATGATCGCATCCAGATATTTCAGGATCCCGGCGACGAACATGCCGGCGACGTCGGAGAGCTCGTGCTTGCCCTGCGGATCGTGGGTCACCGGATTGCCCGCATCATCGAGCATGCTCAGGTGAACATGGACGCCGTTTCCGACGCCGGCAGGATCGCGGATCGGGGTGAACGTCGGATCGTAGCCGAGTTCACGCGCCACGAGGCCGACGATTTCGCGTGTGACCAGCGAATGGTCGGCGATCGTCACGCCCTTTTGCGGCCCCATCGTCACCTCGAACTGGCCGGCGCCGAATTCCTTCAGGATCGTGTCCGGGGTCACGCCCGCATCGCGCATGGCGGCGACGACGGCTTCGCAGAAATGACGCTCTTCCTGGAATGCGGCGAGCGTGAAGGCCTTGCCGATCTCCCCGGTCAGTTGCTTGATCTGAAACTCGTGTTCGAAAGCGCCGTACAGCGTCACGCCCGCAACCGTCTTCAACCGCGCGAGCGCGGCCTCGAGGATCGAGCGCGTGCAGAACTCCCAGGGGCGGCCGTCGAGATAGCGGATGTTGCCGAGCACGAAGTTCTCGTTCGGCGCTCCCGCCTCGCTCTCGATGCTGACGCGGGTCGCGGGATCGGGAATGAGCACGAGATCCCCGAGCGAGCCGAACGGGCTGTCGGCGATCGCGTCGAAGCAGGTGATCTGCACGTTGGTCGGCGTCCAGCCGACGCCCCGCTTGAGGCGCTTGTCGAACTGCGACACAGGGAAAGCCTTGCCGCGTACCTTGCCCGAAAGGTCGCCGCAGCAGGCGACCATCATTTCCTCACGTCTCATCGACATCCCCGTTCAGTCTGTCCTGGTCGTATCCGGGCATTGCGAAGCGAATGCCGTCCCAGTCCCTGATGCGTTTTTGTGTGGCTTCCCAGTCGGTCTCGGAGACGCGCACGATCAGTGCCTCGACAAGGGCCAGGGCGGCCGCGGCCGTATCCCAGGCCGTGCCGGCATCGATCGGCAGCGCCACGATGTGATCGGCGTGTCTTGCCGCCGGCGACATCCACTTGTCGGTCACGACGACAATCGTCGCTCCGCGCTGTTCCGCAATGGATTTCGCAAGCCGGGAGAGGCTGATCTGATAGCGGCGGAAGTCGAAGATCAGCACCACGTCCTTCTTGCGCATGCGCAACACATGTTCCGGCCAGAACTCGGGATTGTCGGCCATGTGATAGATGCCGCTGCGAATCTGCCGGAGATGAACGGACAGGAACGAGGCGATGCAGTCGCTCACCCTGCCGCCAAGCAGGAAGATGTTGCGGGTTGGGTCCGCAAGGAGGCTGGCGAGACTGTCGAACTGTGCCTGCGGCACGGTCTCGACCATTTCCTGCATCACGGCCGAGAGGCGCGCCACATACTCCGAAAGAAAATCCGAGTGGCCGACCGGGGTCTGGCTGGACATCAGGTCGACAGGCGAGCTCTGTCCGGCTTTCAGCTCGGCGATCAACTGCCTCTGTAGATCCTGGAACCCGCCGCAGCCGATCTTGCTGACAAATCGCGTGATCGACGGAGCGCTGACGCCGGTCCTGGCGGCAAGCTCCTGAATATTCTCCAGACCAGCGAATGGATAGTCGGCAAGGATGGCGTTGGCGATCTTGCGTTCGCTTGCGGTGAGCTGGCTGGATGCTTCCCGAATTCTTGTGCGGATCGTCGAAGACGAAGTCACATCGCTCATTGGCGAGTTCCCCTTGTTGGAGCGGATATTCCCTTTTTGGAAAAAATTAGTCAAATGGAAAAATGCGATTGACTATGATCGATAAATTTCTTTGATTTGCGGTATCGAAGCCCCGCGTGCCGAGATCGTCCTGGCCGCCTCACGGATACCGTCCTCCATGCTCAGGTTCGCAGATCCCGACATCACTGGACTGCTGCAGTCGGGCGACCCGCATCCGGTGGAATGGGTCAACATCTCCGGCCGATCCGCCATTTTCCTGATCTGCGAACATGCGGGGCGTGCCGTGCCTTCGGCGCTTGGCGATCTCGGCATTGATCCGGAGGAAATGGACCGGCACATCGCCTATGACGTCGGCGCGGAGGGGCTTGCCCGGGGGCTTTCCGAGCGCCTTGACGCGCCTCTCATCCTGCAGCGCTACAGCCGCCTCGTGATCGATTGCAATCGTCCCTACGAGTCCGACGGCTGTGTCGTCAGGCAGAGCGACGGCACCGTGGTGCCCGCCAATGCGGAGGTTGCCGAGATCGACCGGCGCCGCCGCTTCAAGGAAATCCACCGGCCGCTGCATGCCGCGATCGCGGCGGCGCTCGATGATCGGCAAGCCGGCGGCGGCCCGCTGTTTCTCGTCACCGTCCACAGTTTCACTCCGGTCATGCGCGCAACGGGCGCCCGGCGGGATTTCGAACTCGGCCTGCTGTACAATCGCGACGCCCGTCTTGCCGAACGGTTGGCCGACCTGTTCGCGCGCGCCAATCCGCATGTCACGGTCAAGCTCAACGAGCCCTATGTCGTCGACGATCTCTCCGACTACACGATACCCGTTCACGGCGAAAGGCGCGGCATCCCGCACGTGCTGATCGAAACGCGCAACGATCTCATCACCGATGACCGCGGACAGCGGGAGTGGGCGGACCGGCTGGCTGCCTCCCTTCGTCTGGCGGCGCAAAGCCTTGAAGGAAGCGTATGATGGCCGCAGCCCATCCGACCACACGCGATATCCCGCTCGATCCGGCTGCCTCCGCGATCCTCTTTATCGATGTCCAGAACTTCTCGGTCCTGCGGGACGGCGGCGAGTTCAAGGATGTCTCGGACGAGGATATCGCCGGCAAATACGGGTACTATTTCAAGCGCATCCACGAGGTGGCGATCCCGAACATGCAGCGGCTGCTGGCGGGGTTCCGCAGGGCAGGGATCGAGGTTCTGCACACCACGATCGAGAGTCTGACGAAGGATGGCCGCGACCGGAGCCTCGATTACAAGATCACCGGCTTCAACGTGGCGAAGGGATCGCATGACGGCAAGGTGATCGACGAGCTGGCGCCGCTTGAGGACGAAATCGTCTTTCCGAAAAGCTCGTCCAGCGTCTTCGTTTCGACCCATATCGACTATGTGCTGCGCAATCTCGGCGTGAAGCAGATCGTGCTGTGCGGACTGCTCACCGATCAGTGCGTCGAATCCGCCGTTCGTGACGCCTGCGACCTCAACTACCTGGTCACGCTCGTGCCGGACGCCTGCGGCACCTACTCGCAGGAGCGTCACGACTTCTCGCTCAACGCCATCAAAGGCTACTGCCGGCAGATCTCGACCGCCGATCTTCTGAAGGAGATCGGCCAGTAAGCGAAAGGCGGATTGAGGAAAGGACCAAGGAGACACCCGAGAACGCGGCGAATAAGCCCAAGAAGGCAGGCCCGCTTGTCAGTTCGCAGCCGAAAGGCACCTTCCAGAAAAGAGGAACAACCATGATGAAGACGTCCAGAATTCTGATGGCAGCCGCCGGCGTGGCGCTGGCCGGCTCCGCGGCGCTCGCCGATGAGGGCAAGATCGTGATCGGCGGCGCCTTGTCGATGACCGGCATTCAGGCTCCGCTCGACACGCCCGGCTACTACGGCGCCCAGGTGGCGGTGAAATACCTCAACGACAATGGCGGCGTGCTCGGCAAGCAGATCGAGTTCATCAATATCGACGGCAAGTCCGATCCGGTCACGGTCGGCAATGTCGCGGTCGAACTGATCGACAAGGGCGCGGCGGTCATCGTTGCGCCCTGCGATTTCGATTTCGGTTCGCCCGCCAGCCGCGAAGCCCAGGCCGCCGGCCTCGTCGGCATCTCGACCTGCGCGTCCGATCCGCTCTATTCGTCGTGGTCGCTGGGCGACAAGCAGTTCACGCTCTCCATGTGGAACACCACGATGGGGGCGGCGGCGGCCGATTTCGCGATCAAGGAGAAGGGCTGGAAGACGGCCTATGTCGTCACCGATCAGTTCATCGCCTATACCAAGTCGCTCTCCAAGTATTTCGTCGAGCAGTTCAAGGCGAATGGCGGCGAGATCCTGCTGGAAGACACCTATACCAACGGCGACAACAATTTCTCGGCGCAGCTTGCGCGTCTGCAGGCGCTCGGAACGAAGCCCGACGTCATCTTCGTCTCGTCCTATGGTCAGGACATCGGCATCATCATTCGCGCTCTGCGTGAAGTCGGCTACGACGCGCCCGTGCTGGGCGGCGACGCCTATGACGATCCGGCGATGCACGAGGCGCTCGGCGAGAAGTTCGGCAACGACGTCTTCTTCGTCACGCATACCTGGATGGGCCCCGAGGCGCATCCCGACATGGCGGAATTCATCGAGCTCTACACCGCCATGCATGGTTCGGCACCCGACACGTCCTTCGTCTCCACGGGCTGGGACACGATCATGCTGATCGCCGAGGGCATCAAGGCCGCCGGAACCACCGAGGGCGCGGCGCTCGCCAAGGCTCTCGAGGACGGCCAGTTCAAGCTTCTGACCGGCGATCTCGACTACGGCACCGCCGAGGAGGGGCACGTTCCGAACAAGGCCGCGGCGATGATCGAATTGAAGGGCGGCACGCCGAGCTTCGTCGGCTGGCGCAAGCCTGACTCGCTTCCCAAGCCCTGATTGCACTTTTGGGCCGGCTGACGGGCCGGCCCATCTTCGTTTGGAAAAGCCATGTCAGAATCGCGCCTCGCGCTGAACGACGTGTCGGTGGAGTTCGCCGGCCTGCGCGCCCTCGACCACGTGTCTCTCGCCGTTTCGACCAGTGAGATCGTCGGACTTATCGGGCCGAACGGGTCCGGCAAGACCACGCTGATCAATGCCATCACCGGCCATGTGAAGCTGGCCGCCGGCCGTGTCAGCATCGGCGATACGACCATTTCAGGCCTCTCGCCGCGCGAGATCGCCCTTCAGGGCGTCAGCCGTTCCTTCCAGATCGTCCGGCTTTTCAACGCGATGACGGTGTTCGAAAATGTCGAAGCCGCAGCGTTGGCCAAGGGGACGCCGCGTGACGAGGCGCGGGAGCGGACCAGGACCCTGCTCGGCGAATTCGGCCTCGGCGAGAAGGCCGACGAACTCGGCGAGAGCCTGAGCTATGGCGACAAGCGCCGGGTGGAAATCGCGCGAGCGCTTGCTGCCGAACCGCGCTTCCTGCTGCTCGACGAGCCGGCCGCGGGAATGAACGATGCCGAGACCGAAACGCTGCTTCACACCCTTGCCGAGCTTCCGAAAAGCCGGGGGCTCGGTCTCATCATCATCGATCACGACATGAGCCTGATCATGCGGCTGTGTCACCGGCTGCATGTGCTGGCGTCCGGCCGGACCATCGCGGAAGGCGATGCCGCCCATGTCCGCAGCCATCCGGCGGTTATCGAAGCCTATCTCGGCAAGGGGGCGACCCATGCTTGATGTCCGGGACCTCTCCGTGGACTACGGCTCGATCCGGGCGGTTCGCGGCATCAGCTTCCATCTCGCAAAGGGCGAGTTGGTGAGCTTGCTCGGGGCCAATGGCGCCGGCAAGTCCACCACGCTCAAATGTATCGCCGGCGCGTTGAAGGCCTCCGGCGGCTCCATCACGCTGGGCGGGGTCGCGATCACCGCCAGCAGCCCCGAGCAGGTCGTGCGTGCCGGCCTTGCGACCGTGCCGGAGACCCGCGACGTCTTCCCCGATCTGACGGTCGCGGAAAACCTGATGCTCGGCGCCTATATCCATCGCCGGGACCGCGCCGGCAATCGCGACAATCTCGAACGGGTCCACACGCTCTTTCCGCGTCTTGCGGAGCGCAAGCATCAGGCGGCCGGGACGCTTTCGGGCGGCGAGCAGCAGATGCTGGTCATCGCCCGCGCCCTGATGTCGCGTCCCACCGTGCTGCTGCTCGACGAGCCCTCCCTCGGTCTGGCGCCGGCGATCGTCGACCGGATCTTCGAGATGATCGACACGCTGAAGCGGACGGGCCTCACCATCTTCCTGGTCGAGCAGAACGTGAACCAGGCGCTGGCCCTTGCCGACCGCGCCTATGTTCTGCGGCTCGGAAAAATCGTCGCTTCCGGAACCGCCGACGAGATCAGGTCGACCACCGATCTCAGCGCACATTATCTGGGAGGCTGAGCATGGCGTTCACCATCCAATTCGTCATCGACGTGCTGAGCCTTGGCGGTGCCTATGCGCTGATGGCCCTCGGCCTCGTCATCATCTACGGCATCCTGCGCCTCGTGAACTTCGCTTACGGCGAACTGATCATGGTCGCGGGCTACACGCTGTACCTGACCGGCGGCTCCGGCTTGCCCTGGATTGTCATGGCGGTCCTTGCCCTGGCCATGGCGGTCGTCTTCGGCATCTTCACGGATTATGCCGCGTTCCGCCCCGTGCGCGCCAAATCCGTGACGGCGGTGCTGATCACCTCCTTCGCGTTCTCCAACCTGTTGCAGAACGCGGCGCTTCTGTTCATCTCGCCGCGTCCCCGCTATGTGCCGTTGCCGGAGATTTTCTCGCAAACGGTGGTGATCGCGGGTGCCATCACGCCGGTCCGCAACCTGCTGACGATCGCCGCGTCGATCGTGCTGCTGGCGGCCGTCGCCTTCCTGATGCGGAAGACGACGCTCGGCATCGCGATGCGTGCGGCGGCGAGCAACTTCACCATGGCGCGCATGCTGGGCGTTCCGGCGAACCTCATCATCTCGCTGGCCTTCGCCCTGTCGGGCTTTCTCGCCGGAGTGGTCGGCATCCTGTGGATCGGCCGCATTGGCACGGTCGTGCCGGGGATCGGCCTCGAACCCTTGCTCGTCGCCTTCATTGCCACGGTCATCGGCGGCATGCGCAGCCTGCCGGGGGCGGTCATCGGCGGCTTCCTGCTGGCGTTCATCGACACCACGCTCAACTACACCCTGTCGCAGGATCTCCTGAAGTTCCGCGACGCCTTCACCTTCGGACTCGTGATCCTGATCCTGCTTTGGCGTCCCGATGGCCTCATCAAGGGCCCGGCGAGCGGGCAGCGGACCTGAGGAGCGCTGCCTTGAAACCCTCCCATCTCACCGCCCTCGTCCTGCTTGCCGTCATCGTGATCATCGGTGTCGGCAGCCACCTCATCGGCATCCGCCTCTATGACCGCATTGCCACGAACCTGATGATCTCGCTGGTGCTTGTGGTGGGTCTGCAGACCTTCATGGGCAATTCGGGCCTCCTGTCCTTCGCCCATATCGGCTTCATGGGCCTTGGTGCCTACACATCGGCGGTTCTCACCATTCCCTCGCAGATGAAGGGGATGGCGCTGCCCGACCTCTACCCGTTCCTGACGGCCGTCGAGGTCTCGCCGCTTCTCGCGATGGTCGCCGGCGGCCTGGTCGCGGCGGCAGTGGCGGCGGCGATCGCCTATCCGCTGATGCGCCTGTCCGATGCGGCAGCCGTCATCACGTCCTTCGCGCTGCTGGTCGTGCTCTACACGGTGATGAACAACTGGAGCGCCCTGACGAACGGTCCGCGCACGCTCTTCGGCCTGCCACGGACGACGGACCTTCCCACGGCGGCGAGCGTGGCGGTGCTGGCGGTGATCGCCGCGCTGGTCTTCAAGGAGTCCCGCACCGGCAAGCTGTTGCGCGCCTCTCGCGAGGATGAGGTCGCCGCCGCCGCGCTTGGCGCCAACATTCCCGCATTGCGGTGGCGCGCCTTCATCCTTGCCGCGTTCCTCGCCGGCGTCGGCGGCTCGCTCTGGGGGCACTTCATCACGTCGTTCTCGCCCAAGGCCTTCTACCTCAAGGAGACCTTCCTGATCGTCACCATGCTGGTCGTCGGCGGCGCCAACACCGTAACCGGCGCGGTTGTCGGAACCGTGCTGATAACCGTGGCCTATGAAGGCTTGCGCGGAACCGAAAGCATGCTCAACGCCACGTCGTTCGGCGCCGGACAGGTCATCGGCCTGACGGAAATCGTGCTGGCGCTCGCCATGATCGCGGTGATGATCCTCAAGCCCGGCGGCATTTTCCCAAGTCGCGAGATCGGCGACATCCTCGCCCGCCTCCGCGCCAGGAAGGAGACACGTTCATGACCTGGAAGACCGATTATCGCTCCTTCTACTATGCCAATGCCGAGGAGCCGGAGGATATCGTCCTTGACCCGGAAACCACGGCGTTGCTGGTCATCGACATCCAGAACACCTATCTCGCGCCCAAGGACACGCCCGAGGAAACCGCCCGCTGGCAGCCCTTTTATGATCGCATGCGCCAGACCGTCATCCCGAACACCGCGCGCTTGATCGAGGACTGCCGCAAGCGCAAGGTCGAGGTGATCTTCGCCCGCATCGCCTGCCTGAAACCCGACGGCCGCGACCGCTCGCTGAGCCAGAAGAAGCCGGGCTTCAACTACCTGCTGTTGCCGAAGGACCTGCCCGAGGGGCAGATCGTCGACGAGCTTGCGCCGAGGGCGGACGAGATCGTCATCACCAAGACGACCGACAGCGCCCTGACCGGAACCAACCTGCGCCTGATCCTTCACAACATGGGGATCAAGGACGTCATCTGTTGCGGCATCTTCACCGACCAGTGCGTGTCGTCCACCGTGCGCAGCCTGGCGGACGAGAGCTTCGGGGTGATCGTCGTCGATGATTGCGCCGCCGCCGCGACGGACGAGCTGCACAGGCGCGAGCTCGAGATCATCAACATGATCTACTGCCACGTCGCGCAGCTCGACGAGGTCGTGACCTTCTTCAAGTGAAAGGGCGCGCGCCGATGTCTGGTCTCTATGCCCGAGAAAGCCGATCGGTCTCCACGATGGCGCATCTGCGGTTCTTTCCGCAGGCGGTGACAGGCGGTCACGGATCGTATCTGACCGGGGAGGATGGGCGCCGGCTTCTCGACCTGTCCGCCTCCTGGGGGGCTGCGAGCCTCGGTCATTCCCACCCGGCGCTGCGCGATGCGGTGAACCGGGCGCTGTCGAACCAGGCCGGTGCCAGCTATCTGTCGAGCGCCAACGAGCCTTGCGTGCGGCTGGCCGAGAAACTGCTCACGCTGGCGCCGGAGCGTGCCCGCGGCCGCGTCTGGTTCGGCCATTCCGGGTCCGATGCCAACGAGACCGTCGCGCGCATGGTCGTCTCCGCAACCGGCCGCCCCCGCATCCTTGCCTTCAAAGGTGCCTATCATGGCGGTACCGTCGGCTCGATGGCGGTGTCCGGCCATCCGGCCCAGCAGGGGGCGCGCGCCGCGGGGCTGACGCTCGTGCCCTATCCCGACAGCTATGCCAGCGGCGGTCCGGAAGCCGCAAAGCGGGAAGCGCTGGAGGCGCTGGAGCAGGCTCTCGCCAGCGAAGCCCCGCCGCAGCAGATCGCAGCCTTCTTCATCGAGCCCATTCAGTCCGACGGCGGGATGCTGGTGCCGCCGGACGGCTACTTCCAGGCCGTGGAGGCGATCTGCCGGAAGCACGGCATTCTCATCGTCGCCGACGAGGTGAAGGTCGGACTCGGTCGCACCGGCCGGTTCAACGCGTTCGAGCATTGTCGCATCGAGCCGGACATCGTCGTCTTCGGCAAGGGACTGGGCGGAGGCCTGCCGATCTCCGCCGTCGTCGGGCCCGAAACCGTGATGAACCATGCGGTGGCGTTCTCGCTGCAGACCGTCCACGGCAATCCGGTCTGTTCGGCCGCGGCTCTGGCGGTGCTTGAAACCATCGAGGGCGACAGGCTGGCGGAGAATGCCAACGCCACAGGCCGTGTGCTCTTCGAGGCTCTCGGCAGGCTGGCGGCAACGCAGCCGCTGATCGGGGAGGTGCGCGGCCGCGGTCTCGCTCTCGGGATCGAGCTCGTCACCGACAGGGGCACCCGTCGGCCGGCATCGCGGCAGGCGGCACTGACGGTCTACCGCGCCTATCAGTTGGGGCTCGTGCTCTACTATGTCGGGGTCCATTCCAATGTCCTGGAACTGACGCCGCCGTTGACGCTTACCGAGGCGCAGGCCCTGGAGGGCGTCGCCATTCTGGGCCAGGCGCTTGACGATGTTCAAAACGGGCGCGTCGACGAGAACCTGCTTGCCGGATTCGCCGGCTGGTAAGGCTCCTTCGTCCCGGCGCTCCCATCATCCCTTGCATGGCTGGCCCGAAGCCTGTCAGACAGACCCTCGGCCCGTCGTTGAGGCCGGCGATTCCGGGCGGACGGGCCGCGCCGGTCGTCTGGCCGGGTCGGCACACAAGGAGAGACTTGGAATGATCGAACGTATCGATGTCGGGACGCGCCTGAGCCAGATCGTCAAGCACAATGGCGTTGTCTATCTGGCCGGCCAGGTCGGGGAGGGCGCGACCGTCGCCGAGCAGACCCGCGACTGCATCGCTGAGGTGGAGGCGCTGCTCGCCCGCGCCGGCTCCTCGCCCGAGAAGATGCTGCAGGCGATCATCTGGCTGGCGGACATGACCGACTTCGCCGAGATGAACTCGGTGTGGGACGCCTGGGTGCCGGCCGGCTGCGCGCCCGTGCGCGCCTGCGGCGAGGCGAAGCTGGCTACGCCCGAATACAAGGTCGAGATCATCGTCACCGCCGCCTGCGACTGATCTGATCGCGGACGGCGGGGCGACCCGCCGTCCCTTTTTCGCTCCCGCGTTGCGGGCCGGCGTCGTGCCGTGCGTCAACCGGCGTCCGCTGTGGCCGGACCCGGCGGGATCGCAAGCACATCCATCGTGGCGTTCCTCAGCACCTCTTCGGCGACGCTGCCGAGCAGGAACTTGGCAAGGCCGCCGCGACCGCGCGTGCCGACGACGACCAGCCCGGCCTCGTCCTGCCGCGCCGCGGCCAGGATCTCGTCGGCCGTGCCCGATGCGTCGTGGCGCGCCAGATATTCGGCCGGCGCGATGTCGAGCCCGTCGAAAAAGGCCGCAAGCTTGCCGGTCGCCTCGTTCCGCTCCCGTTCCAGATAATGCTCCTTGTCCTCCTTGTTCAGCGAATGGCCCATGGCAAGGCCGATCGCCGGGGCGTCGAAGACATGGAGGGCGGAAAGCCGCGCATGCCCGTGCAAGGCAAGCGCGCGGAAGGTTTCGATCGCCGCGCGCGAGGCATCGGACAGGTCGGTGGCCAGCAGGACGTTGCGATAGGGGCCGACCGGAGGCGCGTTGGCCATCAGCACCGGGCAGGCGACGAAGCGGATGGCACGTTCGGCCGTCGTGCCGACAAAGGCGTCGCGCAGCACCTGCCGGCGATGCGGACCGAGCACCAGCAGGTCCGGCGTCTCATCTTCACTCGCCTGCGCGATGCCGGCGAAGGGGGAGGCGAGGACCACGCGGGTCTCGCAAGCCACCCCGTCGATCCGGCGCAGCGTCGCGGACTGCTCGTAAAGCAGGCGCAACGCCACCTCGCGCTCGGCGTCGACGATCCGTTGCGGCTGGTCGTCGTCGACCACATGAACCAGCGACAGGCTGGCGCCGGTCTGCCGTGCCAGCAGCGTGGCGCGCCGCAGCGCGCGGTCGGACCGCTCGGAAAAATCGGTGGCCACCATGATTGTCTTCATTGCGCGTGTTCTCCGCCGTTCCCGACCTACACAGACACGAGAAAAGGACACTTTCCTTGATCTGGATCAGGCGGGGATCATCATGTTTCGCTATTCTGCGACAAACACGTGCAAAATGGCATACCCATGACCCGAGAGCAGTATCAGACAGTCAGGGAGGTGGCCGAGCGCCTGAAGATCAGCGAGGCGACGGTGCGGCTGTGGATCCGCAGCGGCGAATTGCGGGCGATCGACATCGGCAAGGGATGGCGGATTGCAGACAGTGATTTCGATACCTTCCTGAACAATCATGCGACAAGGGCACGGCCGGATATGGCGTCGCCCGAGGACAGGAGTGCCTGATGGACGTGCTGATCCAGTCTCCGTTTGCCGAGATTGCCGCCTTGCTGGTGATGGCCGCGGCCGTCGGGCTGGTCGGCATCCTGCTCCGGCAACCGCTGATCGTCAGCTTCATCGCGGTCGGCCTGATTGCCGGACCCTCGGCGCTGGACCTCGTCCATGCGGACGAGCAGATCGCGTTCCTCGCCGAGCTCGGCATTGCCGTCCTGCTGTTTCTCGTCGGCATCAAGCTGGACGTGAAGCTGATCCGCTCGCTCGGCGCGGTGTCGCTGTTGACCGGGCTCGGCCAGGTCGCCTTCACCTCGTTCTTCGGCTATCTGATCGGCCTTGCGCTCGGGCTCGGCCACACGACGAGCCTCTATGTGGCGGTGGCGCTGACCTTCTCCTCGACGATCATCATCGTCAAGCTGCTGTCCGACAAGCGCGAGATCGATTCGCTGCACGGGCAGATCGCCCTCGGCTTCCTCATCGTCCAGGACCTGGTCGTGGTGCTGGCGATGATCGTGCTGTCGGCCATCGGCATCGGCGCGGCCACTGAGGGGGCGGGGGGACATGGCGGCGGCTCGGTGCTGACGGTGCTGGTCTCCGGCATCGCCATGGTCGCGCTGGTGGTCCTGTTCGTCCGTTTCGTCGCCACCCCGCTGACCGAGCGGCTGGCGCGGGCGCCGGAGCTGCTGGTGATCTTCGCCATCGCCCAGGCGGCGATGTTCGCCGCCATCGGCGATGCGGTGGGGCTCGGCAAGGAGGTCGGCGGGTTGCTGGCCGGCGTCTCGCTCGCCTCGACGCCCTATCGCGAGACCATCGCGGCGCGGCTGGCGCCGCTGCGCGACTTTCTGCTGCTGTTCTTCTTCATCGCGCTCGGGGCGACGCTCGATCTGTCGCTGCTGGGCGCGCATGTGACCGGCGCCATCATCTTCTCGCTGTTCGTGCTGATCGGCAATCCCTTGATCGTGCTGGCGATCATGGGGGCGATGGGCTACCGCAAGCGCACCGGCTTCCTGGCCGGCCTGACCGTGGCGCAGATCAGCGAGTTCTCGCTGATCTTCATCGCCATGGGCGTCTCGCTCGGGCATGTGCGGGAAGATGCGCTCGGCCTCGTCACGATGGTCGGCCTCGTCACCATTGCCGCCTCGACCTATATGATCACCTATTCCCACCAGCTCTATGCCCTGTGCGAGCCGCTGCTCGGCCTGTTCGAGCGCCGGGGCACCCCGCGCGAGCCGAGCGAGGCATCCGCGCATGAGGACACCGGCCACAAGGTGATCGTTTTCGGCCTCGGCCGCTTCGGCACGGCGATCGGCCTGCGGCTGCAGCGGCGGGGCATCCGCGTGCTCGGCGTCGACTTCAATCCGCTGGCGGTGCGGCGTTGGCGCGAACTCGGCCTGGAGACAGAGTTCGGCGACGCCACCGATCCGGAGTTCATCTCCGAACTGCCGATGTCCCATGCCGAGTGGCTGGTGTCGACCGTGCCGAGCCACGTCACCGGGCTCAGCCAGGAGGATCCGCGCACGACCCTGCTGCAACTGGCCCGCAGCGCCGGCTTCGGCGGACGGATCGCCGTCTCCTCGCATCACGCCAGCGATACGGAGACGATGTTCAAGGCCGGGGCGGACATGGTGCTGGAGCCGTTCCAGGACGCTGCCGACCGTGCCGTCGAGCTGCTCTGCGGCGCCCGCAAGGAGGAGCGCACGGTCATTCCGCTGATCGAGAGCGAGGCGAGGGAGGCCTCCTGAGGCCGCCCTGCCGCCGTTTTCGCTCAACGCTTCGCCTCATCCATCTCGGCGCTCTCGCGGGCCAGATAGGTCCGGGTGATGCCGGGGATGCGCTCGGCGAGCCAGCCGCCATATCGATGGGTTCACGACCTGGCTTCCGCAACGCTTTGCGCGGGCCTGGCTACCAGTCGCGCCTTGCGGCAAGCTCGGTAAGCTGATCGGCCAGCTCCGCGGCGAACTCCTGCACCAGCATGGAGAGCGGCCGGTTGGCGGGCGTCATCAGCGACAGGTTGTGGTGCAGTTCGGGGGCGAAGGGACGGAAGACGATGCGGCTCGACGTCCCGAACGTTTCCTCATGGCTGATGGCGGTGAAACTGTCGCAGATCGTGCAGCACAATCCTTCCGAGACGAGCTGCAGCGCCGGCAGGAAGGTGCGCAGCTCGAAGCGGCGGTTGAGGCGCGCCCCCGCATCCCGAAAGGCACGGTAGGTCTGTACCGCGGTGATGTGCTCGTCATACAGCATGGCGAGCGGCCGGCCGTCGAGGTCGGCCGGCGTGATCACCTCCCGTTCGGTGAGCGGATCGTCCGCGGGCATCGCGCAAAGCCCGGGAAAGACGAAGTCCTGCGAGCGGATCGTGCGCCGCGGCTCGGACGTCTCGGCAAGGCCGATGTCGTATTGCTGCGAGGCGATCCAGTCGGTGATGACCACCGACGACTGCATCATCAGCGAGACTTCGACCTGTGGGCGGCCGCGTAGGAACCCTGCCACCACCTTGGGCATGAAAAAGCCGGATGCGGCCGGATTGCAGGCGATCCTGAGCTTGCCCTTTTCCAGGTTGCCGATTTCCTGCAGCGTGCGCGCCGAGTGCGACAGGCGCTCCAGGACGAATTCCGCCTCCTCCAGGAAGTAATGGGCCTCGGGGCGGGCCACCAGCCGCCCGCGCTCGCGTTCGAACAGGGGAAAGCCGATTTCCCGCTCCAGCCCCGAAATCATCGCGCTCACCGCCGGCTGGGTCCGCCCGAGGGAACGGCCCGCCTCGGAGACCGAGCCCGTGCGCATCACCTCCACGAAAGTCTGCAACTGGCGGAATGACAGGTTCATGTCCATCCCATAGATTGACTTTATTGATATAGCAGTAATTCTAATTTGATTTTATGCCATAGCAGATCCGACAATGGCAACTGCAATGGAGGTTGCTGTGGCGCTCGCAAGACCGCCATGAGAGGGGGGCGTGTTTTGGACCGGTTTGCGAAATACCTGCTGACGACGCTGATCTGCATCGTGGCGCTCGGTCAGTTTGCTCAGGCACTCACGCGTTACGTCTTCCAGATTCCGGTGATGGGGCTGGAGGAGACGATGATGTATCCGACGCTCTGGCTCTACATTCTCGGGGCGGTCAATGCGTCGCGGGAGAACAGCCACATCCGGGCCAACGTGCTGGAGATCTTCCTCAAGACGAAGCGGCAGCACACGATCCTTGCCATTATCGGCGAGATCCTCAGCCTGATCATCGGCCTCTGGCTGCTTTACTGGGCCTGGGACTTCACCCGCTATGCCTGGCGCGTGTGGAAGGAGAGCCCGACCCTCTACATCCCGACCTTCTATTCGGATGTGGCGCTGGTGATCGGCCTTGCGCTGATGATGCTCTACACGGCGATCCACATGGTCGGCCATGTCCGTGCCCTGGCGGGGGAGGGCGCACGATGATCGAGATCGCGCTCATTGCCATCGCGGCCCTCGTCGTCACCCTGTCCTTCGGGGTTCCGCTGCCCTGGTGCTTCGGCGCCGCGCTGATGGTGATGTACTATCTCGGCGACGTCACCATGAAGGGTATGGTGCTCTGGGGCTTCCAGCAACTGGGCAACCCCGTGCTGCTGGCCATTCCGCTCTTCGTGCTTGCCGGCGCGGTGATGTCGGAAAGCGGCATCGCCGCCTCGCTGCTGCGCTTCGTCAACGCCTTTGTCGGCCATGTGCGCGGCGGCCTCGGCATCGTCGCGGCGGTGAGCTGCGCCGTGATCGGGGCGATCTCCGGCTCCGGCCTCACCGGCATTTCGGCGATCGGCCCGCTCCTGATCCCGGAGATGGAAAAGCGCGGCTATCCGCGCGAATACGCCACGGCCCTGATCGCCAATTCCTCGATCCTCGGCCTGTTGATCCCGCCATCCCTCAGCATGATCCTGTTCGGCTGGGTCACCGAGACCTCGATCCTTGCCTGCTTCCTGGCGACGCTTGGGCCGGGCCTCTTGATCATGGTCAACTTCTCGCTCGTCAACCTGTGGATGTCGCGCAAGTTCAACCTGGTGCTGGACGAAAAGCCGGCGCTCGGGGACCTTGCCGGCGAGGTGGCGCGGCGCGGCGTCCATGCCTTCCCGGCGATGCTGATGCCGGTGATCATTCTCGGCGGCATCTATGGCGGCATCGTCACGCCGACGGAGGCGGCGGCGCTCGCGGTGATCTACGCCGTGCCGGTCGGCTTCCTCGTCTACAAAGGGCTGAAGCTCGATAACTTCCTGTTCGCCGGCAAGGAAGCGGCCACCGCCGTCGGCGCGATCATGCTGATGATCCTGTTCTCGATGATCGTCGGCCAGATGTTCGTCTATGAGGGCGTCCCGCAGCAGCTCGTGCAGGCGATCTTCGGCATCACCGAGAACAAGGTCCTGCTGCTGATCATGATCAACGTGCTGCTCTTCCTGATCGGCATGGTGGTCAACGACACGACGGCGATCCTGCTCGTCGCCCCGCTCCTGATGCCGTTGATGCAGGCGATGGACGTCTCGCCGGTGCAGTTCGCCGCGATCATGGGCGTCAATACGGCGATGGGCGGGGTCACGCCGCCCTATGCCTCGATCCTCTATCTCGGCGCCCGCATCGGCAAGGTGAAGGTCACCAAGGTGATCCCGCCGGCGATGCTGCTGATCGTCACCGGATACCTGCCGGTCGTCTTCCTGGTGTCGTTCTGGCCGGACCTGTCGCTCTACCTGCCGAGGCTGTTCGGCTACTGACCCCGACAACAACAAGAAGAACCCTGAACTGCATAACCTGAAGAGGAGGTCCTCATGAAACATATGCTGCATGTCACCGCCGCCGCCCTATGGCTGGCCACCGCCGGCCTTGCCCAGGCCGCCGACCTGAAGATGAGCCATGTCCGCCCGCAGGGCACGACCATCGACACCGAGCTGAAGGTCTTCGCCGATGCGATCCGCGAGGCGAGCGGGGGAGAGGTCAATATCCAGATCTTCGCGGCCTCGGCGCTCGGCGACTACACCACCGTGCAGGAGCGCGTGTCGGTCGGCGCCATCGACATGTCGGTCCAGCCGGCGGCGACCGCCGCCGACCGACGGATGCAGATCGCCTCTCTGCCGTTCCTCGCCTCCAACTGGGAGGAGGCGCGCAAGGTCTACGGCCGCGGCGGGGCCATGCACGCGACGATGGCGGAGCTTTTCGCCAAGCAGGACATCACGATGCTGGCGGCCTATCCGGTCTATTTCGGCGGTATCGCGCTCAACCGTGACGCGGTCACCCCCGGCACGACCGAGGCCAAGGGCATCAAGGTGCGCGTTCCCGGCATCAAGGGCTTCCAGCTCACCGGCGAGGCGCTCGGCTACATTCCCTCGCCGATCCCGTTCTCGGAAGCCTTCACCGCGGTCCAGACCGGCGTCGTCGACGGGGTGATCGGCTCGGGGGCGGAGGGCTACTACTCCTCCTTCCGCGATGTGACCAAGACCTATATCCCCGCCAACACCCATTTCGAGGTCTGGTTCATGATCATCTCGACCGAGGTGTTCGAGGGGCTGAACCCGGACGTGCAGGCAGCGATGCAACGTGTCGCCGCCGAGTTCGAGACCATGCGCTGGACCGTTGCCGAGCAGGATCAGGCGAAGAACGAGCAGCGCCTGGCCGACGAGCTCGGCACCACGGTGGTGGCGCTCTCCGACGAGCAGCTCTCGGCCATGGCCGAAAAGGTGCGCGAGACCGTATGGCCCGAGGTGCTGAAGGACATCGGCGAGGACTGGGCGCGCTCCGTTCTCGAGACTGCCCGCGACTGATCCTGCCTCCTGCCGGGCGGCCCCGCGCTGCCCGGCATCCTTTCCAATCCGATCGGACATCGTCATGGATTCTGACTACGCCATCATCGGTGGGGGCGTCGTGGGCCTTTCCGTCGCCTGGGGCCTGCTCGGGCGCGGGCGCTCGGTCACCGTGATCGACGGCGACGACGGCAGCTTTCGCGCCAGCCGCGGCAATTTCGGCCTCGTCTGGGTGCAGTCGAAAGGCATGAACCAGCCGCGCTATGCAAGCTGGTCGCAAGCGTCGGTCGCCGCCTGGCGCGGCTTTGCCGAGGAGCTGCGCGAGGGCACGGGCGAGGATCCGGCGCTCCGGCAGAACGGCGGCTACGATCTGCATTTCTCCGAGGAGACGCTCGCCGAGACCGTCGCCCGCTACGAGGTGCTGAAGGCGAAGCTCGGCGGCAACTATCCTTACGAGGTGCTCGGCCACAACGAGTTGCGCATGGAGGAGCCGGCGATCGGGCCGAAGGTCGCAGGCGCGATCCTGCATCACCAGGACGGCCACGCCAATCCGCTCAAGCTGCTGCGGGCGCTCGCCGCCGATGTCCGGCGCCGGGGCGGGCGCGTGCTCAATGGCAAGACCGTGCGGTCCGTCACCCGCAACGACGTGTTCCGCATCGAATGCACCGACGGCACCCTTGTGGAGGCGGCGCGCACGGTGCTCTCCGCCGGGCTCGGCTCGGCGGCGCTGGGGCCGAAGATGGGGTTTCGCGCGCCGATCCGGCCGCAGCGCGGCCAGGTGCTGATCACCGAGAAACTGCCGAAGCTCCTCAACCGTCCGTCGCTGCTCGCCCGTCAGGTGGACGAGGGCGGCGTCCAGATCGGCGTGACCAACGAGGAGGTCGGCCACGACGACACGGTGACGGTGGAGGGCATTGCCGGGATCGCCGCCCAGGCCATCGCCGCCTATCCGGTGCTGGCGAAGGCCCAGCTCGTGCGCTCCTGGGGCGCGCTGCGGGTGCTGTCGCCCGACGGGCTGCCGATCTACCAGCACAGCCGCGAGATGCCCGGCGCCTATCTCGTGACCTGTCACAGCGGGGTGACGCTCGCCGCCGCCCATGCGCGCTTCCTGCCCGACTGGCTGGAAGGCACGGCGCAGGCCCCCGACCTGGAGGTGTTCAGTGAAGACCGCTTCGACCTTTCGTGAGCTGGAGCCGGAGGGACCGCGTGTCCGCGTCCGTTTCGCCGGCCGGGATCTCCTGCTGCGCGAGGGCGGCAATCTGGCGGCAGAGTTGCTGGCCGCCGGCGTCACCCCGTTTCGCCGCACGCCCGTTTCCGGCGCGCCGCGCGCTCCGTTCTGCATGATGGGCGCCTGCTTCGACTGCCTGGTGGAGATCGACGGCGTCACTCGACAAGCTTGTATGTGCGAGGTCGGCCCCGGCATGGAGATCGCGATGCCGTTTGCGGAGAGGGACGGGGATGCGTGAGGCCGATCTCGTCATCCTCGGCGCCGGACCCGCCGGCATGGCCGCTGCCCGGACGGCGGCGGAGGTCGGGCTTGCGGTGGTGCTGCTCGACGAGCAGCCGCGCGCCGGCGGCCAGATCTACCGCGATGTCGAGCGGGCGGGAGAGCGGCGCGCCGCGATCCTCGGCGCCGACTATCTCAAGGGCGCCGATCTCGTCCGCGACCTGCCGCATCCGAATATCCGGCATCTTGCCGGCGCCACCGCCTGGCAGGTGGAGGAGGGGCGCCGCGTTGCCTTCACCCTCGACGGCGAGGCCGAACTGGTCGAGGGGCGCCGGCTGCTGATCGCGACCGGCGCGCTGGAGCGGCCGATGCCGATCCCCGGTTGGACGCTGCCCGGGGTGATGACGGCAGGTGCCGCGCAGATCCTGCTGAAGCAGTCGGGTATCGTCTGCGAGGGGGCGGTGCTCGCCGGCTGCGGGCCGCTGCTCTATCTCGTGGCAGCGCAGATGTGCCGCGCCGGCACGCCGCCGCTCGCCCTGGTCGAGACGCAGACGGCTGCCGACCGGCTCGCCGCGCTGCGCCATATCGGCGGTGCGCTGCGCGGCTGGCGGGCGCTTGCCAAGGGTCTCGGCCTGCTGGCCGAACTGCGCCGGGCCGGCGTGCGCCGCTATACCGGCGCCAGCGATCTTGCCGTCGAAGGGGGCGCGCAGGCACAGGCGCTGCGCTTTACCGCTGGCGGGCGCGCGCACCGGATCGCCTGTTCGACCGTGCTGCTGCATCACGGCGTCGTGCCCAACACCCAGGTCGCCCGCTCCATCGGCGTGCCGCATCGCTGGGACGACGCCCAGCACGCATTCGTTCCCGAGCGCGATCCTTGGGGCCGTGCGGCGGGAGTGGAGGGCGTCTTCGTCGCTGGCGATGGCGGCGGCATCGGCGGGGCTGGGGCGGCGGCGCTGGCTGGCCGGCTCGCCGCGCTGGCGATTGCCTGCGACCTCGGCCGCCTGAGCCCTGGCGAGCGGGATCGGGCCGCGCGGCCGTTGCGGGCGGCGCTGGCGCGGGAGCTGGCGGTGCGCCCGTTCCTCGATCGCGCCTATCCGCCGTTTGCCGGCGCGCTGCGTCCGGGGGATGACACGCTGATCTGCCGCTGCGAGGAGGTGACGGCGGGCGACATCCGGCGCTATGCCTCCATCGGCTGCCTTGGTCCCAACCAGACCAAGGCCTTCGGCCGGGTCGGCATGGGGCCGTGCCAGGGGCGCTATTGCGGATTGACCGTGACGGAGCTGCTGGCCGACGCCAACGGGCGCAGCCAGGACGAGACCGGCTATTACCGCATCCGGCCGCCGTTGAAGCCGGTGACATTGGGCGAACTGGCGGCACTGGCCGCCTCGCAAAGCAAGGAGACTGCGGAATGATTGAACGCATCGATGTGGCGACGCGCATGAGCAAGATCGTCAAGCACAACGGCGTCGCCTATCTGTGCGGCCAGGTCGGCGAGGGCGAGACCGTCGCGGACCAGACCCGCGAGTGCCTTGCCCGGGTCGAGGCGCTGCTCGAGCGTGCCGGCTCCTCGCGCGAGAAGATGCTGCAGGCCATCGTCTGGCTGGCGGACATCAACGACTTCGCCGAGATGAACGCGGTCTGGGATGCCTGGGTGCCGGCCGGCTGCGCGCCCGCCCGTGCCTGCGGCGAGGCCAGGCTCGCCCGCGCCGATCTCAAGGTCGAGATCATCGTCACCGCCGCCTGCGACTGACGCTGCCTGCGGCGGCGGAACACCGTCGCCGCTTGTATGTGCCCGAAGCTGAAGGGGCGGGCGCGCGCCTATGCCTCGATCTTCGAGACCCCGCACCACGTGGCGATGATGCCGGCGACGGCGCCGACGAAGCGCACGTGATCCTCGGTATCGACCCATTCGTCGGTGCCGTCGTTCTGGCTGAGATCGCCGCAGAGCGGGCCGATGCCGATGGTCGGGATGCCCTTCTGGATCATCGGGTTGCGGATGTCGCTGCCCGTATGCATCGGGTTCACATGCGCGTCCAGGCCGCAGACACCGCGGATCGCCTCATGAGCCGCGAGCAGCAAGGGATGGTCGCCCGGCACTTCCGCGCCGGTGGTGCCGCTGTCCCAGACGATGCGCGGCGGGTTTTCCGAAAGCCAGGGATCGCTCGCGGCGGCCTCCGCCACCGCCGCCTCGATCTGCGCGCAGACGTCGGAGAGCTTTTCCGGCGGCGGGAAGGCGAGCGCCGCGCCGAGCGTGCAGCTGATCGCAAGACGGGCGAGCCGCTTCGGATCGCCGGCGGAGATGTGCGACATCATGATGTTGGTCGAGCGGCCGACCTCGCCCTGCAGCGCCGGATGCCGGACCTCTTCGTCGCGCCGGGCGTCGAGCCGTCTCAAGGCGTCCCAGATCACGAACGCCTTGTCGATGGCGTTGACGCCGAGATGCCCGAAGGCGGTCTGCAGCGGCTCGGTCGTCGGCGGCGGGCAGCCCTCGACGATCACCCGGAACTCGACCTGGCCGGAGGCCAGCGCCTTGATCTCGCGCAGCCCGGCGCCGGACTCGGCCGGGTGCAGGTAGAGCGCGGCATCCGCCGTCATGCCCTCCTGCATCAGCCGCGAGACGCCGCGGGCATGGCGCTTGCTCGGCGTGCTGGCGATCAGCACGTCGCCGTCGGGGCGCAGGCCGAGCGAGGCGAGCAGCTCCAGCGCCTGCAATCCGGCCGCAACGCCGGAGAGATCATCCGCAACGCCCCAGCCGTAGAGCCGGCCGCCCTCGATCTCGCCGGCGAACGGGTCGTGCCGCCAGCGGTCGGTGCCGGTGACGGGCTCGCCGTCGGGATGGCGAAGAGGATCAGGCTGCGCCCGTTTCCCGTCCCCTTGCAGCGTGCGATAATGCTGGTGCGCGCCTGCGGGTCGATGGCCGCCGCGCCGGCGAACTCTTCGACCATGCGCACATCCGCGGGATTGTAGGAGCTGGCCTCGACGGTGCAGCCGAGCGCCTCGGCGGACTTGGCGAACAGGGCCTGCACCGCCGTCTCGCCGTCCTTGCCGGCGCGGATATAGGCCCGCAGCCCGTCGAGAATGCGTGCGTGCTGGCGCGCCGAGGCGTCGGCGATGTCCTGCAGGATCGATGTCACGGTGGTCTCCTGTCGGTGTCCGTCGCCAGCCGTCATGTCGCGATGGCCGCCGAGCGGCGCTGCAAGAGGCGCATGAGGCTGAACGTCGTATAGTCCAGCGGGTCGTGATGGACGGGGGCATCGCGCCCGTCGACGCGAAGATGCACGGGGCCGCAAGCCGAGTGGGCCTCCACCTCGAACCAGGCCTGGGTGATGGTGGGGTCGGCGACCAGCGTCACCCGCGTCGCGTCGAGGCCGAGACCGGCCAGCGCGACGCCGATGGTGACATTGAGGTGTCCGGGAAACTGCGCGGCGATCTCGCGGGCGCTCGCCTCCAGGAAGGTCGTCGGCACCGCGACCCTCTCCAGGTCGATAAAGCGGCTGGCCCCCATCGCCTGCCAGCGCTCCAGCGGATAGCCGATGCGCATGGCGACGCGGGAAAGGTCGTTCTCGCGCGCCGCCGTCAGGAAGCCGATGGAGCCGAGCGCTCCGGCCGGCACTTCGATCCGTCCCGGCCCCCTGGCGGCGGCCTGCGTCAGCAGGTGTTCCGCCTCGCGGTCGGCGAAGGCGCCGAGCGACAGGGGCAGGATATCGCAGCCGGCGGAGAGCAGGGCGGGAGCCGCCTCAATCAGCGTCGCGGCGGAGGCGCATTCGGCGGCGACGGTCGGCCGCGCCTTCAGAAAACTCGCAAGGTCGGTGCAGATCGCCGCATCGGGGGCAAGGGCGCTCGCCTCGCTCGCCTGGTGCGCGCGCACCAGCAGCGCGGCGAGCCGGGGGCCGTCGCTCGCACCGGAAAAGCGCGCGGCAAGCCGTCTGCCGATCGGTCCGAAGCCGATGATCCCGAGCCGGTCGCGGGGGCGGGTGCTCATCACGATGTCCAGACCGTATCGAAAACAGCGGGAGGAGAGGCGGCGGCGGGGAGGCGCCGCCGCCCGCCGCAGGACCCGCCGGGCGCGGGGGAGGGCCGGGCGGGTCCGTTTACGGGGAAAGGCGTCAGACCGGATGTTAAGCCGGAGATCAGGCCGGTCCGGGGCCGCTGATCGCGAACTTCTCTTCCTCGATGGTCAGCACGCCGTAGCGGTCGAACAGCTCGTCATAGAAGCCGCTGGCACGCAGGTCGTTGAGCACGCCGACGGTGGCCTCGGCCAGCGTCTTGTCGGCAAAGGCTAGCGTCGCGATCTGCGGGAACAGGCCGGCGATGGCGCGGGTGAAGTCGTCGCGGTCCTCGAGGAACTTGGCGGTGGCGTCGATCGAGGTCGCGGCATCGACCTGGCCGGCGCGCAGGGCCTGGAAGGCTTCCGAGAAGTTGTTGAACACCCGGACGGTGATGCCCTTGAGCCCGGCGTTCTTGAGCATCTCGTCGACCTCGCGGGTGCGGCGCTCCTCGATGCCGCCGAGCTCGACGCCGACGGACAGGCCCGCCAGCTCTTCCCACTTGGTGATGCCCTTCGGGTTGCCCTTGGGCACCAGGAAGCTCACGGCGGCGCGCTCGTAAGGCACCATGTACATCAGCTTGGAGCGCTCTTCGGTCCAGAAGATGCCGGTGTTGATCATGTCCCAGCGGCCGGCGGCGAGGCCCGGCACCATCGCCGCGAACTCGACCTTGATATATTCCGGCGTCAGGCCGAGCTTGGCGGCGATCTCCTTGCCGAGCTCGATGCGCATGCCCTGCACCTCGCCCTTGTCGTCGACGAACTGGAGCGGCGGCAGGGTCGGGTTGGTGCTCATCACCAGCGTGCCCGGCTTGATGATGTGCGGCGGGGCGAGCGTCGGCTGGGCGAAGGCGGCGCGCCCGCCAAGGGCAAGGCCGGCACCAGCCGCCGCCGCGCCGAGAAGCACGCTCCGGCGGGAGACGCCTGCGCCGAGAATGTGATCGAAGCCTTTGTTTTTCATGGGAGTTGTCTTCCGCTCTGGGGGATGGGACGGGGCTTGTTATTTATTGTATTCGTACGGTATACCATTTATATGCGATCCGCAAGCGGGCAAAAACGACGAATTCGGGAGGGCGGCATGGCGCATGCGGGGACGGTTCGGACGGTGTGCGGGCCGGTCGCGCCGCAGGCGCTGGGCTACACGTTGATGCACGAGCATCTGCTGTGCGACCTCACCCCGCCGGCGCTTCGCGGCCGCGGCCTGCCCGAGGTCGAGATCACGCTGGAAAACGTCTTCGACGTCACCTACCGGCCGAACGACTATCACGGCAATCACCGGCTCCAGGACCTTGCCATCGCGACGTCGGAGACGCGCCGTTTCGCGCAGGCGGGCGGCGGCACCATCGTCGAGATGACCACCGGCGGGCTGTGTCCGGACCCGGAAGGGCTCGCCGCGCTCTCGGCGGCGACCGGCGTGCATGTGGTGCTCGGCGCCGGCTTCTATACGCAAGGCTATCAGGACGCGGCGACGCTGGCGCTGCCGGTCGAGGCGCTGGCCGACATCGTCACGGCGCAGGTCGAGGAGGGCGCCTGGGGCACCGATATCCGCTGCGGCATCATCGGCGAGATCGGCTGCTCCTGGCCGCTGACGCCGTTCGAGCGGCGCTCGCTTGCCGCAGGCGCCATTGCCCAGCAGCGCACCGGCGCCGCCATCACCGTCCATCCCGGCCGCCATCCCGACGCCCCGCACGAGATCCTCGACGTGCTTCAGGCGGCAGGCGCCGACCTCTCCCGCGTCATCATCGACCATATGGACCGCACCTATGACGGCGTCGACGCGGTCGTCGCGCTGGCCCGGCGCGGCTGCGTCGTCGAGTACGACTTCTTCGGCATCGAGCAGTCGCAATACTGGATGGCGGTCGCCGACCTGCCGACCGACTACATGCGCATCCATGCGGTGCGTCGGCTGTTTGACGAGGGGCTCAGTGGCAATGTCGTCCTGTCGCAGGACATCTGCACCCGCTCGCGGCTGCAATGCCATGGCGGCCACGGCTATGCGCATATGCTGCGCAACGTCGTTCCCCTGATGCGCGACCGGGGCTTCGGGCAATCCGAGATCGACCTGCTGCTGAAAGAGACGCCGGCGCGGCTGCTGACGCTCGTTTGAGTGCGCTCAGTCCGTCATGTTGAGGTGCTTGCGGGCGAAGTCGATCAGGCTGACGATGTGGTTCGCCACTGTCCGGCGCACGTCGTCGGCGTCCTGCCGCTGAAGTGCGTCGATGATCATCAGGTGCTCGGTCGAATCGGGCGTCAGCCGGTCCTTCAACTGGCCGATCTCGAACAGCCGCGTCGTGGCGCGCAGGTTGCGCAGCACCTGCGCCATCACGTCGTTGCCGCAATGGTCGATGATCAGCCCGTGCAGGTGGTCGTCGGAGAACCAGTGGGCATCGGTGTGATAGCTGGTCGCGCCCATCAACTCGTCGATCTCGCGGCGGACCTCGATCAGCTTGCGGCGCGGGATGCTGCCCATCGCCTGCACCGCCGCTTCCGGCTCGATCAGCAGCCGCAGCTTCAGGCTCTGGATATACTCGCCGATATCGACGTGCCGGACCACGTAGTTGCGCCCCTCGCCCTTGTGGACGAGGCCTTCGCCCTCCAGCCGCTGCAGCGCCTCGCGCAAGGGCGTGCGCGAGACGCCGAGCGTCTCGGCCAGCCGCGCCTCGACGATGACATGGCCGCCACTGAGCTTGCGGTGGCGAATCATGTCCGACACGGCGTTGTAGGCCAGCGCGGCGAGGCTGTGGCTTCCCCGACCCGCTGCGCTGCCGCCGCTTTCCTCCGTCACGCTCACTTTGGCTTGCTCCTCCCCCGTCTCGTCGCTGCGCGGATCCTGCCTCATGCGAAAGACTTTCCTTGGCTACAGCCATGCGGCATAGCAGTCCTGATCGTCAAATAGGGAAGTGGAGACGGCGCATGGCCGAGCAGGACACCGGCACGGAGACAAGTCTCGCGGACGAGACCTATCGCGCCCTGCTGGAGGAGATCCTGTCGGCGCAGCTTGCCGGAGGCGTCGTCATCCAGGAGCGCCGGCTTGCCGCCCGCCTCGGCGTCTCGCGCTCGCCGATGCGCGACGCGCTCGGCCGGCTGGAGGGGCAGGGGCTCCTGGTGCGCAACGGCAAGAGCCTGCTCACCGTGCGGGTGATCACGCTGAAGGACTATCTCAACAGCCTCGCCATGCGCCTGCTCGTCGAGCCGGCGGCCGCCGCGCTCGCCTGCCCGGACCTGCCGGAGGCGGTGCTGCGCCGATGGTCCGCGATGCTGGACGCCATCGAGGCCGACCCCGATCCCGATCCGGCGACGATCTGGCGCTTCGACGATGCGCTGCACCAGGGGCTGGGCGAGGCCAGCGGCAACCCGTTCATGGCCGAGACCATCGTCCAGATGCGCCGCTACACGACGATCTTCGAGCGCCAGCGGCGGCTCGAGCAGCGCAAGCCGGGCCTTGAGGACCATCGCGAGATCCTCGCCGCGCTCGCCGCGCGCGATCCCGAAGCCACGCGCCAAGCCATGGCGCGGCATCTGGACAAGGTCCGCCAGCGGGTACTCTCCACCTATTGAAATCGCCGCCGGGCGGCAGGGTCGGGGCGCCATCTCGGTCTTTCGCTCACTCGTTGTCTCGCACGCGTCGTCTTCGCAAGGAGCGGGACGCGCGGCGTTTCGAAAGGTCCGTGCACAGGTCCGACAAAGGGACTTGCGCCGGCTCCGTTGCTGTGTATTAAATCGGTATACCAAATGAATGCGGGAAAAGCAAACCAACCCGTGGCCCCATCTCACCCCGTGACGCCTCCCGGCCGGGAGGCCCGCGACCCTGTCGCTGGCGCTTGCCCGTCGGTCGACCCGTTCCGCTTCCGCGAGCCCGTGGCCGCCCGTCGGTCCGCGCCGCGCGGGGGCGGCGCCGTCGCCCGCGGCCTGCCGCGCCCGATAGAAAGGCCCGCACAGGAAGGCCCGCACAGAAAGGCCCACCATGTCAGTCTGGAACTGGTCAGGTTTCTTCAACTATCTCACCAACGCCTACATTCTCGAAGGCGTGTTCACGACGATCTGGCTGACCTGCGTCTCGCTTTTGTGCGGCCTGTTGCTCGGCTTCCTCATCGCCCTGATGCGGCGGTCGAAGCTGCAGGTGCTGCGCGGCATCGCCTGGTTCTACATCTGGCTGTTCCGCGGCACGCCGCTCCTGGTGCAGCTCATCGTCATCTACACGGCGCTGCCGCAGCTCGGCATCCGCTTCTCGGTGGTGGAGGCGGCCTTGATCGGCCTTGCCCTCAACGAGGCGGCCTATCTCGCCGAGATCATCCGTGCGGGCATCGAGGCGGTGCCGGAAGGCCAGTCGCGGGCCGCCCGGGCGCTCGGCATGACCGAGCGCCAGATCATGCGCTACATCATCATGCCGCAGGCCTTCAAGGTGATCATCCCGCCGCTCGGCAACTCGGTGAACGGCCTGCTGAAGACGACTTCCGTCACCTCGGTCATCTCCATGGAGGAGCTGCTGCGCCGCACGCAGGTGCTCATCCAGGAGAAGTTCATGGTGCTGGAGCTCTTCGCGGTCGCGGCCCTCTACTACCTCATCCTCACGACGCTCTGGGACTTCGTCCAGCGACGCATCGAACGCCGGTTCGGCCAGTCGACCGCCGCCGTGGGTCTCACGGAAAAGCGCTGAATCTCCATAAGGGTACCTTCACATGTCCACGAAATTTCGCGGCGTCTTCACCGTGATGATCACGCCGGTCGACGGCAACGGCAGGCCCGACCTTTCAGCACTCGCGGCCTTCACCGACTGGCAGATCCGCGAGGGCGTTCACGGCCTCATCCCGCTCGGCTCCACCGGCGAGTTCCTGTCGCTGTCCGAGGAGGACAAGGACGCGGTGGCGCGCACGGTGATCGACACCGTGGCCGGCCGGGTGCCGGTGCTGATCGGCACCGGTGCGGAGGACACGCGCGAATGCGTCCGGCTCGCCCGCAAGGCGCAGGAGATGGGCGCGGACGGCGTCATGATCATCCCGCCGTTCTACTCCACCCCGACCGACGACGAGCTGGTCGAGCACTACCGCACCATCGCCGCTGCCATCTCGATCCCGATCATGGTCTACAACAACCCGGCGACGTCGAATGTCGACATGAAGCCGGAGCTGCTGGCCCGCATCGCCGAGATCGACGGCTGCGACTACGTCAAGGAATCCACCCTCGAGGTGACGCGCATCCGCGACATCGTCCGCCTGGCCGGCGACCGCATGGTGCCGTTCGGCGGCATCCTGGGGTTCGAGTCCTTCGTCATGGGTGCGCAGGGCTGGGTGGCGGTCGCCTCCAACGTCGCGCCGGGGCCGATGTCGCGCATCTTCACGCTTGCTGCCGACGACAAGGATTACGATGCGGCCCGCGCGCTCTATCTGGAGTGGCTGCCGATCATCCAGGCGGTCGGCGGGCAGGCCTATGTCGCGGGCACCAAGTCGCTGCTCTCCCACATGGGCCTTGCGACCGGCGCGCCGCTGCCGCCGCGTCTGCCGCTGCCGCCCGCGCAGGATGCGCAGATGAAGGCGCTGGTCGAGCGGTTCGGCCTGCGTTTCGAGAACTGACCGGAGGCAGATGACCATGTCCGCTGCGGCCCCGCACGACGCCAGGCCGGCCCCAGACCTCGTGACCGTCCATCTGGACGGGGAGGCGCACCGTGTCGATCCGGGCGCGTCCGTCGCCGCAGCCCTTGCGGCCGGCGGGCGGTCCGCCTTCTCGCGCGATGCGGCGGGCCGTTCGCGCGGGCTCTTCTGCGGCATGGGCGTGTGTCACGACTGTCTCGTCACCATAGACGGGCGCACCAGCCAGCGCGCTTGCATGACCAAGGTGCAGGACGGCATGCGGGTCGAGCGGCAGGCTCCGCGGCCCGACATTCTCTCGCCGGCGCTCGCCGATCTTGCACCCGTGCCGGCGGAACTGCCCTCTCGTGCCGTCGACGTGCTGGTCGTCGGCGCGGGGCCGGGCGGACTTTCCGCCGCCATTGCCGCCGCCGGTGCCGGCGCCAAGGTCACCCTTGTCGACGAGCGGCCCGCTGCCGGCGGCCAGTTCTACAAGCAGCCCGTCACGCGGGAGGCGCGCCATGCGCTCGCCCGCGACCGGCAGGCGCGGGACGGCGCCGGCCTCGTCTCCGAGGCGCGCGCCTGCGGCGTGGAACTCCTCTCCGGCGTCACCGTATGGGGCGCCGAGCGCCAGCCGGACGGCGCCCCCGTCCTCGGCTGCCTCGGCCCGGACGGCGCCTTCTATCTGCACCCGCGCATGCTGGTCATCGCCACCGGTGCGTTCGAGCGGCCGGCCGCGCTCCCCGGCTGGACCCTGCCGGGCGTCATGACCACGGGCGCGGCGCAGACCCTCCTGCGCAGCTATGCGAGCCTTCCCGGACGCCGCTTCGCCATCACCGGCAACGGTCCGCTCAATATCCAGGTCGCCGGCGAGATCCTGCGCCATGGCGGTGAGGTCGTGTGCCTGGCCGACCGGGCCCGCGCGCCCTGGTCGAGCCCGCGCGATGCCATCGCCATCCTGCAGGCCGATCCGGCGCTGGCGCTGAAGGGCATGGGCGAGATCGCCGCCCTGCAGCGCGCCGGCGTTTCCATCCGCTGGCAGACCCGCGCCGTCGAGGTGCTGGGCGAGACCTCTGCGCAGGCCGTGCGCCTCGAAGGTCCGTCCGGCGAAGAGGTGTGCGAGGTCGATACGGTGCTCATCGGCGGCGACTTCGCCCCGTCCAACGAGCTGTCGCGCCTGCTCGGCCTTGCCCATGTGGTTGCCGGCGACGGCACGCTGGTCGCCCGCTGCGACGAGGCCGGCGAAAGCTCCGATCCCTGTGTCCATATCGTCGGCGAAGCGGCGCGCTTCGGCGGGGCCCATGTCGCCATGGCCGCCGGGCGCCTTGCCGGCCTTGCCATTGCGCGCAAGCTCGGGTTTGCCGCCGAGCCCGATCCGGCCGCGCTGCGCCGGCTCACTCGCGCCCGCCGCTTCCAGGCGGCGCTGTGGCAGTTGTTCCGCCCGGCGCAGGACGCGCAGGCCGAGGCTGGCGCCACGCTGTCCTGCCGCTGCGAAAGCGTCGGCTTAAGCGTGCTGCGGCAGACCGCCGCCGGCGGCCCGCCGGACATCGCCACCTTGAAGCGGCTGACGCGCGCCGGCATGGGCCGCTGCCAGGGCCGCTATTGCGGGCGCACGCTGACCGCGCTGGCCGGCCGCCCGGCGAGCGAGACGAACGGCCTGCTTGCCCCGCAGATGCCGCTGCGCCCGGTGCCGCTGGCCGCGCTCGCCGTCGAGAAGCCCGAATGGGGCGGCCACAAGCGGGCGCTCCTGCCCGAACGTCCGCCGCTGGACACTCCGGAACCGCTGCCGATCCGCGAGGTCGCGACGCTCATCATCGGTGCCGGCATCGCCGGCCTTGCGAGCGCGCTCTTCCTCGCCGAGGCAGGGGAGGAGGTCGCGGTGGTCGAGCGCGGCTTTCCCGGCGGGCTCGCCTCCGGCGGCAATGCCGGCAGCCTGCATGCCCAATTGCTCTCCTTCGACCATGGCGCCAAGGCGGAGGGCGATGGCGGTGCCGCCGCCCGCACCCTGCCGCTGCAGCTTGCCTCCATCGACCTGTGGCGGGAGCTGGAAGTGCGGCTCGGCCGCGACTTCGAGATGAAGATCACGGGCGGGCTGATGGTCGCCGAGACCGAGGCGCATCTGCGCTTCCTGGAGGAAAAGACAAGGCTCGAGCGCAGCCACGGCATCGACTGCCAGGTGATCGGCCGCGCGGATCTCGCCCGGCTGGAGCCCGGCCTGTCGCCGGCGATGATCGGCGCCGCCTATTGCCCGCAGGAGGGCAAGATCAATCCGCTGGTCGCCACCCGTCATGTGCTGGACGCCGCCGTCTCCGCCGGCGCGCGCGTGTTCGACCGCACCGAGGTGCTGGCGATCCGGCGCGAGGGCGCGGGCTTTGTCGTCGAGACCTCGCGCGGGTCCTTGCGCACTGGGCGCCTCGTCAATGCCGCCGGTGCCTTCGCCGCCCGCATCGGCGCCATGCTCGGGCTCGACATTCCCGTCTTCGGCGCGCCGCTGCAGATGGTGGTGACCGAGGCCGCCGCGCCCGCCGTCTCCCATCTCGTCGCCCATGCCGACCGGCACCTGACCTTGAAGCAGGCGGCCAACGGCAATTTCCTGATCGGCGGCGGCTGGACGGCCGGGCTCGACCCCGTGCACAGCCATCCGCGCCCGCTGTTTTCCAGCCTCGAGGGCAATCTCTGGGTCGCCCAGCACGTGGTGCCGGGCCTGCGCAAGCTGCATGTGATCCGCAGTTGGGCGGCGATGAACATCAATATCGACGGCGCGCCGATCCTCGGAGAACACCCGGCGATGCCCGGCTTCTTCAACGCCGTGACGTCGAACGGCTACACGCTCGGCCCGCTGGTCGGGCAGGTGACGGCGGCGCTGGTGCGCGGCCGCGATCCCGGCCGCGACCTTTCGGCCTTTTCCATGTCCCGCTTCCAAGGAGGGTGACCATGATCGAGATCACCGGAGTGACGAAATACTACGGCAAGTTCCCCGTCCTGAAGAACTGTTCGACCAGCGTCGCCAAGGGCGAGGTCGTCGTCGTCTGCGGCCCCTCCGGCTCGGGCAAGTCGACCCTCATCAAATGCGTCAATGCGCTGGAGCCGATCCAGCAAGGCTCGATCCGGGTCGACGGGGTCGAGGTCAACGACCCGCAGACCAACCTTCCCGAGCTGCGCTCGCTGGTCGGCATGGTGTTCCAGAATTTCGAGCTGTTCCCGCATCTCACCATCGAGAACAACATCATGCTGGCGCAGCGCATCGTGCTGGGCCGCAGCCAGCAGGTCGCCCGCAAGCGGGCAATGGAACTGCTGGAGCGGGTCGGCATGACCGGACACGCGCACAAGTATCCGGGCCAGCTTTCCGGCGGCCAGCAGCAGCGCGTGGCGATCGCCCGGGCGCTCGCCATGAACCCCAAGGCGATGCTGTTCGACGAGCCGACCTCGGCGCTCGATCCGGAGATGATCTCCGAGGTGCTCGACGTGATGACCTCGCTGGCGCGCGAGGGCATGACGATGATGGTGGTCACCCACGAGATGGGCTTTGCCCGCCGCGTCGCCACGCGGATGGTCTTCATCGACCAGGGCGAGATCGTCGAGGACCGGCCGACCGAGGAGTTCTTCACCGCCCGCCACAATCCGCGCACCGAGGCCTTCCTCGGCAAGATCCTGCATCACTGACCATTCGGCCGAGGCGCGGGGCAGCGACCGCCTCCCGCGCGCCGGCCGCGAACCACCACCAAGGGAGAAATGACATGAAGATCAAGATCACCGCCGGCCCCTTCACCTTCGACGCGGTGCTGGAAACCGAGAAGGCGCCGGAGACCTGCAAGGCGTTCCTGGCGCGCATGCCCTTTGCCGGGCAGATCGTGCATGTGCGCTGGTCGGGCGAGGGCGTGTGGATCCCGCTCGGCGACCTGTCCTTCGGCGTCGGCTACGAGAACCACACCAGCCACCCGGCGCCGGGCCATATCCTGCTCTATCCCGGCGGCATCAGCGAGACGGAGATCCTGCTCGCCTATGGCGGCGTCGACTTCTCCTCGAAGATGGGCCAGCTCGCCGGCAACCACTTCGTCACGCTGACCTCGAACCTCGACAAGCTGCCCGAGCTCGGCCGCAAGGTCCTGTGGGAAGGCGCACAGGACATCCGCTTCGAGGCGGCCTGACTTTCCGGCTCGGTCGAGCACGGCGTCTTGGATCGAGGATCCAGAAGACCTCGGCCGCCAGCGCCAGCACCAGAAAGGCGATGTGGAAGCGCGGCGCGCGCACCCACATCGCCGCGTCCTCCCGTCTTACCTGTCTCACGGCGCCAGCCGGATCGCCGTGGTTTCCTTGCCCGTGCGGATCACGAACATCGTGTAGAAGCGCGCCACATTGGTCTCGTTGCGGAACAGACGTTCGCACAAGCCGTCAAACTCCTCCATGCCGGACAGCCGCAGCATCAGCACCACGTCGGCCTCGCCGCTGACGCTATAGGCCTGCACCACCGCCGGCTCGCTGTCCGCCAGCGCCAGGAAGCGGCGGGTGTGCTGCTCGCCGTGGCGCTCCAGTTCCACCGTCACGATGGCCTTCAGACCCTTGCCGGCGCGCACCGGGTTCAGGATCGCGACCGTGCGGTCGATGACGCCGGCTGCCCGGAGCCGGCGGATCCGGCGCAGGCAGCTCGACGGCGACAGGCCGACCTCCTCGGCAAGGTCGGCATTGGTGCGCGCGGCGTCGTCCTGCAGCAGGTTGAGAAGCTTTCTGTCGATGCGGTCCATGGCGCCTCCGGAGGTCGCGGCACTATGCAATAAAATTGCACGAACTTGCAAAGTTTGACCAAAAATGCCGCGCGGCTGCGGTATCGCTAGCGCAGGAAACTGTTGGAGTGACTCGAATGTCGGTGCGTGCGCGGCTGATCCAGCGAAACCGCGAAACCCTTGGGATCTATTGGGAACTGGTGCGCATCATCGTGCCGGTGATGGTGATCGTGGAGATCCTGGCGCGCCTTGGCGCCATCCGCGCCATGGCCCCCTATTTCGAGCCGGTGATGCAGCTCTACGGCCTGCCGCCGGAGATCGCGCTCGCTTGGCTCACCGGCCTGCTGATCGGCATCTGGGGCGCGATCATCATCGTCTTCGCCCTGGTGCCGGTGTCCGAGCTCACCGTTGCCGACATCACCGTCTTCTCGACGCTGCTGCTCTTCGCCCATGCGCTGCCCATCGAGCAGCGCATCATCCAGCGCGCCGGGCCGGGGTTCTGGATCACCACGGTGCTGCGCATTGCCGGCGGTCTCGCCTGCGCCGCGCTGCTGCACCAGCTCTATTCCGCCACCGGCTGGCTCGCCACGCCGCTGTCGCCGGTGTGGATGCCGATGGAGGAAACCACGACCTGGACCGGCTTTGCCATCGGCCTCGGCAAGACGCTGCTGATGATGCTGGTGATCCTGTTCGGCCTGTGCTGGCTGATGGACATCCTCAAGGTCACCGGCATCATGGACCGGCTGATCCGCGCGCTGGTGCCGCTGTTCCGCCTTGCCGGCATCGCCCCGCCGGCGGTGCCGTTCGCCTCCGTCGGCCTGCTGCTCGGCATTTCCTATGGCGGCGGCCTGCTGATCCGCGAGGCGCGGGAGGCGCGGGTCGATCCGCGTCAGGTGTTCCTCGCCAGCGCCTTCATGGGCTTTGCCCACAGCCTTATCGAGGACACGCTGCTGGTCGTCGCGGTGGGGGCGGATTTCGCCAGCGTCTTCTTCGGCCGGCTGCTCTTCGCGGTGGTCGCGACCGCGCTGCTGGCAAGGCTCGTGTCGCTGATCCCGGACTGGATCCTGTTCGCCGAACCGGCGCGGGCGCGGGCCATGCTGCGCGAGGTCGAGGCCGAAGCGCGCTGAGCCGGGCGCCTGATGCTCGCGGCAGCCAAGGCCGCCGCGAGCCATTTTGTCCTGCCTTCAGCGGGCCGACGCGCGCTTGCCGAGCGGGCGGATCACCAGGAGGTCGATCGCCAGCATCACCAGCAGCGAGGCGCCGACCAGCGGGAAGACGATGCCGCCGACGATGAGGATCGCCAGCAGGCCTCGGAACACCTTCGGGTCCGTCGGCATCGGCGGCACGCCGAGGCTCCCCGACGGCCGCCGCTTCCACCACATCACACCGGCGGAGACGGCCAGCATCACGATGGCCAGGCACACCGCCACCAGCAGGATCTGGTTGGCGAGGCCGAATTCCTGGCCCATATGCACGTTGATGCCGAATTCCAGCCATTTGCCGAGCGGGCCGTAATCGGCATAGGTCATGTCGACCAGCGGCTTGCCGCTATACTGGTCGAGATGCACGACGCGCTGCTGCGAAAGGTCGTCCGGATAGACCGAGGCCGAATAGACGCCGGTCGGCGAGGTGGGCAGCGCCAGCGCATAGCCCCGGTGCAGCCCCAGCCCGTCGACGATCTCCACCGCCCGGTCGATGCCCATATCGCGGGCCTGCGGCGCGGCGTCGGTCGAGTTGGGGATCCGCGCCTGTTCCAGCGACCAGGCGGTCTGGCCGGTCTCGGCGAGTTTCACGTCCGACATCGGCACGTTGACGCGCACGCCGGACGGATAGCCGAAATTGTGGCCGTTGGCCCATTCGTTGACCTTGGCGCCCCAGTTGCCGGACCACGGCATGCCGGTGATCGCCAGGAAGACGATGAAGGCGCCGACGAAGATGCCGGTGACCGCGTGCGTATCGCGCCAGAACATCCGGTTCTTCGGCGTGCCGCGCACGCTGGTGACGCCGCCGCGTCCGCGTCCGCGCGGCCACCACAGATAGATGCCGGTGCCGACCAGCAGGATCGCCCAGCCGCCGACGATCTCGATCACGCTGCGCACGGTGGGTCCGAAATAGCGCAGGCTGTGCAGGTAGCGCACCGTCCACATCACCGTGCCGCGGTCGGGCAGGGCGCCGAGCACCGTCGCGTCATAGGGGTCGACATAGACGGCGAGCCGCTGGCCCGTGTCGGCCCTGACGGTGATCTCGGCCGAGGCGTTGGCGACCGGCGGATCGGTGTATTTCACCGCCGTGCCGGGATGGGCGTCGAGCGCGGCCGCAACGATGGCGGAGGGCGCGGCCTTGGCGAGGGTCTCGCGGATCTCCACCCGCTTCAGGTCCGCGTGCAGGATCGCGTCCAATTCGTCGCGGAAGAGATAGAGCGCGCCGGTGACGGCGAGCGTGATCATGAAGGGCAGGACCAGCAGCCCTGCATAGAAGTGCCAGCGCCAGACGGCGCGGTAGAGGTCGGAATTGGAGGCCGGGGAGGCGAGCGCCCCCGTTCCGGCTCCAGGCGCGGTGGTATCGGTCATCGATGGATCTCCAGGCAGGAGGGCGCTCGCCGCCGCGCGGGGGTCGCATCGGCGGCGGGACGGCCCAGGTGCCGTTTTTCGAGTGGATCCGGCGGCGCCGGCCCGAAAGCCCGGGCCGGCGCGATGCCGGGATCAGTGGGTGCTGTGGTCGGTCTTCTTCGTCTCGCCGTGACCATGGCTGCCATGGTCATGCGCCTTGCCGCCGGCGCCCATCTTGTCGGCCGCCAGTTCGACCTCGATGTCGCCGCCCTTCTCGAAGGTCAGGGTCAGCGGCACCATGTCGCCCTCGGCGATCGGCTGCTTGAGGCCGATCAGCATGACGTGGAAGCTGCCGGGAACGAGTTCCACCTTGGCGCCGGCCGGCACCTCGAGACCATCGGCGAGCGGACGCATCTTCATGATGCCGTCGACCACTTCCATCGTGTGGATCTCGACCTTCTCGGCGACCGGCGAGGACCCGCCGATCAGCCGGTCGGCGGTGCCGCCCTCGTTGGTGAAGGTCATGAAGGCGCCGGCGACCTTGGCGGCCGGCGGCGTCGCGCGGGTCCAGGGATGGCCGATCTTGATTTCGCCGATCCGGTAGCCGTGGGCATGGGCGCCGGCGAGCGCGACGAGCGTCAGGCCGATCGCGAAGACAATCTGCAGGATACGCATGAGAAATGCTCCATAAGTCGCAAAGGGGCGAACCGGCGGCCATCGGGCACGGCCGGTCGTCATTCAGGTCGATTGCGTCAGATGGAGACGAGGGGCGGCGCGCGGGCCGGCGGCGGCGGTCCTTCCGCACGGTCGGTGGCCGTCGGAGCCGGGGTGGGAGCCCAGGAGGCGGCGTCGGCCACCGCTTCCGGATCGGGCAGGGGCGTGGCGGCCGGGGCCGTCAGCGTGCCGCCGACGCAGGCGAGCTTGCACAGCGTCGAGCAGCAGTCGCGGGCGAGATCCTTGAGCGGATGGTCGTCGCCCGGATCGGCGATCGCCATCGGCGAGCACAGGATATAGGCCGGGCTGGTGCCGTCGGCGGCCATCACCGTGCGGGCATGGGCGGCGACAAGGCCCTGCAGCAGCATGGCAAGGACGATCGTCGCGGCCATCGACCACGTCAGCAACCGGTCCTTCAGGAGTTGCCTCATGCTGTGCATCCCTCGTCTCTAGCCGTGTCGCGTGCGTCTGTCACGAGGGGAAATCGGCGCCGCGCGGATGACACGTCGCAGGGCGCGCTCCTATAGTGCCCCGACCCGACCGGATGCGCGGCCGGGCAAGAGGGGAAAGGCAGACCAATGGCGGGCGGCGAGGGCAGGGAGGCTGCGACCGGCATCGGTGCGCTGGTCGGGGCAGCGGTGCGCCGCGAGCGCCTGCGCGCCGGCCTGTCGGCAAGCGAACTGGCCCGCGCCGCCGGCCTTGCCAAGTCGACCCTGTCGCAGCTCGAAGCGGGCAGCGGCAATCCCGCCATCGAGACCCTGTGGAGGCTCGCCGATGCGCTGGGCGTCAGCGTCGCCGCGCTGCTGGAGGCGCCGCGCAAAGAGATCGAGGTGATCCGCGCTGGGGAGGGGCCGTCGACCCGCTCGGACCATGCCGACTATCTCGCCCGGCTGCTGTCGGCGGCCGGTCCCGGCACGCGGCGCGATCTCTACGTGATCGAGGCGGCGCCCGGCGCGCCGCATCTCTCTGCGGGCCATCTCTCTGCGGCACATGGGCCGGGCACGCGCGAGCATGTGGTGATGATCCGCGGCCGCGCGCGTCTGGGGCCGCGAGGGTGCGAGGTCGAGCTTGCCGCCGGCGACTATGCCGCCTATCCGGCGGACGCCCCTCACACCTTCGAGGCCTTGGTGCCCGACACCCGCGCCGTGCTGATCATCGAGCACGGCTGACAGCGTTTACGCCGCTACCGCATGGCGCAGGGCGGCGAGCGCCAGCAGCCGCGTCGAATCGAGCGTCGGCAGCGGCGAGTTGCCGCCGTTCATCAGGAGCGGGATTTCCGTGCAGCCGAGCACCACGGCATCGCATCCGTCCTCGCGCGCCATGCGGCCGATGACCTGCGCGAAATAGGCCTCGGCCGAGGGTTCCAGCCTGCCGCGCACCAGCTCGTCCATGATGATGCGGCCGATCTCCGCCCGCTCCGCCTTCGTCGGCAGCACGGTCGCGATGCCCTGCCTGCCGAGCGCCTTGGGGTAGACGTCGCTCTCCGTCAGCCACACCGTGCCGGTCAGCGCCAGCCGGCGGAAGCCGCGCCGCGCGGCCTCTTCCGCCACCACCTCGGCGATATGGAGAAAAGGCAGGGGCAGGCGCTCCGCCACATGCGGCAGGCCCTGATGGATGGTGTTGTCCGGGCAGATCAGCACGTCCGCGCCGGAGGCCTTGAGCCGCCGGGCGCTGTCCAGCATCAATTCGCCGACGAGATCGGCGCGGCCGGCCTCCAGATGACGGACATAGTCGGTGAGCGGCTGCATATGCAGGCTGACCGGCGGATTGCCATGCGCCCCGAGCAGGGCTTCGGCTTCCGCGCAGAGGATGCGGTAGCACTCCGCCGCCCCTTCCGCCGAACAGGCGATGATGCCGACATGTCGGGCCATTTCCGCGCTCCATCCATCGTTCCGGACAATCGTTCATTATATCGAACGACCCTGCCGGTCAACCGGACGGGATGGCGGCGCCCTACGGCTTCCGGGCGACAGCGCGGAAAACGAGTTCCCACAGGCAGGTGGCGCCGCTCGCCTGCCGCTCCTGTTGCAGCCGCGCGTCCAGCGTGTCCGGATCGGCGCTGGCCATGTCGGTGATGCCGAAGCCCTCCAGCCGGGGCATCACCGCGCGCACGATCATGCCGACGGGATAGCTGCTGTCCGGCGTCAAGAGGTTCGCCTCCGCCCGCAGGCTCTCGACGGTCAGCCCCGCCGCACTCATCACCTCGTGCAGCGTCAGCCCCATGTCGAGCCGCGCGCCCTCCCGCTGCAGCATCTGCGCCAGCCAGTCGCGCACCTCGTCATGCAGGGGCAGGGGATGGCGGCCGGGCACCAGCTTCGAGGCGTCGTGCTCGTGAAAGGCGACGATCCCGCCGGGCCTGAGCGCGTGGGCAAGCGCTTCGACTGCCGCGACCGGGTCCGCCTGGTACATCAGCACCCTGCGGCCGACGACGGCGTCCAGCGTGCCGTGACCGGGAAGCTCCGCGTCGAAGCCGCCCTCGATCACGCTTACATTGGCAAGGCCCTCGTCCGCCGCCATCCGCCGGGTCATCTCCAGCATGGCGGGATCGTGGTCGACCGCCAGCACCCGGCCTTGCGGCCCGACGCGGCGGGCGATCATCCGCGTCACCGCGCCGGGACCGCAACCGATATCGACCACCGTCCAGCCGGGCGCGATGCCGGCCTCGTCCAGCAGGCGCTCGGTCATCAGGTCGACGGGATTGGTGCTCATGCGGTCGGCTCCTGCGGGGCGGTGCAGCAGGTATCGTCGGCCGCCGCCGCGATATCCGCAAGGCCGACCTCGGCCAGCGGCATGTGCAGGCGCAGCCGGCGCGCAGGCACTCCCGCCTCGTGAATGCCGATCACCGTCTCCACGTCCGGGCAGCCGTCCTCGCCGCAGGCAAGCTCGCTGACCGAGATCACCGCCTCCGCGCCGGGTGCCAGCACCTGACGCACCGCCTGCTTGACCCGCTCGCGCAGGGCGTGCCGTTCCGCCTCCGCCTCCGCGCTGTTTGCGGCGGCTGCTGCGTTGGCGGGGTGCCGGCCCTTCGGGGCGAACGGATTGACGAAGAGGCGCATGCGGCGGGATCCTGATTTGTTATGTGATAACGTTTCATCATTGGCGAATGCGGAGGCGCGCGTCAAGCCGCTTGCGGGGGCGGGCGGGATAATGTATCCATATATCCAGAAGGAGAGATAAATGGATAAGTTGTCCGCGCTCGCCGCGCTGGCCGCCCTCGGGCAGGAGACCCGGCTGGACATCTTCCGCCTGCTGGTGGTGGCCGGGCCGCAAGGCGTCGCCGCCGGCGAGGTCGCGACCCGTCTCGGCGCGGTGCAGAACACCGTCTCGGCCCATCTCAAGACGCTGGCCCAGGCCGGCCTGGTGCGGGCCGAGCGCGACGGGCGCAGCGTGCGCTACATCGCCGACATGACCGGCTTCCGCGACCTGCTGGCCTTCCTGATGGAGGACTGCTGCAACGGCGCGCCCGAACTCTGCCGCCCGGTGATCGAGGCGGTGACCTGCAATTGCTGATCGTCCGCCGGACGGAGAACGGGCGGACCAAGGAGGGACAAATGAGCGACCGCGTCTTCAATGTGCTGTTCCTGTGCACCGGCAATTCCGCCCGGTCGATCCTCGCCGAGGCGATCCTCAATCGCGAGGGAATGGGGCGGTTCAAGGCCTTTTCCGCCGGCTCGCAGCCCAAGGGTGAGGTGCATCCGCAGGCGCTGGCCCTGCTCGAAAAGCTCAATCACGGCACCGGCTTTGCCCGTTCCAAGAATTGGGAGGAGTTCGCGCAGCCCGACGCGCCGGTGATGGATTTCGTCTTCACCGTCTGCGACAACGCCGCCGGCGAGGCCTGCCCGGTGTGGCCCGGCCAGCCGCTGACCGCCCATTGGGGCGTGCCGGACCCGGCGGCGGTCGAGGGCTTGCCGAGCGAGATCGCGCTCGCCTTCGCCGACACCTACCGCATGCTCGCCAACCGCATCTCGATCTTCACCTCCCTGCCGCTCGCCTCGCTCGACCGCATGACGTTGCAGTCGCGGCTCACGGATATCGGCCGCGACCTGCCCCGGGCGGGTTGAACATTTCAGGACATCACCATGACGGATCATGCCATCGGGGCTGGCGCGCCTGCCGCGCCGCCCATCAGCTTCTTTGAGAAATATCTGACGGTCTGGGTGGCGCTGTGCATCGTCGCCGGGATCGGGCTCGGGCACCTGCTGCCGGGGCTGTTCAGGGTCATCGCTGCTGCCGAGGTGGCACAGGTCAATCTGCCGGTGGCGGTGCTGATCTGGCTGATGATCGTGCCGATGCTGCTGCGGGTCGACTTCGCCTCGCTTGCCCGGGTCGGCACCTTCTGGCGCGGGATCGGCGTGACGCTGTTCATCAACTGGGCGGTGAAGCCCTTCTCGATGGCGCTGCTCGGCTGGCTGTTCATCGGCTACCTGTTCCGGCCCTGGCTGCCGGAAAGCCAGATCGACTCCTATATCGCCGGCCTGATCATCCTGGCGGCGGCGCCCTGCACGGCGATGGTCTTCGTCTGGTCCAACCTGACGCGCGGCGAGCCCAACTTCACCCTGTCGCAGGTGGCGCTCAACGACGTGATCATGATCGTCGCCTTCGCGCCGATCGTTGGCCTGCTGCTGGGCCTGTCCGCGATCACGGTGCCCTGGGACACGTTGCTGATCTCGGTGCTGCTCTACATCGTCCTGCCGGTGATCGTCGCGCAGGCGGTGCGGCGGCATCTGCTCCGGATGGGCGGGCAGTCGGCGCTCGACCGGCTGGTGCGCGTCATGCAGCCGATCTCGCTGGTGTCGCTGCTCGCCACCTTGGTGCTGCTGTTCGGCTTTCAGGGCGAGCATATCATCGCCCAGCCGCTGATCATCGCGCTGATCGCCGTGCCGATCCTCATCCAGGTCTATTTCAATTCCGGCCTTGCCTATCTGCTCAACCGGATGACCGGCGAGCGGCACTGCGTCGCCGGCCCGTCTGCCCTGATCGGCGCTTCGAATTTCTTCGAGCTCGCCGTCGCCGCGGCCATCGCGCTGTTCGGGCTGAATTCCGGTGCGGCGCTCGCCACCGTCGTTGGCGTGCTGGTCGAGGTGCCGGTGATGCTGTCGGTGGTTTGGATCGTCAACCGTTCGCGCGGCTGGTACGAGCGGGGCGCCGGAGCGGGCAGCGTGAACTGACGCCTGCGTCTCCCGGCGCCTGCCGACGAAAGCCCTTGCAGGGCCTGCCTGACTGCCGTAAGCCTTGTTCGAGTTTTCTCGAACAAGGCTTACGGCTGATGACGGAGCGGCTGGAGCAGGTGGCGGCCCAATTGCTGGCGCTGGGCAATCCGCTCCGGCTGCGGATCTATCGCATGCTGGTGCGGGCCGGCGCCGAAGGGCTTGCCGTCGGTCGCATCCAGCAGCGGCTGGACATTCCTGCCTCGACCCTGTCCCATCACTGCAAGCAGCTTGTCGATGCCGGCCTCGTCACGCGCGAGCGTCAGGCGACGACGCTGATCTGCCGCGCTCATTACCCCGCCATGCGGGCACTGCTCGGCTATCTCGCCGACGAGTGCTGCGCCGATGGCACCCGCCCTTCCGATCTTGCCGATGCGCCTCCCTCCTGCCGGGGCGCATCTGTGTCCGACCCCGCCACCTGACCCTGCCTCCCATCGTCCGGCCATTGTCCGGCGCGCTTTCACGAGGATGACAGAAGACATGTCGCAGCGCCTCCTTGGCGGTGACGCGCCGCCGGCCGCAACCGGCTGGTTCATCACCGCGCTCGGCATCGCCCAGATCTGTTCCTGGGGCACGCTGTTCTACGGCTTTCCGCTGATCGCCGAGGCGATGCGCGCCGATCTCGGCTGGTCGAAGCCGGTGCTCTATGGCGCGGCGACGCTCGGCGTGGTGCTCGCCAGCCTTGCCGCCTATCCGGTCGGGGCGGCGATCGACCGCGGGCACGGGCGCTACATCATGGCGGGCGCCTCGGTGCTCGCCGGCCTGCTGCTGCTCGCCTGGTCGCAGGTGGAGGAGATCGCCGCCTTCTATGTGGTGCTCGCCGGGCTCGGCATGCTGCAGGCGGCGACGCTCTACGAGCCGGCCTTCGCCGTTATCGCCCGCCGCGTCGGCCCGTTGCGGGCGCGCGGGGGCATCACCGCGCTGACCCTGTGGGGCGGCTTCGCCAGCACCGTCTTCATCCCGATCATCCAGCTCCTGATCGAGACGCAGGGCTGGCGCGGGGCGCTGATGGTGATGGCCGCCGTCAACGGCCTCCTGTGCGCTGCGCTGTATTTCGCGGCGATCAACCCGGCGCGCGATGCGCCGGCACCCGTGCATGAGGACGGCAGCGCGCCGCTGTCGGGCCGCCGGGCGGTGGCGGCGGCGATGCGCCGGCCGTCCTATTGGGGGCTGATGCTGGCCTGGGTCTCCTATTCGGCGGCGGTGTCCGCGCTGATCTATCATCTCTATCCGCTGCTGCTGGAGCGGGGGCTGGATGCGGCCGGGGTGGTCATGGTGATGACGGTGATCGGCCCGGCCCAGGTCGCCGGGCGCATCGCCATCCGCGTGCTGGCGCCGGGCGCGCCGGTGCGGCTGATCGGCTCGGCCGTGGTCGCCGTCTTTCCGCTCGCCATCGCCGCGCTTGCCTTCGCCCCGCCCTCGGTGCTGGTGATCGGCGCCATCGCCGCCCTCTATGGCGCGGCCAACGGCATGATCACCATCGTGCGCGGTCTCGCCGTGCCGGAGATGGTCAGCCGCGAGGCCTATGGTGCGGTCAACGGCTCGCTGATCGGGCCGATGAACCTGATGCGGGCGGGCGCCCCGCTGGCTGCCGCGCTGCTGTGGCAGGCGTCGGGCGGTTATGGCGCGGTGCTCGTCGCGGTCTTCGTCGGTGCGCTGGTCCTCTGCCTCGGCTTCTGGTTCGCCGCGCTCAAGGCCCCGCGCTGAAGCGCCTCACGCGTCGCTCCGCAGATCCTCGGCGAGAAAGTCGATCAGCGCGCGCACCTTCGGCAGCAGGTAGCGGCGCGAGGGATAGACCGCATAGACCTGCGTGTCCGCCGGCGCCCAGCCGTCCAGCACGGTCTCCAGCCGTCCGGCGGCGATGTCCTCGCGCACATAAGACGCCGGGATCAGCGACAGGCCGTAGCCGTCCAGCAGTGCCTCGCGCACCGCAAGGCTGGTCGACGCCCGGTAGCGGCTTGCGACCGGCAGCGTCACCCGTTCGCCCTGCCGTTCCAGCGCCCATTCGCTGGCATTGCCCGACAGCGAGAACTGCACGATCCGGTGGCTTGCCAGCTCTTCCGGACGGTGTGGCCGGCCGGCCCCGTCGAAATAGCTTGGCGCGCCGCAGATCACATGGCGCATCGCCATCAGCCGGCGGGCGACCAGGCTGGTGTCCTCCAGCTTCGCCGTGCCGCGGATGGCGACGTCGAAGCCGTCCTTGACGAGATCGACCCGCCGGTCGTCCAGATGCAGGTCGATCTCCACGTCGGGATAGGCCTGCATGAAGGCGGTGATCGTACGCGACAGGCGGGTGACCGTGAGCGAGATCGGCGCCGCCACCCGCAACAGCCCGCTCGGCCGGTGGCGCAGCGGCTGCATCGAGCCGTCCGCCTCGGTCAGGTCGTCGAGGATGCGCGCCACCTGCTCATGGTAGAGCCGGCCCGGCTCGGTCAGGCTCATGCGCCGCGTCGTGCGGTTGAGCAGGCGCACGCCGAGATGCGCCTCCAGTTCGCCGATATTCTTGCTGATCGCCGCCGGCGACAGCGAGAGGCTACGCGCGGCACCGGCGAAGGAGCCCTCGTCGACCACCCGGCGGAAGACGCGAAGCGCGGTAAGTTGGTCCATAATTGTTCACTTTTGGTTGCGAGTGATCGGATAAATAGCCGGATTATCGCGAAACGGGAACGGGAATATCTCTTGGGCACCGACGGGAGCACCGGCTCCCGGCCCACTCACGGAGAGATCCTCGTCATGAGCGCCACCGCTATCGCCACTGCTACCGCCACCGACATCGACACCCTTCTGGAAGGTCGCGTCTCGGCCAATCTGTTCGACCCCGACGCCCGTCTCGCCCGCCCGCAGATCGAGGATCTGATCCGGCTCGCCACCCGCGCGCCGAGCGCCTACAACCTGCAGAACTGGCGCTTCATCGCCGTCGCCTCGCCGGAAGCAAAGGCGCGGCTGCGCGCGGCCTCCTATGATCAGGCCAAGGTGTCGGAGGCCGCCGTCACCTTCATCGTCGTCGGCAGCCATCCGGACGCGGCAAGCCTCGGCGACCGGCTGCGCCCTTCCGTCGAGGCCGGGTTCATGCCCGCCGACATGGCCGCCGGCTGGGTCGATGCGGTGGCCGGCACCTATGGTGCGGACCCGGTCGCCGCGCGCGACGAGGCCGTGCGTTCGGCGACCCTTGCCGCCTCCTTCCTGATGCTGGCGGCGGCCGCCAGGGGGCTTGCCAGCGGACCGATGGTCGGCTTCGAGCCGGCCAAGGTCACGGCCGGGTTCGGCCTGGCGGACGGCGAGGTGCCGGTGATGCTGCTGGCCGTCGGCCCGGCCGCGCCCGGCAACTGGCCGCAGAAGCCGCGCCGCCCGCTCCCCGAGGTGCTCTCGCACGCCTGACCGTGCCGGGCGAGGGGGCTTGTCTGCCCCTGCCGCTCCCGCCAAGATCGCCGGGCGGCGCGCCTGTCGCCCGGCCCGTTCCCGCCTTCCTCAAACGAGGCCGCCATGTTCCGCGCTTCCGACCTGCTGCTGACCGCGCTTGCCCCGATCGTCTGGGGCAGCACCTATATCGTCACCACCGAGCTGCTGCCGCCCGGTCATCCGGTCTTCGTCTCCGCCGCCCGCGTGCTGCCGGCCGGTCTGTTGCTGCTGCTGATCGTGCGCCAGATGCCGCGCGGGCAGTGGATCTGGCGCGCCTTTGTGCTCGGCGCGCTGAACTTCGCCATCTTCATGGTGCTGCTGTTCATCGCCGCCTACCGGCTGCCCGGCGGCATCGCCGCCACCGTGGGCGCGGTGCAGCCGCTGATCGTCATCTTCGTCGCGGCGATGCTGCTCGGCACGGCGATCCGGCCGCTGGCGGTGGCGGCGGCGCTTGCCGGGCTCGCCGGCGTTGCGCTGCTGGTGCTGCGCAACGAGGCGGCGCTCGATGCCATCGGCCTTGCGGCGGCGCTCGGCGGAGCGGTGTCGATGGCCTTCGGCACGGTGCTGACCCGCCGCTGGCAGCCGCCGGTCTCGCCGCTGGTCTTCGCGGCGTGGCAGCTCACCGCCGGCGGCCTGCTGCTGGTGGTGATGGCGCTGCTGCTGGAGCCGCTGCCGCCGGCGCCGAGCGCGCGCAACATGACCGGCTTTCTCTACATGAGCCTGTCCAGCGCGCTGACCTATGTGCTGTGGTTTCGCGGCATTTCGCGGCTGGAGCCCTCGGCGGTCGCCTCGCTCGGCTTCCTCAGCCCGACCACCGCCGTGCTGCTCGGCTGGGGGCTGCTCGGCCAGGCACTGGCGCCGTCGCAGATCGCCGGGGTGTGTCTCGTTCTTGCAGGGGTCTGGGCGGCGCAGAGGGCGGTGCGGCGGGCGCCGGCACGCGGGCCTGCCCCGGCCTGACGGGAAGACGGAAAGAAGACGGAAAGAAGACGGGGGAGTCAGTCCGCCGTCTCGTCGTCCTCGCGCAGGAACTGCACGCCGATCTCGGTCGCCGTGCGCCAGCGCACCAGGGCGGCGACGGCGATCTCCTCGTTGACGATGCGCAGTTCGAACCGGTCGGGAATCTCGGCGGTGCTAGGCAGTTTCAGCAGGGCGCCATCGTCCGACAGGTTGCGGACGCGGCATTCATGCACCTTCGCCCCGTCGTCCAGGACGATCCGGCCGCTTTTCAGGGTGCGGTGGCGCGGACTGCTCCGCCTGTCGCGAATCGGCATCTCATCCCACCTCCAGGCGCGCGAACTATGAGCCCACCTGCAGTGATTCTCCAAGCCGGTTGCGGCTTGAATTGGTCCGCAATCGGGTTTTTTGCGGATCGGGTGGGCCGGCGGCCCGTCGCCGGGCGACCGTCGCATTCCTGCAACAGTCGCGTCGCCTCCCGGCGGCTTGGCCCTGTGCCGCTTGACCACGCCGCGCGGGCGGTCAACCCTGCGCCGGAAAGAGGGAGATTCCAACGCCATGACCCTGCTCGTTCTGGGACTCGTCGTGTTCTTCGGCGTCCACCTGCTGCCGATGATGACCGGCCTGCGGGAGCGCCTGCGCGCCCGGTTCGGAGCGGGCCCCTACCGGATCCTGTTCAGCATCGGCTCCATCGTCGGCTTCGTGCTGCTGGTCTACGGCTATGGCGCGGCGCGGGCGGAAGGCCCGGCGATCCTCTATTATCCGCCGGTCTGGCTGCGCCACCTCACCACGCTGCTGATGCTGCCGGTCTTCGTGCTGCTGGTCGCCTCCGGCGGACCGATCGGGCGGATCAAGATGGTGGTCAAGCACCCGATGGTGCTGGCGGTGAAGATCTGGGCCGTCTCGCATCTGCTGGCCAATGGCGATGCCGCCTCGGTCCTGCTGTTCGGCTCGTTCCTCGTCTGGGCGGTGGTCGACCGGATCTCGCTGAAGCGGCGCCCGGCGACGCTGGGCGGAGCGACGGCCGGCGTACCGTCGCTGGCCAGCGACATCGTCGCCATCGCGGTCGGCCTCGGCCTCTACATCGCCTTCGTGCTGTTCCTGCATGAATGGCTGATCGGCGTGCCCATCTTCTAAGGACAGCCGCCGTCCGGCAGCCAGGGGGCGCGGCGGGCGCGCGCCGGGGCGGACCCGCCGCCTGCCTCACTTGCGCCATGAAGACGCGCAAGGGGAGGGACGCAGAGCCGTCTCCGGCCGTCGTTCCGGGCTCCTGCCGCGCAACCCGTGTCGTTTGCCAGCAGAAGGGCAAATGGATATGGTGGCGCCGCGCCGCGCCGGCAGACCGGGCGGCGTATTGCTCAAGTATCGGGAATTCGCAGCGTATGTCCGACATTTTTCGCGAGGTCGACGAGGAGATTAGGCACGAGCGCTACAAGCGCCTGTGGAACCGTTTCGGCACCTACCTGATCGCCATTGCCGTCCTCATCGTCGCCGGCACGGCCGCCTGGCGCGGCTGGGTCTACTGGCAGCAGACCGCGGGGCGCGAGGCGGGCGACGTCTATGTCTCGGCGGCGCGGCTGGCCGACCAGGGCAGTTTCGCCGAGGCCGAGGCGCGGCTGGCGGAGCTTGCCCGCGGTCCCGGCGGCTATCCGCAACTGGCCGCCATGCGCGCGGCGGCGCTGAAGGCGCAGGCGGGCGACACCACTGGCGCCATCGCCGCCTTCGACCAGATCGCCGACGACGGGCGTTCGGAGCGGCTGCTGCGCGACATCGCCCGGCTGCGCGCCGGCTATCTCGCCCTCGACCTTGAAGATCACGCCGGCGCCACCAGCCGGCTCGAAGCCCTTGCCGGCGACGACAACGGCTGGCGCTTCCTTGCGCGCGAGGCGCTGGCGCTGTCGGCCTGGAAGCAGGGCGACACGGCCGCCGCGCGCCGCTGGATCGGCGGCATCGTCGAGCAGGAAGGCGTGCCGGGCGACGTCGCCTCGCGGGCTCGTACCCTGCGCGACCTGATCGACGCCGCCGAAGGCAAGCCGGCCGGGGAGGGGTCGTGATGACCGTCTGCCCGAGCCTTCGCCCCACATCTTTCCGGAGGTCCCGGATGACGTTTACCACCGTCCTGCGCGCGGCGACCCTGTCGCTGGCGGCGCTGGCGCTGGCCGGCTGCGAGACGGTCGCCGACCTCAACCCGTTCTCGAAGGACACGGTGCTGCCGGGCGAGCGCCAGGCGCTGTTCGACACCACGCTTCCGGGCACCGAAAGCGGCGGCCGCGCCGCCAGCATCGGCGCGGCGAGCGGCGTCGAGTGGCGCCAGGGCGGCGGTGATGCCGGCAACAATCCCGGCAATGTCGCGGCCAATGTCACCGGCGGGCGCGCCTGGCGTGCCTCGATCGGCAGCTCCGGCGGCGGCATGTTCTCCGGCAATGTGCGCATTGCCGCGCGCCCCGTTTCCGCCAATGGCCGGATCTTCGTCTACAACCAGAATGGCGAGGTCACGGCGCTGTCGACCAATGGCGGCCGCCTGTGGAGCCGTTCGCTGCGGCCCGAGGGCGAGAGCGGCGTGGCCTCTGGCGGCGGCGTCGCCGCCGAGGGCGGCCGCGTCTTCGTCGCCACCGGCTACAGCCAGCTCGTGGCGCTCGATGCCGGCTCCGGCGCGGTGCTGTGGACCAAGGACATCAACGCGCCGGCCCGTCAGGCGCCGGCCGCGGCCGGCGGCCTCGTCGTCGCCGTCACCCAGACCGGCGAGGTCCATGCGGCCGCGCAGGATGACGGCGCCGAGCGCTGGACCTATACCGGCATCGCCGAGAACAGCGGGTTGCTCGCCTTCGCCAATCCGGCGATTTCCGGCGGCACCGTCATCGTGCCCTTCACCTCCGGCGAGGTGATGGCGCTCGACATGAAGAACGGCGAGCCGAAATGGGTCGAGGGCGTCACCCGCTCCTACCGCACCCGCGCCGTCTCCGGCTTCTCGGATGTCGCGGCAAGCCCGGTGGTCAATGGCGACATGGTGTTCTCCTCCGGCGTTTCCGGCCGTCTGGTCGCCTCGCGTCTGCGCACCGGCGAGCGGGTGTGGGAGCAGGATGTCGGCTCGCTGCACACGCCGATCGTCTCCGGCGGCAGCGTCTTCCTGATCGACATCGAGGACCGCATCGTCGCGTTGGAGCGCTCCACCGGCAAGCCGCTGTGGCGCACCGTGCTGCCCAATGTCGAGGGCAAGAAGAAGAGCCGTATCAACTGGGCCGGACCGGTGCTCGCCAATGGCGTGCTGGTTGCGGTGTCGAGCGACGGCCGCATGGCGCGGGTGGACGCGGCCTCCGGCCGGATCCTCGGCACCTCGTCGACCTCGGAAAACATCTATGTGACGCCGATCGTCGCCGGCGACCGGCTGGTGACGATCACCGCCAAGGGCGACGTCGTCGCGTTCAACTGACGGGGCGCCGGCGCTCCCGCCGGCCCGCTCCCGCGTTTCCCGCATCCCGCGCCGTGCCGGCGCGGGATGCTTCATTTGATCCGGGCCCTCGGCGGGTGTATTCCGCCGGGGCCTTCGCCATTTCCGGGGTTACAGGACGTGCCTGCCAAGATCGCCATCATCGGACGCCCGAACGTCGGCAAGTCCACCCTCTTCAACCGCCTCGTCGGCAAGCGGCTGGCGCTGGTCGACGACACGCCGGGCGTGACCCGCGACCGCCGGCCGGGCGATGCCCGTCTCGGCGACCTGCGCTTCACCATTCTCGACACCGCCGGCCTCGAGGAAGCCGACGCCGCCAGCCTGGAGGGGCGCATGCGCGCCCAGACCGAGGAGGCGATCGCCGATGCCGACGCGGTGCTCTTCGTCGTCGACGCGCGCGCCGGCATCACGCCGAGCGACAGCCATTTCGCCAACCTGCTGCGCCGCGCCGACAAGCCGGTGATCCTGATCGCCAACAAGGCGGAGGGGCGCTCGGGCGAAAGCGGGCTCTACGAGGCGTTCGGCCTCGGCTTCGGCGAGCCGGTGGCGATGTCGGCCGAGCATGGCGAGGGCCTTGCCGATCTCTACCAGGCGCTGCGGCCGGTGGTCGACGCGGTCGAGGAGCGCGAGGCCGCCGCCGCGGATGCTGAGGTGCGCGCCGCCGAGGCGGCGCTGGCGCCGGCCGAGGTCGCCGAGACCGATGTCGATCTTGCCACCGACGAGGATGGCGAGGTGGTGGAGGAAGAGGACAAGGGCCCGGCCGCCGGCAGCGCCCAGCGTCCCTTGCGCGTGGCCGTCGTCGGCCGTCCCAATGCCGGCAAGTCGACGCTGATCAACCGCTTCCTGGGGGAAGAGCGGCTGCTGACCGGCCCGGAGGCCGGCATCACCCGCGATTCCATCTCCGTCGACTGGGTCTGGCGCGACCGGCACGTCAAGATGTTCGACACCGCCGGCATCCGCCGCAAGGCGCGGGTGCAGGAGAAGCTGGAAAAGCTCTCCGTCGCCGACGCGCTGCGGGCGATCAAGTTCGCCGAGGTGGTCATCGTCACGCTGGACGCGACCATTCCCTTCGAGAAGCAGGACCTGCAGATCATCGATCTGGTCGCCCGCGAGGGCCGCTCCCTCGTCATCGCCATCAACAAGTGGGACCTGATCGAGGACCGCGCCGAGGCGATGCAGCGCATCTCCGATGCCTCGGAGCGCTATCTCAACCAGATCCGCGGCGTGCGCATCGTCACGCTTTCGGGCCTGCACGGGCGCGGCCTCGACAAGCTGATGGAAGCCGCCTTCCAGGCCTATGACATGTGGAACCGGCGCGTCTCCACCTCCCGGCTCAACCGCTGGCTCGACGGCGTTCTCGTCCACCATCCGCCTCCGGCGGTGGCCGGCCGGCGCATCAAGCTGCGCTACGTCACCCAGGTGAAGGCGCGTCCGCCGCATTTCGTCGTCTTCTGCTCGCGCCCCGAGGTGCTGCCGGAAAGCTACACGCGCTACCTCGTCAACGGCTTGCGCGAGACGTTCAACATGCCCGGCACGCCGATCCGCCTCAGCTATCGCAAGGGCGACAACCCCTATGCGGCGAAGGCGAAGAAGCGCAAGATCCACTGACGCCGGATCGCGGCATCCGGATCGCCGGGTGCATCACGAAGTTGCGGCTGCATCTTCCATTGCGTGTCCGGGCGACCCAAATAAGCGCCAGTGCGCGGGGACGGCCTGCGCACGACCCGTTGCCCGTGCCGTGCGGCGCGGGGACAGCCATCGGCATTGCGGAGACCGGCGACGACAGGCCGGAGGGGTGAGAACATGACAATCAGCGCAAGTCTGGTCGCCGCCGAGGTCATGGAATGGCTGCATGGCGACGCGGTGCGGGTCGAGGAGATCTCGGTGCTGATCGAGATGCTGGCGCTGCGCCTCAACGAGGCCGGCGTGCGCATCGACCGGGTGGTGACCGGCATCACCGTTCTGCATCCCAACGTGCGCACGGAAGGCGTCACCTGGACCCCCGAGAAGGGGCTCGAGCTGCGACGCTACATGGAAACGCCCGAGAGCCTCAAGGCCTATGACAACAGCCCGTTCAAGGTGGTGTTCTCCGAGCGCCGCAGCGTCCGCATCCGCCTTGCCGCGGGCGGCGAGCTGCCGGACTACGGCATCGTGCCGGAGCTGCTGGAGGCCGGCTATACCGACTATCTCGCGCTGCCGCTGCCGTTTTCCGACGGGTCGGTGAAGGGCGTCACCTTCGCCACCCGCCGCGCCGGCGGCTTCACCGGCGCGCAGATCTCGCTGCTGGAGACCATCGCCCGGCCGCTGGGGCTGTTGTGCGAGCTCTACACCCTGAAGCGCATGAGCCAGACCCTGCTCGACACCTATGTCGGCCGGCGCGCCGGCGCACGGGTGCTGGCCGGCACGGTGACGCGCGGCGACGGCGAGACGATCTCCGCCGTGGTCGGCTTCTTCGACCTGCGCGGCTTCACCGAACTCTCCAACGCCCTTCCCGGCGACAAGCTGATCAAGCTGCTCAACGCCTATTTCGACGCGGTCACCCGCGCGGTCGAGGCGCATGACGGCGAGGTGCTGAAGTTCATCGGCGACGAGGTGATGGCCGTCTTCCCCTATGGCTGCGACGACAGCGCCCGCACCGCCGCGCGCCAGGCGCTGCTGGCGGCGCGCGAGGCGAGCGCGGCGATCGCCGAGATGAACCGCGACTGCTGCGACGAGAAGCCGCCGCTGCGCGTCGGCATCGCCCTGCATGCGGGCGACGTGTTCTTCGGCAATGTCGGGGCGGAGGCGCGGCTCGACTTCACGGTGGTCGGGCCGGTGGTCAATCTCGCCTCGCGTCTTGCCGGGCTGACCCGCGACCTCGACCAGGAGATTCTCGTCTCCGAGGCCATCGCCGACCTGATGGGCTGCCACGCCGGCGCCCTCGGCCGCTACCGGGTGAAGGGGTTCGAGGCGCCGGTGTCGGTGTTCATGCCGCCGGCCGGTTCGATCGGCGCCGACGGGAGCTGGTGCAGCGAGGCGGCCAGCGCCCTTGCCCGCGAGGCGAACTGACGGCGCACCAGCACGCAGACGACGAAGAACGTCGTCGCCATGAAGACGCGCGGGTCGATGAACCAGCCGAGATAGCCGACCGAGAAGAAGAAGGCCCGCTGGCCGCGGTTGAAGTGGGTGCCGGCGAGCACCATGATCCCGGCGGCGCGCTCGGCGAAGGCGTCGCGGTGCTCCCGCGGCGCGTTTTCCTCCGGCATCGCGCCCATCAGGATCGTCGCGTAGTTGAACAGGCGATAGGCCCAGCCGAACTTGAAGAAGGCATAGGCATAGATCAGCGTCAGGCCGATCACCTTCAGCTCCCAGACGGCCGGGCTGCCGCCGCCCTTCAGGCCGAGGTCGCTCATCATCTTCAGGATCGATTCGGTCGAGGTCAGCAGCGCGAAGCAGCCGCCGATCGCCAGCAGCGAGGTGGAGGCGAAAAAGCCGGTGCCCTGCTGCAGGCCGGCGGCGATGCCGACATCCATGATCCGCACCGGGCGGCGGCTCATCATCTCCATCCAGCCGCGCCGGTGCAGGTTCATCTGGTGCGACAGCGTGCGCGTCTTCAGCGGCGACAGTTCGACGACGACGTTGAAGCCGAGCCAGGCGGCGACGAACCAGGCCAGCGCCGCCAGATCCGTTCCGGCCAGATCGATCATGATGCGGGGTCCTCGCGCTTTCCCTTGCGTTGCCGGTGAAGTCTGACCTCGCATGCGGCGCCGATCAACTGCGCCGGTGCCGTGGTCCACTGCTGGCGGCGCGGGCGGACCCGATCCCGGCTTGCCGAAGATCGCAATGGGGCGCGTTCGGTGCGCTGTCTGCGTGTTTTACCGTATTTCCAGCCCGCGTTTTCGTGACGTTTTCTACGTAAGGTTGGGAATGTTACTTTCCCAGTTAATTATTTTTAAAATCGTCCGCTCTTATGCTTTCAGGGAAAGTCTAGGGAGCATGGCACATAATGTTCGGCAGCGGAAAGAAGGCGCTTATCGAGGCGATCGGCCGGTCTCAGGCGATCATCGAGTTCACGCCGGATGGCACGATCCTCGATGCCAACGAGAATTTCCTGAAAACCGTCGGCTATCGGCTCGACGAGATCCGCGGCAAGCACCACAGCCTGTTCGTCAGGCCGCAGGACCGCGAGAGCGCCGAGTATCGCGCGTTCTGGGCGGGGCTGGCGCGCGGCCAGGCGCTGTCCGGAGAGTTCCGCCGCACGGGCAAGGAGGGGCGCGACATCTGGTTGCAGGCGTCCTACAACCCGGTCCTCGGCCGGGCGGGGCGCGTCGTCCGGGTGGTCAAGGTCGCCGCCGACATCACCGAGGCCAAGCGCCGCGCCATCGAGACGGCCGGCGAAATCGCGGCGATCCGCCGCTCCCAGGCAGTGATCAGCTTTGCCATGGATGGCACCATCCTTGAGGCGAACGACAACTTTCTCAAGACGATGGGCTACCGGCTCGACGAGATCGTCGGCCGCAATCACAGCCTGTTCGTCGGCGAGGATCATGCGCGCAGCCCCGAGTACCGGCGGTTCTGGGACGAGTTGCGGGGCGGGCGGTTCCAGTCGAACGAGTTCCGGCGGTTCGGCAAGGGCGGCAAGGAGGTGTGGATCCAGGGCACCTACAATCCGATCCTCGACGAGGACGGCAAGCCGGTGAAGGTGGTCAAGTTCGCCACCGATCGCACGGAGCAGGTCTCCCTGCGCAGGCACCGGGAGGCTGTGCAGAAGCAGATCGACGCGGATCTGGATTCGGTTGCCGCGGCCATCGCCCAGGCGAGCGGGCGGGCGGTCGATGCCTCCGCCTCCTCGCTGCAGGCGTCCGGCAATGTCCAGGCGGTTGCCTCGGCGACGGAGGAACTGGTCGCCTCGATCAGCGAGATCACCCGGCAGGTCAACCAGGCCATGCAGGTGGCGGGCCGGGCGGTGGACGAGGCGCGCGAGTCCTCCGCCGTGATGAGCGAATTGGCGGCGAATGCCGGAAAGATCGGCGAGGTGCTGGAACTGATCGACAGCATCGCGGCGCAGACCAACCTGCTGGCGCTCAACGCGACCATCGAGGCGGCGCGCGCGGGCGAGGCCGGCAGGGGCTTTGCCGTCGTCGCGGGCGAGGTGAAGAGCCTTGCGGCGCAGACCTCGAAGGCGACCGAGGATATCAGTGCGCGCATCGCCCTGGTGCAGGGGTCGTCGTCGCAGGCGGAAGGCTCGATCCGGTCGATCATGACGATCATCGAGGAGATCAGCGACATTTCGTCGAGCGTCGCCACGGCGATCGAGGAGCAGTCGATCGTCACCCGCGACATTTCGAGCAACATGCAGCAGGCCCATGCGGGCGTCGCGGCGATCAGCTCCAACATGCAGTCGCTGTCGCAGGAGACCGAGCGGGTCGAGCAGGCGACGGTGAAGGTGCGCGAGGCCTCCCGCTCGATCGCGTGAGGCGGCCGGCCCCGGCACTTGTCCCCGTTGGCTGCATGTCTCATCGACTGTTTGTCTGCGCCGGCGCTTATCCCCGTTTTCGGCGGCGGCGCCGGGTTGCGATTTCGAGACGGGAGTCTCGAAATTTCTCAAAATTTGAGACGGATTTCGGCGAATTTTGAGAGGCTCGTCGCAATTTTCCGGCGCGGTTTCTCGCAAAAATGCCAAGAGGATTGGGGCGGTTCATCAAACTGTCATGCGTGACGTGCAGGTCAGCTTGTCCTTTTTTTGCGCTTGCGAAATTATTGCCAAATCGTTAAATGCCGCCTCGGACCGAACGTGAGCGCGGGGGGCAAACACGCGCCGCAACACTCGGACAACAAGGAACTTCATGGACGAACAGGTTCAGAAATCCTGTTGGGGCGTAACGGCTTGGGTCGTTCTCCTGGCGGGTGGCGCACTTGCGCTGATGTATGTGTTCGGCGGGGATGTCACGCCCGCGACGGTGGCCATCGTCCAATAGGACATGCTGCGCCCGCGAAGGCGGAGGCGCCGGACGGCCACATGAACTGCGAAAATCAAACTGCAGAAATTGCCAGGGGCGCGGAGACATCCGCGCCCTTTCGCGTTTCCCACCGACGCTTTCGCGCCGCCGCGCGCGGGGACAGGGCTTGTCATTTGCGCAGGGCCCGGCAAACAATGGCGGCCTTGCCGGCGGGCGGCCGGACTGCGGGGAGAGCGCGATGACGGGACGGATCATCAGGGGATACAAGGCCTTGCTCGCCGAGGCCGAGGCCGTGGTCGAGACCCTGGAGGTCGGCGCGGCGGTGGCGCTGCATGGCGATCCCGGCACCGTCTTCGTGGATATCCGTGACATCCGCGAATTGGAGCGGGAGGGGCGTATCCCCGGCGCGGTGCATGCGCCGCGCGGCATGCTGGAGTTCTGGATCGACCCGGAGAGCCCCTATTTCAAGCCGGTCTTCGGCGAGGACAAGCGCTTCGTCTTCTTCTGTGCCGCCGGCTGGCGCTCGGCGCTGGCGACCCGCGCGGTGCAGGAGATGGGGCTGGCCCCGGTCGCCCATGTCGGCGGGGGATTTTCCGCCTGGCGGGAGGCGGGCGGCCCGGTCGAGCTTCCCGGCAGCGCCCCCAAACAGGCAGCCGCATCAATCGGCTAGCGTCTCGACGCCGGGATAGGAGCGGGGCATGCCCGGCGCGCGCGGCCGGGAGCGCGGGGTGAGGGTCTGAAACATCATCTGCCGCAGCACCGGCACCCCGGAGGGGGCGCTGGACAGCAGGCCGCCATAGCTTTCCGGGCTCGTCTCGAAGAGGACAAGCGTTACCGGGCCAAGGTCCGGCCAGCTCACCTCGGCGCCCCAGGTGGGCACATCGGCCGCCGTGGCCTGGCCGGACAGGGCGATCGCGTCGTCGCGCGACAGCGCCGTGCCCGTGCCCTGCGGCCAGTCTATGCGCGCGAGCCCGTCCGGAATCTTCCACAATTTCAACCGTGTACCGATGTCGAGCAGCAGGTTCTCGCCGGTCTTGCACAGTGAGATATGGACGATGCGCTGGTCGAGTTCGCCCGGTGTCGCCGTGACCCCGTCGGGCGAGCGGGTCAGCACCGCGGTGTTGGTGACGCGGAACGCCTGGGCGTCGGCGGCGGCGGGGACAGGTTTCGCCAGCGCCGCCGTCAGCGACACCATCAGGGAGAGGGCGACAAGCAGCGCGTAGCCGACCGAAGCCGGTCTGGAGGCTTGCAACGAAACGGCGATCATCGGACCTTGTCGGGACGGGGGGTGCGGGGAGTAAGTGACGAGTCTATCCCTGTCAGATTTACGAAGGGTTACGTTAGGTCGGCGTTATTTCGCTGTTTTGTATGGGAGCGCATGAATGAGACTGGTGATCGGCAACAAGACCTATTCCTCCTGGTCGCTCAGGGCATGGGCGGCGGCGAAGCTTTCCGGGCTTGACTTCGAGGAGGTGCTGGTGCCGCTCGACACGCCGGAATTCGCCAGTCGGGTCAAGGCGATCTCTCCGGCGGCGCGGGTGCCGGTGCTGGTCGATGGCAAGCTCGCCGTATGGGATTCCCTTGCGATCATCGAATATCTGGCCGAGCGGGCGCCGGCCGGGCGGTTGTGGCCGCTGGACGGGGCGGCGCGGGCGCGGGCGCGCTCGCTCTGCGCCGAGTTGCATTCCGGCTTTCCGGACCTGCGCGGGCATTACCCGATGAACCTGCGGCGCACGCCGGCGCCGCATCCGCGCTCGCCCGATGCCACGCGGGACATTGCGCGGATGCGGGAGATCTGGCGGGACTGCCGCGCCGACCATGCCGGGGAGGGGGATTTCCTGTTCGGGCCGTTTTCCGCCGCCGACTGTTTCTTCGCGCCCGTCGTCACCCGGTTTCTGACCTACCTGCTGCCGCTGGGCAAGGTCGAGCGCGCCTATGCGGAGGCGGTCATGGCGCATCCGATCCTGGCCGAGTGGCGGGGGGGGGGGGCGCGCGAGCCCTGGGTCGTCGACGCCGACGAGGTCGATTGAATGAAAAATAACACAATGAAATAAAAGAGAAATACGGATGGTATTGACTAAAACGTAAGCGTCATTCACTGTCCCGCTCAGCAAGAAACCGACAGGTCGGGAGCGGCGATATCCGTCTCATCCCGACAGCAACCGGGGGGATAACCAGGTGGCGATCCTGCGCAGCAATTCCACGACCCACGGGCCGGAGGTGGAGGCGAACCGCGCCGCCTGGGCCGAGCTTCGCGCCGACCTCTTGGGCAAGCGGCATGCGGCGGCGCTCGGCGGCCCCGAGCGGGCGCGCCAGCGGCATCTGGCGCGTGGCAAGTTGCTCCCGCGCGAGCGCGTCGCCCGGTTGCTCGATCCCGGCAGTCCATTCCTGGAAATCGGCGGCCTCGCGGCCCATGGCCTCTATGACGACGCCATCCACGGCGCCGGCCTTATCACCGGCATCGGCCGGGTCTCGGGCCGCGACTGCATGATCGTGTGCAACGACGCCACCATCAAGGGCGGCACCTATTATCCGCTGACGGTCAAGAAGCACCTGCGGGCGCAGGAGATCGCCATGGAGAACCGGCTGCCCTGCATCTATCTGGTCGATTCCGGCGGCGCCAACCTGCCGAACCAGACCGAGGTGTTTCCCGACCGCGACCATTTCGGCCGGATCTTCTTCAACCAGGCCAACATGTCGGCGATGGCCATCCCGCAGATCGCCGTGGTGATGGGCTCGTGCACCGCCGGCGGCGCCTATGTGCCTGCAATGTCTGACGAAACCATCATCGTCCGGCAGCAGGGCACGATCTTCCTGGCCGGTCCGCCGTTGGTCAAGGCGGCGACCGGCGAGGAGGTTTCGGCCGAGGATCTGGGCGGCGCCGACGTGCATACCCGCATCTCCGGCGTTGCCGATCACTACGCGGTCGACGACGATCAGGCGCTGGCCCAGGCGCGCCGCATCGTCGCCAATCTCAACAGCACCAAGGCGCCGGATCTGGCGCTTCTCCCCGCGCGGGCGCCGGTGGTCGATCCGCGCGATCTCGACGCGGTGGTGCCGGTCGACCTCAAGAAGCAATACGATATCCGCGAGGTCATCGCCCGCATCGTCGACGGCTCGGAACTCGACGAGTTCAAGGCGAATTACGGCACGACGCTGGTCACGGGCTTCGCCCGCATCCAGGGTATCCCCGTCGGCATCGTCGCCAACAACGGCATCCTGTTCTCGGAATCGGCGCTGAAGGGCGCCCATTTCATCGAACTGTGCTGCCAGCGCCGCATTCCGCTCCTGTTCCTGCAGAACATCACCGGCTTCATGGTCGGGCGGGAGTACGAGGCCGGGGGTATCGCCAAGGACGGCGCCAAGCTGGTGACGGCGGTCGCCTGCGCCAGGGTGCCGAAGGTGACGGTGATTGTCGGCGGCTCCTATGGCGCGGGCAATTACGGCATGTGCGGGCGCGCCTACGCTCCGCGCTTCCTGTTCATGTGGCCGAATGCGAGGATTTCCGTGATGGGCGGCGAGCAGGCGGCGAGCGTGCTGGCGACCGTCCGGCGCGACAATATCGAGGGCGACGGCGGCAGTTGGAGCGCCGAGGAGGAGGCCGCCTTCAAGGCGCCGATCCGCGAGAAATACGAGGCGGAGGGCCATCCCTATTACGCCACGGCGCGGATGTGGGACGACGGCATCATCCTGCCGGAGGAGACCCGCACGGTGCTCGGCCTTGCCTTCTCCGCCGCGCTCAACGCCCCCCTTCCGGAGACCCGTTTCGGCGTCTTCCGCATGTAATCCCCGTCGCGGGCCGCGCATCCGGGCCCGCGCTCGCTTGCCCTTTCAACGAGGACCCACCCCATGCTGGACTCGGTGCTGATCGCCAATCGCGGGGAAATCGCCTGCCGCATCATCAAGACCGCGCGCCGTCTCGGCCTGCGCACCATCGCCGTCTATTCCGAGGCCGACCGCGACGCGCTGCATGTGCGCATGGCGGACGAGGCCGTCGCCATCGGTCCCTCGCCGAGCTCGGAGAGCTATCTGGTGGGCGCGCGCATCCTGGAGGCGGCCAAGGCGACAGGGGCGGCCTCGATCCATCCCGGCTACGGCTTCCTGTCGGAAAACGCCGCTTTTGCCGAGGCTTGCAAGGCCGCCGGCATCGTTTTCGTCGGCCCGTCGGCGGCGGCGATCCGCTCCATGGGGCTGAAGGACGGGGCCAAGGCGCTGATGGAGAAGGCCGGCGTGCCGGTGGTGCCGGGCTATCACGGCGAGCGGCAGGAGGCCGAGTTCCTCAAGCAGAAGGCCTATGAGATCGGCTATCCGGTCTTGATCAAGGCGGTTGCGGGCGGTGGCGGCAAGGGCATGCGCCGCGTGGACAAGGCGATCGAGTTCGAGGCTGCGCTCGCCTCGGCGCAGCGCGAGGCGAGGTCCGCTTTCGGCGATGCCCGCGTGCTGATCGAGAAATTTGTCCTCAACCCGCGCCACATCGAGATCCAGGTCTTCGGCGACGGCAAGGGCAATGCCGTGCACCTGTTCGAGCGCGACTGCTCGGCGCAGCGCCGCCACCAGAAGGTGCTGGAGGAGGCGCCGGCTCCCGGCATGACGCAGGAGACGCGCGCGGCGATGGGCGCGGCCGCGGTCGCGGCGGCCAAGGCCGTCAACTATGCGGGCGCCGGCACCATCGAGTTCATCGCCGACGGCTCGGGGACACTGCGCCCCGACGGGTTCTGGTTCATGGAAATGAACACCCGGCTGCAGGTCGAACATCCGGTGACGGAGATGATCACCGGCCAGGACCTCGTCGAATGGCAGTTCCGCATCGCCTCCGGCGAGGGCCTGCCGCTGTCGCAGGAGGAGATCGCCATCAGCGGCCACGCGGTCGAGGTGCGGCTCTATGCGGAGGATCCGGATACGGGATTTCTACCCTCGACCGGCCGGCTCGATCTGCTGGAACTGCCTGAAACTGAAGGCGTTCGCATCGATACCGGCGTCGAGACGGGGGCGGAAATCTCCGCCTTCTACGACCCGATGATCGCCAAGCTGATCGCTTATGGGCCGGATCGCCAGACGGCGCTCGACCGGCTGGCGGCGCAGTTCGACCGCTCGCTGATCGCCGGACCGAAGAACAATCTCGCCTTCCTTGCCGCGCTGGTCGCGCATGAGGAGGTGCGCCGGGGCGGCTTCGACACCGGGCTGATCGACCGCGACCTGGCCCGGCTGACCACCGGGCGGGTCGGCGAGGCGGCGATCGAGGCGGCGGTGGCGGCCCTGGTGCTGCCGGAAGCCGCCGCCGCGAGAGCCGGCTGGCAGGATCCTTTCGCGGCGACCAGCGGGTTCGAACTGGCCGGCATCCGGCGCATCGGCGTCGGCGTCGAGGTCGACGGCGAGCCGCGCGAGGTGACGATCTCCTGGTGGGGCGGCGAGGCCAGCGTTTCGGGCCCCAGCCATGACACGCCCCGGACGGGAGCCGGCCGGGTGGTGCGCAGCGACCGGGGCGTTTACGCGGTGGAGGGCGGGCGCGCCGTGCTGGTGACCTTGGTCGACCATCTCGCCCGGGTGGCGGAGGACGCGGAAGCCGCGTCCGCCGTCAAGGCGCCGATGCATGGCAAGGTCATTGCCGTCGATGTCGCGCCCGGCGACCGGGTGGAAAAGGGCGACCGGCTGGCGGTGGTCGAGGCGATGAAGATGGAACACGCCATCACCGCGCCGCGCGACGGGACGGTCGAGGCGGTCTTCGTCACCGAAGGGGCGCAGGTCGACCAGGGCGCGCCGGTGGTGGCGCTCGCGGACGAGGACTGACGCTTCTACGGCTCAGCGCATCGCCTGTGCATAGCGGGCAAGGCCGGCGCCTTGCGGGTTTGCCGGCGCGTGCGGAGCCCTATAACAGGAGGCATGCCGCTTCATCTGCTCAAGCTCTGCGTCGGCGTCGACGCCATCGAGGATCTCCAGGCCTGGATCGATTTCCGCCTGGAGGAGAAGCGGACGCGCGGCGAGCCGGTCGAGCAGTATCACACCACGCGGATGATCCCGACCCGGCGCGACGAGCTGCTGGGCGGCGGCTCGCTTTACTGGGTGATCAAGGGCACGATCCAGGCGCGCCAGCACCTCCTCGACATCCGCCCCTTCACCGACACATCCGGGGTCAAGCGCTGCCACCTGGTGCTGGAGCCGGTGCTGCATCCGACGCGGCCGCAGCCGCGCCGGCCGTTCCAGGGCTGGCGCTATCTCACCGACGAGGACGCGCCGGCCGACATCCGCCGACTCGCCGGCGGCGGCGACATTCCCGAGGCGATGCGCCGGGAACTCGCCGAACTCTGCCTGATCTGATTGGTTTTCTTGCGAAACTCGCAGTCCGCTCGGGCCTGTCCCGCTCAGGCCCAGCCGGAGGCCGGGCGGGCGACCGCCATGTTGTCGATCAGCCGCGTCGAGCCGAGCCTTGCGGCGACCAGCAGGCGGGCGCTGTCGCTCTGCGGCCCGACGGGGGCCAGCGTCGCGGCATCGCGCAGCTCCAGATAGTCGACGGCAAAGCCGCCTTTGGCGAGCTGCGCAGTGCCCTCGGCGAGCACCGATGCCGCCGGCTCGCCGGCCTCGATGCGCGCGATCGCCTGCGTCAAGACCTGCGGGATCAGCGCGGCCGTCCGGCGGGCGCCGGCGTCGAGATAGCGGTTGCGCGAGGACATGGCGAGCCCGTCCGCCTCGCGCACGGTCGGCGCGCCGAGGATCTCGGTCGGAATGCCGAGATCGGTGACGAAGCGGCGCACGACGGCGAGCTGCTGGTAGTCCTTCTCGCCGAACACCGCGACATCGGGCAGGGCGGCGAGCAGCAGCTTGGTGACGACGATGGCAACGCCGTTGAAGAAGTGCGGCCGGGTGACGCTTTCCAGCCCGGCCGAAGGACCGCCGACGGTGACGCCGGTGGCAAAGCCTTGCGGGTACATCTCTGCCACGGAGGGCAGGAACACGCCCTCCACCGACAGCTCTTCCAGCATGCGGATGTCGGCCTCGTTGTCGCGGGGATAGGCGTCGAAATCCTCCGTCGGGGCGAACTGGGTGGGATTGACGAAGATCGAGACGACCACGTGTTCGGCCCGCGCGCGGGCGGCGCGCACCAGCGACAGGTGGCCCTCGTGCAGGGCGCCCATGGTCGGCACCAAGGCGATGCGGCGTCCGGCGGCGCGGGCAGCGGCGATGCCCTGGCGCAGGTCGGCAACGGTCTCGTGAACCCTCGGCCTGGTCATGTCTTGCGGTATCCTCCAGTGTGCGACGCCGCTCCCGTGCCGGCGCCGGATACGGTGTTTAGCGCCTTTTGCGGTTGGCGTTTGGATTTTTCCGCAATGGGCGCCATATCAATTGCGACTGACTGAAATGCATGGCGGAACCGTAAGGAGCACTGGTGGACGAGGACCGCAGGATCGAGGCGACACGCAGCCGCAGCCCGGCCGGAACGAGCCAGGGCAAGGCTCCGGCGACCTCCGCCAGAAGCGCGATTTCCGCCTTCCTCGGCGCGGCGCAGGCGACCCGCAACGTCGCCACCGCGGGGCGGCTGGTGATCGCGCTGGACGCGACGATGAGCCGCCAGCCGACCTGGGACCGGGCCTGCGCCATCCAGGCGGAGATGTTCACCGCCGCCGGCAAGGTCGGACGGCTTGCCATGCAGCTCGTCTATTTCCGGGGCTTCGGCGAATGCGCCGCCTCCAGATGGGTCGATGACGGCGAGACGCTCGCCGGGTTGATGACGCGGATCGACTGTCGCGGCGGCCAGACCCAGATCCGCAAGGTGCTGCGCCATGCCATCGACGAGACCCGCCGGCGCAAGGTGCAGGCGCTGGTCTATATCGGCGACTGCGTCGAGGAGGATGTCGACGCGCTCTGCGCCAGGGCGGGGGAGCTCGGGCTGCTCGGCGTGCCGGCCTTCATCTTCCAGGAAGGGGCGGACGCCCATGCCGAGACCGCCTTTCGCGAGATCGCTAGGCTGACGCGCGGCGCGCATTTCCGCCTCGACGGCTCGTCGGCGCGGGAGCTTGCCGAGTTGCTGAAGGCGGCGGCGGTCTATGCGGCGGCGGGGCGCGAGGGGCTGGAGCGGCTGATGCGCGGCGGCGACGGCGGGGCGAAGCGGCTGCTGCAGCATATGGGGTAAACCAACGGGCATGAGGCGGCGGGGCGCTGGTTTGCCGCCTCGTGCGGGGACGACCGGCTCTTTATAGTGCCGATGGCTGCATGATTTGCGAAGACGGGGACTGGCATGGGATTTTTGCTGCTCGGCGTGGGGACGCTTGCCCTGCTGCTGGCGCTTGCGCACTACACGACACGGGCCAATCCGGGCGATCTTGCCCGCCAGCTCAAGACGGCCGGTGGCGTCGCCCTTCTGGCGCTGGCGGCGGTGCTGCTGGTGGCGCGGCGGATCGACCTGGCGCTGCTGGCCGGCGGCTTCGGGCTGACGCTGCTCGGGCTGCGGCGCGCCCATGGCTTCAAGCCGGCGGGCGAGGGGCAGAACGGGGGAAGCGGAGCGACCTCGACGGTGCGCTCCGCCTTCCTGGAGATGCGCCTCGACCACGACAGCGGGGCCATGGCGGGCGAGGTTCTGGTCGGCCACTTCGAGGGGCGCAGCCTCGACAGCCTGTCGCGCGGGGAGCTTGCGACGTTGTACCGGGAACTGTCCGGCGACGCGGACAGCCGCGCCTTATTTGAGGCTTATCTCGACCGCCGGGAGCCCGGCTGGCGTGTAGACTTCGAGGCGGATGCCGCAGCGGGGCATGGAAGCCCGCCGGGCACGGGCGCCATGACCGAGCAGGAGGCCTACGAGGTTCTGGGGCTTGCGCCCGGCGCCGGCGAGGCGGAAATCCGGGCGGCGCACCGCAGATTGATGAAGCGCGTCCATCCCGATCAGGGGGGGAGCGGATTTCTCGCTGCCAAACTCAACGAGGCGAAGGCCCTGCTTCTCGATCGTCATTGAACTCACCAGTACGCGTAACAAGTTGATCTGGGTTTCAGACGGTCCGTCCCACTACTGATACACGGCGTAGCAGTTGAACCGCTTCTGCTTCAGGTCGCGGCAGGCGTTCCAGGCCGCGGTCTTGGTCTCGAACCCGACGAAGCGGGCGCGATAGAGGGTGGAGCCGCCGGAATCGACCGGCTCGGTATAGGGGTCGTAGCCGCGCAGCTTGGAGCCGAGCGCGCCCTGCGCCCGCTTCAGCATGGCGACGGCGGCATCCTCGCTTTCGGCGGCGGCGATCTGCACCTGCCAGCCCGGCGCCGGATCGGCGGCGTTGTTGGCGGCGACGGTCACCGAGGAATTGGCCGGCGCGTCGGGCAGATCGGCTCTTGCCTGGTGATGGGCCTGCTGCTGCTGGGCCTTTTGCCGGGCCGGCTGCGGGTCGGGCAGGGCGGTGGCGACCGCCTCGTCGGTGAGGGCGGCAACGCGGATGGTCTGCGTGCGCACCGTACGCACGGCTGGTATCGGCGCGGGAACCGCCGGTTGAGATGCCGCGATGTTCGGAGCCGAGCCCTGCGGAACCATGTCGGTACCGGCCACTTCCATCGCCTTGCGGTGCAGGATCGCCTTGAGGTCGGGCTTCTGCGGCACCGGCGCGATCGAGCCGGTGACGATGTCGGCGCCGGCGTCGGCCGCGCGGACAGCCGGAACGGCAGGGGCAGCCACGGGAGCCGCCATGGGAGCCGCTGCGGGGGCGACGCGGGCGGCGGGGGCCGCCACCGGCACGGCGCTGGCGGCCTGGCTGAGCGCCGCCATCTGCATCACCTGCTCCTGCGGCTTCAGGCCGGGGACGGGCACGTTGCGCAATTCGGCGAAGGCGAGCGGCTTGGGTGTGACCTTCGGCGTGGCGGCCGCCTGGCTGCGGGACGCCGGGGCACTGGCCGCCGGAGCGCTGGCGACCAGCATCGGCGCGGTGCGGTTGCCGCGGGTTGCCTTGGGCAGGTACTGGGCGATCAGCTTTTCCATCTGCGCGTTGCGCGAGGCGCCGGTGCGCCCGCCCATCACCACGGCGACGACGTGGCGGCCATCGGTGTTCACATTGGTGACCAGGTTGAAGCCGGAGGCGCGGATGAAGCCGGTCTTGATGCCGTCGACGCCCTTGACGCGGCCGAGCAGGCGGTTGTGGTTGCCGTAGCGCTGGCCCTTATAGGTGTAGACCCGGGTGTTGAAGTACTTGTAATACTTCGGGAAACGCTCCTGGATCGCGCGGCCGAGCAGGGCCATGTCGCGGGCCGTCGTCTTCTGCGCATTGTCCGGCAGGCCGGACGGGTTGCGGAAGGTGGTGCTCTTCATGCCGATCTGGCGGGCGGTGCGGGTCATCCGCTGGGCGAAGGCCGGCACGGAGCCGCTGACATTCTCGGCGACGACGACGGCGACGTCATTGGCCGACTTGGTCACCAGCGCCAGGATCGCATCCTTCGCGGTGATGGTGCTGCCCGGCTTCAGGCCGAGCTTGGAGGGCGGGCGGCTCGCGGCGTATTGCGAGACCTTGAGCCGGGTCTGCAGCGACATGCGGCCGGCCTCCAGCTCCTCGAACAGGACGTAGAGCGTCATGATCTTGGTGAGCGAGGCCGGATAGCGGGCCGTATCGGCCTTGTAGCTGTAGAGCGTGCGCCCCGACTTCACGTCGACGACGATGCCCGAGTATTTCGGATTGGCGAAAGCTGGAGCGGACAGCATCGCGGTCAGCGCCAGGGCCATGGCGGCCAGAAGCACTCCGCGGGTTCCGATTGCAAGGGCGCGCCCGACGCGCCGCACACCTTTACTCAGCACAATTTCACCCCACTCGGGTCCAGGTGTTTCGTTTGCGGTGCGATCCGGATCCCCGCCAGCCCCGGCCGGATGTCCCGCGTGTTGCCTCATGATGCCCGAAATACGGTTACGAATGTCCAAACGCAGTCGTCGAGCGAAACCGATTTCCGAGATTTTTAGCCGCGTTGTCGTCGGCTTTCATGATGGCGAAGAGTCGCAAAAGGCGGTTAATGCGCCGTTACCGGAGATCTCCGCCGCACGACAACCCTCGCGCGAAACCGGAGCGGCGAACCGGGCCGGTCAAAAACGCAAGGCAGGACGGGGACTTGCCGTGGAAGCGGCGGATCGGCCCCACTGGCGCGCCGCGGCCGGGCTCCTTCGCCGGCTATGCTGCACTGCAAAATGACTCTTGACAAAATTTGTGCATCGCATATATCTCTTTTCGTTATCGCAAGGCTCGACGTTGAGGCGTGCTTTGGGGAAATCCTCCGCGGATCTTCCTCTGGCGCCCCGAACATTCGGGCGCGTCGCATACCGGGCCCGGCGAGGCCGGACCGGACCGGAATACCGGGGCAATGCCGGAACACCGGGGCAATCAAGAGGCCGCAAGGCCGCAAGGCAAACGCTCAGAGGTCACAGATGATGAACAATTTCGAAGACATCCAGAAGCTCGGCAAGGACAACATGGACGTCGTCATGCAGAGCTTCGGCGCCATGACCAAGGGCTTCCAGGCGATCGCCTCGGAAGTGGCCGACTACCAGAAGAAGTCCTTCGAGGACAGCACCGCCGCTGTCGAGAAGCTGGTCGCCGCCAAGTCGCTCGACAAGGCCTTCGAGGCCCAGAGCGAATTCGTCAAGACCGCCTATGAGGGCTTCGTCGGCGAGGTCACCAAGATCGGCGAGATGTACAGCGACCTGGCCAAGGACGCCTACAAGCCCTACGAGGCCGCCTTCTCCAAGGCCGGCAAGTAAGCTTCGTCTCCCAAGACGATCCCGGCGGCGTGCCGCCGGGCCTTCGACCCGCGGCCCTGTCCGCGGGTTTTTTGTTGCCTGCGCCGTTCCGTCGCGGCTGCGGCCGTTTCCCGCGCCAGGTCGCGGCTCTTCCTCCCAACAATTCGGCGTGTTGCGCGTGCGAATGCACATCGCCGCCATTGAGCTTGGCGCAGGATGCCATACATTAGATGGACGCGCGGGCAGGTCGCCGAAACGGCTGTCGCGAGGGGCGGCGTGCCCTGGGTGGCGTGCCTGGGGTGGCGTGCTTGGGGCGCAGCGGCCGTGCCGCGGTCGTCGCAGGGGCCATCTCCCAGCAGGACTGCAGGCGCTCGCCGGCCGAACCTTGCGGGCCAGACGTTGCTGGTCAGGCCGTTCGGGCCAGACCTTGCGGCTTTCCGAGGGACAGGTCCGCCGCAGGACAGGCGATTGCGGAACAGGCGATTGCGGAACAGGCGATTGCAGGACAGGCGATTGCAGGACAGGCGATTGCAGGACAGGCGATTGCGGGACAGGGCGATGGAGAGCCAATGACCAACGGACCTCAGCGCGGCAACGGCGACGACACGGGCAACCTGGTCGTCACCAAGACGCGGACTGTCGCCAAACGGCCGAACCTGTACCGTGTCCTGTTGCTGAACGACGACTACACGCCGATGGAATTCGTCGTGCACGTGGTGGAGCGGTTCTTCCAGAAGAACCGCGAGGAAGCCACGCGCATCATGTTGCACGTCCATCACCACGGCGTCGGGGAGTGTGGTGTTTTTACCTATGAGGTGGCGGAGACCAAGGTCACTCAGGTCATGGACTTTGCCCGCAAACACCAGCATCCTCTGCAATGCGTGATGGAAAAGAAATAGGGGTCGCCCGTGCCGTCATTCTCCCGAAGCCTTGAAAAGGCCCTGCACCAGGCGCTCTCGTTCGCGAACGAGCGTCAGCAGGAATACGCGACCTTGGAGCACCTGCTCCTCGCGTTGATCGACGACCAGGACGCCGCCGCGGTGATGCGCGCCTGCAATGTCGATCTCGACGTGCTGAAACGCAATCTCGTCGAATATATCGATACCGAACTCGAGAACCTGGTGATCGAGGGCGACGACGATTCCAAGCCGACGGCCGGATTCCAGCGCGTCATCCAGCGCGCCGTGATCCATGTCCAGTCGTCGGGCCGGGAGGAGGTGACGGGCGCCAACGTGCTCGTCGCCATCTTCGCCGAGCGGGAAAGCCATGCGGCCTATTTCCTGCAGGAACAGGACATGACCCGCTACGACGCGGTCAACTACATCTCCCATGGCATTGCCAAGCGCGCCGGCATGTCCGAAGCACGTCCCGTTCGCGGCGCCGACGAGGAAGCGGCGACGGAGGAAGGCGTGGAAAAGCCTAAGCAGAAGACGGATGCGCTTGAGGCCTATTGCGTCAACCTTAACGAGAAGGCCAAGTCCGGCCGTATCGATCCGTTGATCGGACGCGATGCCGAGATCTCGCGCACCATCCAGATCCTGTGCCGCCGCTCGAAGAACAACCCGCTCTTCGTCGGTGATCCGGGCGTCGGCAAGACCGCCATCGCCGAAGGGCTGGCCAAGCGGATCGTCGACGGCGACGTGCCGGAGGTGCTGCTGGACGCGACGATCTTCTCGCTCGACATGGGCGCGCTGCTCGCCGGCACCCGCTATCGCGGCGACTTCGAGGAGCGGCTGAAGCAGGTCGTCAAGGAGATCGAGGACTATCCCGGCGCAGTGATGTTCATCGACGAGATCCACACGGTGATCGGCGCCGGCGCCACCTCGGGCGGGGCGATGGACGCCTCCAACCTGCTCAAGCCGGCGCTCGCCTCCGGGACGATCCGCTGCGTCGGCTCGACCACCTACAAGGAATATCGCCAGTTCTTCGAGAAGGACCGCGCCCTGCTGCGCCGGTTCCAGAAGATCGACGTCAACGAGCCGACCATCTCGGACACGGTGGAGATCCTCAAGGGGCTGAAGCCCTATTTCGAGACCTTCCACAAGGTCCGCTACACCAACGAGGCGATCAAGACGGCGGTGGAGCTGTCGGCCCGCTACATCAACGACCGCAAGCTGCCGGACAAGGCCATCGACGTGATCGACGAGTCCGGCGCCTCGCAGAAGCTGGTTCCCGAGGGCCGTCGGCGCAAGACCATCGGCGTCAAGGAGATCGAGACCACGGTCGCCTCGATGGCGCGCATCCCGCCGAAGTCGGTGTCCAAGTCCGACGCGGAGGTGCTGTCGAACCTCAACGCCACCTTGAAGCGCATGGTCTACGGCCAGGACGAGGCGATCGAGACGCTGGCGAGCGCCATCAAGCTCGCCCGTGCCGGCCTGCGCGAGCCGGACAAGCCGATCGGCAACTACCTGTTCTCCGGCCCGACCGGCGTCGGCAAGACCGAGGTCGCCCGTCAGCTTGCCGCCTCGCTCGGCGTCGAGCTGCTGCGCTTCGACATGTCGGAATATATGGAGCGCCACACGGTCTCGCGGCTGATCGGCGCGCCTCCCGGCTATGTCGGCTTCGATCAGGGCGGCTTGCTGACCGATGGCGTCGACCAGCATCCGCATTGCGTGCTGCTGCTCGACGAGATCGAGAAGGCGCATCCGGACCTGTTCAACATCCTGCTGCAGGTGATGGACCACGGCCGGCTGACCGACCACAACGGCAAGCAGGTCGACTTCCGCAATGTCATCCTGATCATGACGACCAATGCGGGCGCCTCGGACATGGCCAAGCCGCCGATCGGCTTCAACCGGGTCAAGCGCGAGGGCGAGGACCAGGAGGCGATCAACCGCCTGTTCACGCCGGAATTCCGCAACCGTCTCGACGCGGTCATCGCCTTCGGCAGCCTGCCGACGGAGGTCGTGCACCGGATCGTCGAGAAGTTCGTCATGCAGCTCGAGGCGCAGCTTGCCGATCGCGGCGTCACCTTCGAGCTGACCGACAACGCCATCGCCTGGCTCGCCGACCAGGGCTATGACGAGCGCATGGGCGCGCGTCCGCTCGCCCGGGTGATCCAGGAGCACATCAAGCGGCCGCTGGCCGATGAGGTGCTGTTCGGCAAGCTCAAGAAGGGCGGCACGGTCAAGGTGTCGGTGTCGGAGGACGCGGCCGGCCTGCTGCTGGAGACGGTCGAGGACACGCCGGTCAAGCCGAAGGCGGAAAAGCCCAAGGCTGCGCGTCCGAAGCGGCGGCGCAAGCCGGCGGCGAAGAAGGTCGAGGTCGCCGCTCCGTCGAAGAAGGGCGGTTCGGCCAAGAAGAGCCTCGTCCCGAAGGTGCCGCTGGCCGACTGAGGACGGCGGACGATCATTGCCGCGCTTGCGCGCGGCCTCGCGGAACGGCGCCCCTGCGGCGCCGTTTTGCATTTTCGCCTCGACCTGCTAGGTAGGAAGTCCCCTGGCCGGCCTGCCTCCCTGTGGCCGGCGCCCTGTCTTGCGGTTTCGTTTCATGCCGACGCCCCCGTCCGCACCCCCGACACGTTTGCCGGAGCCCCCGGAGGACGGCAGCGACCTGCCGGCCCGGATCTGGGTTCTGCGCGGTGTCCGGGCGGCGGTTTCCATCCCCGCGCTGATCCTTGCCGCCGCCTTTGTCGGCTATGCCGGCCTTGCCCGCGAAAGCGGCTTCACGCTCGGCGAGACGCTGGCGATGGCTGGCCTCGTCTGGGCGCTGCCGAGCGTCGTCGTGCTGACCGGTGCGATCACCGCCGGCATGGGCCTGGTGCCGGCGGCCATTGCCGTGGCGCTCGCCTCGGTGCGCCTGATGCCGATGACCATGGCCCTGATGCCGATCCTGCGGGTGGACGGCAAGACGCCGCGCTGGCAGTTGCTGATCGCCTCGCATTTCGTGGCGGTGACCGCCTGGGTCTGGGCCATGCGGCATCTGGAGGACCATCCGCGCGAGGCGCGGCTGCCGTTCTTCCTCGGCTTCGGCGCCAGCCTGACCCTCTTCGTCTTCGTCATGACCGGCGTCGCCTACCTGCTGGTGGAGGGCATGCCGGCGCTGCCCTCGGCAGCGCTGTTCCTGCTGACGCCGGTCTATTTCCTGTGCTCTTTGTGGGGCGCGGCGCGCATTTCCGCCGACAAGGCGGCGATGGCGGCCGGGCTGCTGCTCGGGCCGCTGTTCTACATGCTGCTGCCCGGCCTCGACCTGTTGTGGACCGGGCTGGTCGGCGGCACGCTCGCCTATCTCGGCACGCGCATCGCGCGGCGGGGGTGGCGATGACCGGCGCCGAGGCCTGGTGGTGGCCTTATCTGATGATCGTGGTGGCCGGCTGGCTCGCCACCGACATCTGGCGCTGGCTCGGGGTGCTGGCCAGCGGCCGGCTGCGCGAGGACAGCGAGGTGATGATCTTCGTGCGCGCCGTTGCGACAGCTCTGGTCGCCGGCGTCATCGCCAAGCTGATCCTGTTTCCCGCCGGCGCGCTGCAGACCACGCCGATGGCCTTGCGGATCCTGGCCGCCGCCTGCGGCTTTGCCGCCTTCTTCGCTTCCCGGCAGAAGGTGGTGGTGGGCGTTGCCGTCGGCGAGGTCGTGCTGATCGGCGGCTGGCTGCTGCTCGATCTCGGCTGAGGACAGCGCGGCCGAACCGGATGGACTGCTGACACGAGGGTGTCAGCAGGGGGCTGCTACTCCAGTGCCGGCGACGGCGCGAGACCGCGCCGCCGGTTTGACCTCAAGGAGACCGCATGTCCGACACACGTTCCGCCGACAAGCTGACGCTGCACTACGCCCCGCGCAGCCGCGCCAGCACCACCCGCGTGCTGCTCGACGAGCTCGGCGCGCCCTACGACCTGCATGTTCTGAACATGCGCGCCGGCGAGCTGAAGTCGCCCGACTATCTGGCGATCAATCCGCTCGGCAAGGTGCCGGCGCTGACCCATGGCGACACGGTGGTGACCGAATCCATCGCCATAGCGCTCTATGCTGGCGATCTCTTCCCGCAGGCGGGGCTGACCCCGGCCATCGGCGATCCGCGCCGCGGCGCCTATCTGCGCTGGATGGTGTTCTATGCCGCCAGTTTCGAGCCGGCCCTGATAGACAAGTTTCTTGGCCACGATCCCGGACCGCAGTCGCCCTATGGCACCTACGACAAGGTGATGGAGACGCTGGCCGAGCAACTCGGCAAGGCGCCCTACATCCTCGGCGACGAGATCACCGTCGCCGACATCCAGTGGGGCTCGGCGCTGCGCTGGACGCTGATGTTCAAGCTGGTGCCGGACCTGCCGGTCTTCACCGACTATGCCGGGCGCATCACCTCGCGGCCGAGCTTCCGGCGCGTCCACGAGGACGAGGGCCGGCTCGACGCCGAGCACGAGGCCGCCGCCGCGCAGGCGAGCGGCGGCAACTGAGCCTCGGCGTTCGCTCAGGCGAGAGCGGCGCGGATCTTGTCGGCATTGGCCGCCAGCACCGCCTGGTCGGCCATCTCGCCTGTATGCGGGCGCATCGCCACGCCGGCAAAGCGCGGGATGACATGGACATGGGTGTGGAACACCACCTGTCCGCCCGCGCTTTCCGAAAACTGCTGGATGGTGGTGCCGTCGGCGTCGAAGGCGCGCACCACCGCATGCGCCATCTTCTGCACGGTCTTCATCACCGCGTTGAGATCGTCCTCGGCGATGTCGAGGATGTTGCGCGAAGGGGCCTTCGGAATCACCAGCACATGGCCGTCGCCGCGCGGCATGATGTCCATGATGACGAGGGTCCTGTCGTCCTCGTACACCTTCTGCGCGGGCAGTTCGCCGCGCAGGATCTTGGCGAAGACATTCTGGTCGTCATAGGCGGCAGCTTCGATCGGCATGGCTTTCTCCGGTAGGGCCCTGGCGGGCGAACTTGGGTGTCCCTTGGCAGCACAGCCGCCGCCGGCGTTCAAGTTCAGAATCAGAGTCAAGCTGAGAAATCGATTCAACGGCGGCTCGCGGGTGGCGCCAAGGCCGCCTGAGCCGGCCTCGCATCTCGATTCAACTGCGGCGAAAAGACGAGTCGGCAGAATCGCTTGGGCCAGGGTCTTCAGGCTTTCCTGAAGGGCGAATGCTCGTCGCGGATATAAGCGCCTTCCTGCTCCACCGCCCGGCGCTCGCGCGCCAGATAGTCGGCGACCGCCTCGCGCAGTCCCGGATGGGCGATGTAGTGCGCGGAGCGCGTCAGGCTCGGCAGATAGCCGCGCGCCAGCTTGTGGGCGCCTTGGGCGCCGGCCTCGACGCGGGGCAGGCCATGCTCGATCGCATGGTCGATCGCCTGATAGTAGCAGACCTCGAAATGCAGGAACGGATGCTCCTCGGTGCAGCCCCAGTTGCGCCCGAACAGGGCCTGCGAGCCGATGAGATTCAGCGCGCCGGCGATGTAGCGCCCCTGGCGCCGCGCCATCACCAGCAGCACCCGCCCGCCCAGCCGCTCGCCGAGCAGCGAGAAGAAGCGGCGGTTGAGATAGGGCCGGCCCCATTTGCGCGCGCCGGTGTCCTCGTAGAAGGCATGAAAGGCGTCCCAATGCGCCTCCGTGAGGTCGGCACCGGTCAGCCGCTCGATCTCGATGCCGCCGGCCACCGCCTCGCGCCGCTCCTTGCGGATCTGCTTGCGCTTGCGCGAGGCGAGGTCTTCCAGGAACCCCTCGAAATCGGCATAGCCCCGGTTCTCCCAGTGGAACTGCTGGTCGGTGCGCAGCAGATAGCCGTGCTCGCCCGCAGCCCCCCACTCGTCCGCTTCCATGAAGGTGATGTGGGCGGAGGAGGCCTCGCGCAGCGCGCAAAGGTCCTGGAGCCCCTGCGCCAGCGCGGCGATGGCCGCCGGCCGGTCGATATTGGTGCCGGTCAGGAAGCGCCGGCCGGTCGCCGGGGTGAAGGGCACCGCGCATTGGAGTTTCGGATAGTAGCTGCCGCCGGCCCGCTCATAGGCATCGGCCCAGGCGTGGTCGAAGACATATTCGCCCATCGAGTGGGACTTCAGATAGCAGGGCAGGGCGGCGACGGCGCGCCCCTCCGGGTCTTCCAGGACGAGGTGCTGCGGCAGCCATCCGGCGCGCCGGCCGACGCAGCCGGCTTCCTCCAGGATCGACAGGAAGTCGTGCGAAATGAAGGGGTTGAAGGCGGTTTGCGGAGAAACTGAGTCAGCGCCTGGAGAATCAGATTCAAGTGGGGCGGGCGACAGCCCGCCGCCCGGCTCCAGCCGCCAGCCGGGATTGGCGAGCGCGTCCCACTCTTCGCGCGGAATGTCGGAAAGCCCGCCGATCGCCTTCAGGCGGAACGTGCGGGTGTCGTCGTCGCATGCACTCACTTGGCAGGCCTTCAACGCTTGCGGCCCGCGTGGGAAGAGGCGCTGCGGGCCGGATGGGGAACTCGCCCGTCAAATCTAGTGCGCTGCACGCGTGCTGCAAAGGCGGCGCGTCAGGCGCCGCGTCAGGAGGAGGGGGCGGCGTCCGGGTCGAAGCCTTCGAAGACGATCTGGTCGGCGAAGGCGCGGGCGCGGGCAAGGTCGTCCGGGGTGCGCACCGTCCAGGCGATCAGCGGCAGGCCGAACGCCTTGCGCAGCACTGTGGGGGCCAGCGCCGGCAGGTCCTTCACCCAGTAGGAGACGAAGCTCGGCCGCGTGCGGACGCTGTGCAGAAAGTGGCGCAGGGCGAAGCGCTCGACGCGGCTGGCATGGCCCCAGTCCTTCAGGTCGCGGGCGCCGTCGCCGAGCGCGCCGCGCGGAATGTCGGGAGCGGCCTCGCGCATCAGGGCGAGCATTTCCGGGTCGAAGGACTTCACCGCGACCGGGCCGGAATAGCGGGCAAGGCTGGCGGCGATGGCGGCGATGAAGGCGCGCTCGGGCCGGCGGCCGAAGCGCGACTTGATCTCGATGCAAAGGCCGACCTTGCCGTCCACCTGGGCGAGCAGGTCGTCCAGCGTCCACAGCCGGTCGTCGGTACCGCGCAAGGCGATGCGGGTGAGTTCGGCGGCGCTGCGCTGGCGTACCGGTCCGCTTTCGAAGGTCAGCCGGTCCAACTCGTCGTCATGGAAGACGATCGGCACGTCGTCGGCGCTCTGCTGCAGGTCGACCTCGATGGCAAAGCCCTTGTCGATAGCGGCCTGCACGGCGCTCTGGCTGTTCTCGATACAGCCGCGCGACTTGTCGTGATAGCCGCGATGGGCGATGGGACGGCTGGTCAGCCAGGAAATGTCACGCATCGTGGTGTCCGCCGTCCCGCCGCCGTTACTCGACCTCGAAGATCGCCTCGACCTCGACGGCGACGCCGAAGGGCAGGCCGGCGACGCCGACGGCCGAACGGGCATGGCGGCCGCGCTCGCCGAGCGCCTCGACGAGGAAATCGGAGGCGCCGTTCATCACCTTCGGCTGGTCGCCGAAGTCGGGCGCGGAATTGACGAAGCCGACGATCTTGACGAGGCGCACGACCTTGTCGAGGTCGCCGAGCGCGGCCTTGGCCTGGGCCAGCAGGTTGATGGCGCACAGCCGCGCCGCCGCCTGGCCGTCCTCGATCGAGGTGCCGGCGCCGAGCTTGCCCTGGAACTGGATGCCGTCCGGACCCATTGGGATCTGGCCGGAGATGAAGAGCTGGTTGCCCGTGCGCACGAAGGGCACGTAGTTGGCCGCCGGCGCCGCCGCCTTGGGAAGGGTGACGCCCAGTTCGGCGATGCGTGCCTCGATCTGACCCGACATTGCGGTCCTCCTTTGGATTGTCGGCGGCGACATTGGCGCAAATCCCGTGTGGCATCAAGCCGCCTGCCGGGCGGGAGGGGAGAAACGGGTGGATGATCGGCGCGGCCACCGCGCGCATGCGATAAATGGGTCTGGTCGGCGCGCGCCGGATCGGCAAGACTAGGGCTCGGATTGCTCCAAGGAGACAGGCTTCATGTTTCATACCCACTGGACGCGCCCGCTTCCCCTGGCCGGGCTCGGCGTCCTGCTGGCGCTGGCCGGCGCGCCTGCGACCGCGCTCGCGGGAGCGCCGCTGCAGCCGCACCGCGCCGTCTACGACCTCGGCCTGACCGACAGCGCGGCCGCCGCCGGCATGGCGGCGGTGCGCGGGCGCATGGTCTACGAGTTCACCGGCAATGCCTGCGAGGGCTACAGCATCTCCTTCCGCTTCGTCACCCAGATGGCGGACGAGAGCGGCGGCACGCGGGTCACCGACCTGCAGACCAGTTCCTTCGAGGAGCCGGCCGGCAAGAGCTTCCAGTTCCTCTCCAAGACCTTCATCAACCAGCAGCTCAGCGAGGAAACGCGGGGCCGGGCCGAGCGGACGCCGCAGGCCATCGCCATCGACCTGAAGAAGCCGAAGGACCATGCGGTGACGCTGGCCGGCTCGGCGCTGTTCCCGACCGAGCATCTGATGACCCTGCTGGCGCGGGCGCGCGGCGGCGAGACGATCTTCGTCGCCGACCTGTTCGACGGCTCGGAGACCGGCGAGAAGATCTACGGCACCACGGCGGTGATCGGCCCGCGCCGGGAGGGTGCAGGCGATGTCGGCCGCGACGATCCGGCCGCCGTCGGGGCCATCGGGGCGGGCGCCCACTGGCCGGTGACGATCTCCTATTTCGACGAGAGCAAGGGCGACGGCGGTGAGGGCACGCCGATCTACCAGCTCAGCTTCCTGCTCTATGACAACGGCGTCAGCCGCCGCCTGGTGCTCGACTACGGCGATTTCGAGCTGCGCGGAAACCTTGTCGAACTGACGCCGATGCAGGCCAGCGCCTGCGACCGGTAGGCGGCGTTTCGAGGCGGGGGTGCGGGCGGAAGACCCCGTCCGCACCCGGTTGCGTCGGCGGTCGATCAGCGGTTATCAGCGGATCGGGGGGGCGAACTGGATGCCGCCCTGCGACCACAGCGCGTTGACGCCGCGCGGGAGCTGCATCGGGCTGCCGGCGCCCAGGTTCCGGTCAAAGGACTCGCCGTAATTGCCGACATGGCGGACGATCCGGGCGACCCAGTCGTTGGTCAGGCCGAGATTCTTGCCGAACTCGCCTTCCAGGCCGAGCAGCCGGCGGATCTCCGGATTGTCGCTGGTCTCGGCGATCGCCTCGACATTGGCCTTGGTGACGCCGAGTTCCTCCGCATTGACCATCGCGAACACCGTCCAGCGGACGATGTCGAACCAGACGTCATCGCCCTGGCGGACATAGGGGCCGAGCGGCTCCTTGGAGATGACGCCGGGCAGCAGCATATGCGCGTCCGGCTCGGCCATCTTCAGGCGGTAGGAGACGAGCTGCGACATGTCGGTCGTCAGCGCGTCGCAGCGCCCGCTCTCATAGGCCTTCACCGTATCGTCGATGCTCTGGAAGGTGACGAGCTGGTAGGTCATGCCGTTGACGCGGAAATAGTCGGCAAGGTTCAGCTCGTTGGTGGTGCCCTGCACGGTGCAGATCGAGGCGCCGTTCAGATCGCGGATCGTCTCCACGCCGAGGTCGCGGCGCACCTGGAAGCCCTGGCCGTCGTAGTAGTTGACGGCGGTGAAATCGAGGCCGATGCCGGCATCCCGGCCGAGCGTCCAGGTCGTGGTGCGCGGCAGCACGTCGATCTCGCCGGTCTGCAGCGCCACGAGGCGGTCCTTGCTCGACAGCGGCACGAAGTCGGCCTTCTGCGGATCGTCGAAGATCGCCGCCGCCAGCGCCCGGCAGACGTCGACGTCGAGGCCGGTCCATTCGCCCTTGTCGTCGGCCATGCTGAAGCCGGCGATGCCGGTGCTGGTTCCGCAGACCAGCCGCCCGCGCTCCTTGACGATGTCGAGCGTGTCCTTCGCCAGCGCCGCATTGCCGAGCAGCAGCGTTCCCGCCACTGCGGCCATCGCCAGCCTGATGCCAGATGATGCCATTCCATGTTCTCCGGTTGGGTCGTGTTTTCAGGTCAAGGGCGCGGGCCTGTCCCGTGCCCTTCCGCTGGCGGCACGCGCTACAGGTCCATGACCTCGTAGCGGCCATGCGCCGTTGGTCTCGGTGTCGGGTCGTCGCTGATGGCGATGAGTTCCGCCGGTTCGGCGCGGGGGGCGGGGTCGCCCTCGCGCCAGATCCAGTAGTGGTTCTCGGGCAGTCCGTTGACCGCGACGACCTTGTGGTTTCCCTGCGCGTCGATGGCGTGGATAGTGACGCGGCCGATCAGGCCGCCGACCAGCCGGCGCATGTCCTCGACCGCCTCGTAGACGGCGTCCGCGACGCTCATTCCCATCTTCATGTAGAGAACGACCGCCCGCGACGTGCCGGCGCGGATGGTCATCTCGCCAACGCCGGTGCAGGCGCAGGCGCCGAAGCGGCTGTCCGCATAGGAGCCGGCGCCGATCGCCGGGCTGTCGCCAAGGCGTCCGGGATATTTCCAGCCCCAGCCTGAGGTGCTGGTCGCCGCGGCGATGTCGCGGTTGCGGTCCTGTCCGAGAAACACCGTCGTGTCGCGGCCAAGCTCCGGGTCGATCGCCTGCTTGCACAGTTCGCGCATCGGCACGTTCGGCCAGTTCCGGCGGTCGGCCTCGCCGACTTCGGTGGCGAACCAGCGCTCCCAGGCGTTTTCCGCGTGCGGCATCAGCAGCTCGCCGGCCTCCGCGCCGATCTCGGCGGCAAAGCGGCGCGCCCCGTCGCCGACCAGGACCTCGTGCGGCAACTGCTCCATCACCTGACGGGCGATGCTGACCGGATGCAGGAAGCCGGTGAGGGCGCCCACCGCGCCGGTGCGGAATGTCGTTCCGTCCATGACCGAGGCGTCGAGCTCGACGGTGCCCAGAAGATTGGGCCAGCCGCCGCGGCCGACGGTGCGCACGCTCTCGTCCGCCTCGACCAGGCGCAGGCCCGCCTCGAGCGCGTCGAGCGCGGAGCGGCCCTCGGCCAGGAGCCGCGCCGTCGTCGGAATGCCGCACCCCCCCTCGTTGTTGGAGACGACGATCATGCCGGCCTTGCCTGTGTGTGAGCGGTCTGTTGACTCATTTTGTATCCAGTTATTTGAGAGCCATATGGCCTATTTTTTGGCGGTTTATCGCCGAATTTTTCAAGACTCGCCAGATGCGAAGAGCGACAGTATGGCAGATTCTCTGAGAGATTGGATTCAATTTTTTCGCGGGCGAAAGGCTGCTATCATCGCGGCGGGCGACGGGCTATGCCTTGCCCGACCGACACCGCAACAGAGGCGCGTTCTGCCGATGACATCGACTGCAGCATCAGGAACCCTGGCGGGGCCCGCATCGAGCGAAGCCTCGACCGGGCGCCGCAAGACGACGAGCGCCCAGGTGGTCGACCGGCTGCGCGAGCGCATCCTCAGCGGGGACCTGCCGGAGGGCGCGCAGTTGCGGCAGGAGAAGCTGGCGAGCGAACTCGGTGTCAGCCGCGTGCCGGTGCGCGAGGCGCTGCATCAGCTTGAGGCGGAAGGGCTGGTGACGCTGGTCACCCACAAGGGCGCGGTGGTCTCGGGGCTCTCGGTCGACGATCTGGAGGAGACCTACGAGATCCGCGCCCAGCTCGAAGGCTGGCTGCTGGAGCAGGCCATGCCGATCCTCAGCGAGCGGGACTATGCCCGCGCCGAAGCGCTGGTCGCGGAGATGGAGAGCGACCTGCGCGACGAGAGCTGGTCGGATCTCAACTGGCGCTTCCACGCGACGCTCTATGCGCCGGCGAACCGGCCGCGCACGCTGGAGCTGGTGCACAAGCTCTATCGCAATGCCTATCGGCATTTTCCCTTGCCGATCCGGCTGACCGGCGGACGCGAGCGGATGAGCCGCGAGCACCGGATGCTGGTCGAGCTGTGCCGCAAGGGCGATGTCGCTGCCGCCCGCGAGCACCTGACGACGCATATCCTGCTGGGCGCGCGGACGTTGATTTCCCGGCTCAAGGCCTTGCGGCAGAAGGAAGCGGTGGACGAGAGCGGCCGTTAGCGGTCGCGCTGGCGGCGCGGGTCGCCGGCCTTGGTGAGGCCGAGTTCGACCGCTTGGCTGCCGAATTTCGAGCGCAGCGCGTCGATGGCCCGCTCGGCCCTGGCGCGCTGGCCGGCGGCCGGGTCGACGAGGTCGTCCGGGTCGGCCCGCGTGCCGTCGCTCAGTTCCGACAGGCCGATGCCGATCAGGCGGAAGCGGCGGCCGTCCGCGGCGCCCTTCAGCAGCTCCTCGCCGGTGCGGAAGATGCGGTCGGCGAGCTGCGTCGGATCAGCGAGGCTGCGCGAGCGGGTGAGGATGCGGAAGTCCGGTGTCTTAAGCTTAAGCGTCACGGTGCGCCCGGCGAGATCCGCCGCCTTCAGCCGCGCCGAGACCTCTTCCGCGAGGCGCCGCAGGATGGCGCGCAGCGTCCCCAGATCGGAAATGTCGGTGTCGAAGGTCGTTTCGCTCGACACGCTCTTGGTCTCGCGGCTCGCCGAGACCGGCCGCTCGTCGCGGCCATGGGCAAGGCTCGCCAGCCGCAGACCCATCGCGCCGTAGCGGCGGGCAAGGTCGACCGGGTCCATCGTCTGCAACTGGCCGATGGTGGTCAGCCCGTCGGCGGCGAGCTTCTGCTGGAACACCTTGCCGACGCCCCAGATCAGCCCGATCGGTTGCCCGGCAAGGAAGCTTTTCGCCTCCGCCGCGCCGATCACCGAGAAGCCGCGCGGCTTGTCGAGATCGGAGGCGATCTTGGCGAGGAACTTGTTGGCGGCAAGCCCGACGGAGACGGTGACGCCGACCTCCTCCTCGATGGAGCGGGCGAAGCGGGCGAGCGTTTCCGCCGGGCTCGCGTGGTGCAGCCGCTGCGTACCCGTCAGGTCGAGAAACGCCTCGTCGATCGACAGCGGCTCGACGAGCGGCGTGAGCGCCCGCATCCGCTCGCGGATGTCGCGGCCGACACGGGCATATTTCGCCATGTCCGGCTTGATCACCACCGCGTCGGGGCACAGTTCGCGCGCCTTGAACATCGGCATGGCCGAGCGCACGCCCTTGATGCGGGCGATGTAGCAGCAGGTCGAGACGACGCCGCGGGTGCCGCCGCCGACGATCACCGGCCGGTCGGTCAGCTCCGGATTGTCGCGCTTTTCCACCGAGGCATAGAAGGCGTCGCAGTCGATATGGGCGATCGACAGGCTGTCGAGCTCGGGATGGGAGAGCACGCGCGGACTGCCGCAGGCGCGGCAGCGCAGAAAGCTGCCGCGCAGTGCCGCCGGCGCCCGGGTCAGGCAGTCGCGGCACAGCACGGTGCCGGCGCGGGGGGCTTGCGCGCCGTCCGCTCGATCTCCCCCAACAGGCGCTGCGCCCGACATGTCCCGCGGCTCCGGTCCTTCGGCGGCGGGGTGGGCTCTCAGCCGCCGATCACCTGGCGAATATACGTTGCCGCCGTGTCCCAGTCATGGGTCTTGAGGCCGGTTCCCTCGATATCCTCCGCCCCGGCGAAGAAGCGCCTGTCGGCGATGAAATGCACCAGCGTGCTGCCCGCATGGCTGTCGCGCACCGAGCGGATATTGGCGGGGCTGTCGTCGATGAAGACGACCGGCGCGCTGCGCCCGGCGGCAAGCGCTGCCACCGCGCCGCCCTTGGGGCCGGAATTGGTGATAAGCGGATAGGTCATGCCGTGGCTGGTGAGGGTGCGGATGCGGCCCTCGCGGTTCCAGTCGCCGGGCAGGTTGGTGAGGAACACCACGTCGGCGGCCCCGGCAAGGCCGGCCAGCGCGTCGGCGGCACCCGGCACCGGCTGCTGCCGCTCGACCCATTCGTCGAAGAAGGCCTGGATCAGCGCCCGCACCACGGCCGCCTCCAGCAGCGTGCCGGCGGCATCGGCGATGTTGCCGGTGAGCTTGTAGTCGTGGCTGAGAAAGCGGTGGCCGGAGCGGCCCATATGCTCCTCCAGATGGACGAGGAACAGCAGCGCCACCTCGTCGACGTCGCAGATGACCAGCGGCCGGGCAGGGCGCGCGGGCTGTGCCGCGTGCAGCCGGCGGATCTGGTCGAGCGTCGCCGGCAGCACCGGGGTCGGCGCGCTCATGCGCCGCTGTCCCCGAATCCATCCCCGAAGCCGTCCCCGCCATGGGCGGTATCGAGCGCGTGGCGGGCGGTGGCGATGGTGGTCGGGCGCAGGCCGCGCGCCTCGCAGAAGGCGAGCAGCAGGGCCTCGTGGCCCATGTAGAATTCCAGCACGCCGATCAGGAAGCCGGGCTCGCCCGCCGCCTGGCGCAGCTCCGCCGGGCCGATGCCGGCGAGAGCCAGGAAGCGGCCGAGATGCTCCATGTCATGGGCGAGATAGCCGAGCGCGTCGGCGGCGACCGCCTCCGCCTCCTCGGGTCCCAGCCGGGATGAATGCCGCGCGATCATTCGCGTTTGCCTTTCCGAAACGAATTCCCTCTACGATATATGGTACCTATCGTGGGTAAGGGGCCGACGCCAGTCACGCTCTCGCCAAGCCGGCACGGGTCTCGTGCCGGCATGTGAGCCGCGGGTAGGCCGGGCGCGGGGACGAAGGCGAATACTATGGCTAAAACCGTGCTGATTGTTGAGGATAACGAACTCAACATGAAGCTGTTTCACGATCTTCTCGAGGCGCATGGCTATCAGACGCTGCAGACCCGCACGGGGATGGAAGCGCTGGAGCTGGCGCGCGAGCATCGTCCGCAACTGATTCTCATGGACATCCAGTTGCCGGAGGTTTCCGGCCTCGAAGTCACCAAGTGGATCAAGGAAGACGACGACCTCAAGGCGATCCCGGTCATCGCCGTCACCGCCTTCGCCATGAAGGGGGACGAGGAGCGGATCCGCCAGGGCGGCTGCGAGGCCTATATCTCCAAGCCGATCTCGGTCGCCAAATTCCTGGAAACCGTTCGTTCCTATCTGGGCGACTGACCGACGGACGGGGGCCAACGGGCGGGCATGAGCGGGCGCATTCTCGTCGTCGACGACGTCAAGGCGAATGTGAGGCTTCTGGAAGCCCGGCTCGGCGCCGAGTATTTCGAGGTCCGCTCCGCCGTGAGCGGCGCCCAGGCGCTGGAGATCCTCGCCGGCTGGCCCTGCGACATCGTGCTGCTCGACGTGATGATGCCCGGCCTCGACGGGTTCGAGGTCTGCCGGCGGATCAAGACCGACCCGCGCAGCGCGCATATCCCGGTGGTGCTGATCACCGCGCTGGACGGGGCCGAGGACCGGATCCGCGGCCTGCGCGCCGGGGCCGACGAATTTCTCACCAAACCGGTCAACGATGTCGCGCTGGTGGCGCGGGTGCGCAACCTGATCGGCCTCAAGCGGCTCAGCGACGAGTTGCGCCTGCGCGCCCAGACCGGATCGCAATTCGGCCTTGCCAGCGACTTCGACCCGGCCGGCGAGGCGCCAGCCTGCGTGCTCGTCGTCGATGACCGGCCCACCTCGGCCGAGCGGCTCGCCGCCGCGCTCGCGCGGGACTACGACGTGGTGGTCGAGCCCTCCGCGCCGCAGGCGCTCTTGGGCGCCGCCGATGGCGGCTACGACACGATCCTGATCAACCTGCGCATGGCCGGCTACGATGCCCTGCGCCTCGTCTCGCAACTGCGCTCGCTGGAGCGCACGCGGCTGGTGCCGATCGTGCTGATCGCCGATGCGGACGACACCGCGCGGGTGACGCGGGCGCTCGATCTCGGCGTCAACGACCATGTCGCGCGGCCGATCGACAAGACCGAACTGCTGATCCGGGTGCGCACCCAGGTCAGCCGCAAGCGGGCGATGGACCGGCTGGCGGCGGATGTCGAGCAGACCCTGGCGATGGCGGTCACCGATCCGCTGTCGGGCCTGCGCAACCGGCGCTATCTGGAGACGCATCTGGCGAGCGAGTTGCGCCAGGCGGCGGAGGCCGGCCTGCCCTTGGCGCTGATGCTGGTCGATATCGACCATTTCAAGCGGATCAACGACCTGCACGGGCATGACGCCGGCGACGGGGTGATCCGCGACGTGGCGCGGCGGCTGCGCTCGCACACCCGCAGCCTCGATCTCGCCTGCCGGTTCGGCGGCGAGGAATTCGTCATGCTGATGCCGGAGACGGATCTGGACAAGGCCGCCGGCATCGCCGAGCGGCTGCGCAAGGTCATCGAGGCCGAGCCCTTCCGCCTGCCGTCCGACGACGAGATGCTGGTGACCGTCAGCATCGGCGTCGCCAGCTATCGGGGAACCGGCGACAGCGGCCCGAAGATGCTCAAGCGGGCCGACCAGGCGCTGTACCGGGCCAAGGGCGAGGGGCGCAACCGCGTGGCGCTGGAGCAGGCCGGGGAGCAGTCCGGGCAGCAGGCCGAGGCGCAGACCCGAACGGGTCATGCGCCGGCCGGCCGTCCCGAAAGCGCTCCGGCGGGCGAGGCCGCTCCGGCGCCATCCGGCCGCGGCGCCCGCACCGGCTGAGCTCCAGGCGTCCTCCTAGCGGTAGCCGGGGATCGTGCGGCGGGCTTCCTCCTCCACCTGCCATCTGGTCGCTTCATAGTCGCGGCGCCGGTCGTTCAGCTCGAAACGGGCTTCCTGGATGTTGAAGCGGGCGTCCTGCACCTTCTGGCGCAGGTCGTTCTGGCGGTTGCGGCAGGTGGTCAGCTCGTCGCCCGACTTGTCGCTGCAGTTGACCCGGCCAAGGTCGGCGTTGAGGCGGTCGATCTCGCGCTGGCGTTCGTCGATGCGCCGTTCCAGACTGGTGAGGCGGTCGCGCGAGGACCACAGCCGCTGGCCGAGCCGGTGGGCGCGCTCGGCCTCGCCGGCAAGGTTGGGCGGGCAGATCGGCGACAGGCTGGTGTTCTGCTGGCCGAGGTTGAAGCCGTTCAGCGGGGTGCAGTAGAGCAGCACGCCTTCGCTCCAGCCGCTCATATAGGCCTGCGGATCGGGGGTGACGCCGTGGCGGCCGCAATCCTTGGTCACCTCCTCGAAGCGCGAGGACGGGTAGCCCTGGGCGGCGTGGGCGCGGCCGATCTCGCTCCAGTCGCCGGCAAGGCATTGTTCCTTGGAAACGGTTTCGCAGCCGGCGAGAAGGCCTGCGCCGAGCAGCAGCAAGGCTGCGTGAAGAACATATTTCATGACATGCACCCGTGTGAGCCAAGACGTGCCGACCGGGTATATGCCCCCCCAACGGCATGTTCTCCTTACAGGACCGGGCAGGGCGGACGCAACGGCCCTGAGGCTGCGACCTGCCGCCGCTTCGCGTCACGCCCTTCTGCTGGTGCCGCCGCCGCACCCTGCCGCTGCTTCGCGCGCACCCTGCCGCCGCTTCGCTCACCCCCTCTCGGGCGTCTTCCCGGACGGCGCGCAGCGCCGAGCCGGGACCGGGGAGCCGGGGGCGGTTGGGGAGTGCCGGGAGCGCCTCCGAGCGGCCCCCGCCGCGCCCTGTCGCCGCGCGTCGCCGTGCCGCCCTTGACCCGCCTCGTCGGAAAGGTCATTTGACAGCGGCCATAGATTTGAGGGATCGTCCCGCGTCAGTCGCGCAGGCCGTATCCGTTGTAAGGCGCCGTCCGGACGGGTCGGCGCGCCCGTTTTCCTGTTTGGGGTCTCATGAATATCGTCATTGTGGAATCGCCGGCCAAGGCCAAGACCATCAACAAGTATCTTGGCTCGGATTATCAGGTCCTCGCCTCCTACGGCCATGTCCGCGACCTGCCTCCCAAGGACGGTTCCGTGCTGCCCGACGAAGATTTCGCGATGACCTGGGATGTCGATGCGAAGTCGCAGAAGCGCCTCAACGACATCGTCCGCGCCGTCAAGGATGCCGACCGCCTGATCCTCGCGACCGACCCCGACCGCGAGGGCGAGGCGATTTCCTGGCATGTGCTCGAGGTGCTGCGGCAGAAGAAGGCGCTGAAGGACAAACCGGTCCAGCGCGTCGTCTTCAACGCCATCACCAAGAAGTCGGTGCTCGACGCGATGGCCAACCCGCGCGAGCTCGACGAGCCGCTGGTCGATGCCTATCTGGCCCGCCGCGCGCTCGACTATCTCGTCGGCTTCACCCTGTCGCCGGTGCTGTGGCGCAAGCTGCCGGGCGCCCGCTCGGCCGGCCGCGTGCAGTCGGTCGCCCTGCGCCTCGTCTGCGACCGCGAGGCCGAGATCGAGCGCTTCGTGCGCCAGGAATACTGGTCGGTGCTGGCCAATCTGACGACGGCGGGCGGCGCTGCCTTCCAGGCGCGCATCGCCGCCTTCGACGGCAAGAAGCTCGGCCGCCTCGACATCGCCAACGAGGAGCAGGCGAACAGGATCGCCGCCTTCCTGCGCGCCGCCTCGCTGAAGGTCGCGAGCGTTGAATCGAAGCCGCAGCGCCGTCATCCGGCCGCGCCCTTCACCACCTCGACCCTGCAGCAGGAAGCCTCGCGCAAATACGGCTTCGCCGCCGCCCGCACCATGCAGATCGCCCAGAAACTGTATGAAGGCGCCGATATCGGCGGCGAGACCGTCGGCCTGATCACCTATATGCGAACCGACGGCGTGCAGATCGCCGGCGAGGCCATCGCCTCGGCCCGCAAGGTGATCGGCAAGGACTACGGCGACACTTACGTTCCGGAAAAGCCGCGCCACTACTCCTCCAAGGCGAAGAACGCCCAGGAGGCGCACGAGGCGATCCGCCCGACCGACCTGACCCGCCGCCCGCGCGACGTCGCCCGCTATCTCGACCCCGACGCCGCCCGGCTCTACGAGCTGGTGTGGAAGCGCACCATCGCCTCGCAGATGGAATCCGCCGTGCTGGAGCGCACCACCGTCGATATCGACGCGAGCGGCGCTGGCGGGTCGGCGACCCTGCGCGCCACCGGCTCGGTCGTGCGTTTCGACGGCTTCCTCGCGCTCTATCAGGAGGGCCGCGACGACGAGGAGGACGAGGACGCCCGCCGCCTGCCGGCGATGAGCGAGGGCGAGAAGGTGGAGCGCCAGTCCATCGAGACCGCGCAGCACTTCACCGAGCCGCCGGCCCGCTTCACCGAGGCGACCCTGGTCAAGAAGATGGAAGAGCTCGGCATCGGCCGTCCCTCGACCTATGCCTCGACGCTGCAGACCCTGCGCGACCGCGACTATGTCACGCTCGACGGCAAGCGCCTGATCCCGCAGGACAAGGGCCGGCTCGTCACCGCCTTCCTGGAAAGCTTCTTCAACCGCTATGTCGAATACGACTTCACGGCGGAACTGGAGGAAAAGCTCGACCGCATCTCGGCCGGCGAACTGTCGTGGAAGGATGTCTTGCGCGATTTCTGGAAGGACTTCTCCCTCTCGGTGCACGACACCAAGGACCTGCGCGTGTCGCAGGTGCTGGATGCGCTGAACGAGATGCTGGCCGCCCATGTCTTCCCGGACACGGGTAATGGCGAGGACCCGCGCAAGTGCCCGGTCTGCGGCTCCGGCCGCCTGTCGCTGAAGGTCAGCCGCTTCGGCGCCTTTGTCGGCTGCTCGAACTACGACAAGGACAAGCTGGAGGGCAAGGTTCCCAACGAGAACCCGCCCCATTGCGGCTACACGCGCCAGCTTTCGGCCGCCGGCGGTGGCGAGGAGGGCGATGCGGAGATCGCCGACGGTCCGAAGCTGCTCGGCCAGGACCCGGCGAGCGGCCTCGACGTCACCCTGCGCTCCGGGCGGTTCGGCCCCTATGTCCAGCTCGGCGAGGAAGCCAAGCCGAAGCGCGCCTCGCTGCCGCGCGGCTGGCAGGTCGCCGACATGGATCTCGACAAGGCCCTGCAGCTTCTGTCGCTGCCGCGCGAGGTCGGCCCGCATCCCGAGGACGGCAAGATCATCTCCGCCGGCATCGGCCGCTACGGCCCCTTCGTGCTGCATGACGGCACCTATGCCAATCTGGAAAGCGCCGACGAGGTGTTCTCCGTCGGCATCAACCGCGCGGTCGATGCGCTGGCCCAGAAGCGGGCGAAGTCGACGCGCGGCGGCGCTGCCGCCGCTCCGCTGAAGGAGCTCGGCGCGCATCCGGACGGCGGGCCGATCACCGTGCAGGACGGCCGCTATGGGCCTTACGTCAAGTGGGCGAAGGTCAACGCCACCCTGCCCAAGGGCAAGGACCCGATGACGGTGACGCTGGAAGAGGCGATCGAGATCGTCAACGCCAAGGCCGGCAAGTCGGGCAAGGGCGCCAAGAAGGCTGCGCCCAAGAAGGAGCCCGCCGCGAAGAAGCCCGCCGCGAAAACGACAGCGGCCAAGAAGCCGGCGGCCAAAAAACCGGCGGCGAAGCCGAAGAAGGCGACTGCCGCCGCGGATGGCGCTTCTTGAGCACCAAGGCGCCGAAACGTCCGCGCGCGGCGAAAAAGGGCGAAAAGACCAAGGGCGCGGCGGAGCTGCCGGGCCGTGACGCGATCATGGCCTTCCTCGCCGACAATCCCGGCATGGCCGGCAAGCGCGAGATCGCCCGCCATTTCGGCATCACCGGCGGCGCCCGCATCTATCTGAAGCGGCTGCTGCGCGAGATGGCCGACGACGGGCTGCTGGAAAAGCGGCAGAAGCGCCTCGCGCGCCCCGGCGACCTGCCGCCGGTGCTGGTCGTCGTCGTCACCGGGCGCGACAGCGACGGCGAGCTGCTGGCCGAGCCGGCAAGCTGGGACGAGGACGAGCACGGGACGCCGCCGCGCCTCCTGGTGCTGCCCGATCCGCACAAGTCCGATGTGCGCGTGCCCGGCCTCGGCGACAGGCTCCTGGTGCGCGTCACCGGCGATCCGACGGGGGACGAGGCGTCCCGCGCCGGCCGTATCATCAAGCTGCTCGAACGCCAGTCCTCCAGCGTCCTCGGCATCCTGCGCCAGGCGCGCGGGCGCACCTCCCTGGAGCCGATCGACCGCAAGCAGAAGGAACTGGAGATCGACACCAGCGATCTCAAGGGCGCGGTAGACGGCGACCTCGTCGGCGCCCGGGTCACCAAGGTCGGCCGCTACGGGCTGCCGCGCGGGCGCATCGTCCGCCGCATCGGCGCCATGCATTCGGAAATGGCGGTCTCCGAGATCGCCCTGCACACCCACGGCATCCCGCATGACTTTCCCGACCGGGTGATCGAGGCGGCGGAGGCGGCGACGCCGGCGACCCTGTCGGGCCGCGAGGACTGGCGCAAGCTGCCGCTGATCACCATCGACCCGGCCGACGCCAAGGACCATGACGACGCGGTGCATGCGGTCGCCGACGACGACCCGGCCAACGAGGGCGGCTATATCGCCACCGTCGCCATCGCCGATGTCGCCTATTACGTCCGCCCCGGCGAGCCGCTCGACCGCGAGGCGCATCTGCGCGGCAATTCGGTCTATTTCCCCGACCGGGTGATCCCGATGCTGCCCGAGGCGCTGTCCAACGGGCTGTGCTCGCTGAAGGAGGGCGAGGAGCGCCCGGCGATGGCCGTGCGCATGGTCTTCGACGGGGAGGGGCGCAAGCTGCGCCACAGCTTCCACCGGGTGATGATGCGCTCGGCGCTGAAGATCTCCTACGACAAGGCGCAGGCGGCCATCGACGGGGAGGGCGGCATCGTCGCCGATGCGGTGCTGGACGATGTCCTGAGGCCGCTGTGGGCCGCCTATGCCTGCCTGAAGCGCGGCCGCGAAGCGCGCGAGCCGCTCGACCTCGACCTTCCCGAGCGCAAGATCCGCCTGAAGCCGGACGGCACCGTCGACGGCGTCCATGTGCCGGCCCGCCTCGATGCGCACAAGCTGATCGAGGAATTCATGATCCAGGCCAATGTCGCGGCGGCCGAGACGCTGGAGAAGCACGGCGTTCCGCTGCTCTACCGCGTCCACGACGCGTCGAGCCCGGAAAAGCTGGAGGCGCTGAAGGAGTTCCTGGGGACGCTCGGCATCCGCCTTGCCTCGAGCGGCGGCATCCGCCCGTCGGCTTTCAACGGCATCCTGCGGAAGGTCGAGGGCACGCCGGAGGCCGAGCTGGTCAACCAGGTGATCCTGCGCAGCCAGGCCCAGGCGGAATATTCGCCGCAGAACATCGGCCATTTCGGCCTCAACCTGCGCCGCTACGCCCATTTCACCTCGCCGATCCGCCGCTATGCCGATCTCATCGTCCATCGCGGCCTGATCCGGGCGCTGAAGCTCGGCGACGACGGGCTGCCGGACGGCATGGAGGGGCGGCTGGAGATGATCGGCGCCGACGTCTCGGCAGCCGAGCGGCGGGCGATGCTGGCCGAGCGCGACACGATCGACCGGCTGATCGCCCTGTGGCTGGCCGATCAGGTCGGCATGCGCTTCGCCGGGCGGATCTCCGGCGTCGTCAAGTCGGGCCTGTTCATCCGCCTCGACGACACCGGCGCGGACGGGTTCGTGCCCGCCTCGACCCTTGGCGCCGACTATTACCATTACGACGAATCGTCGCATTCGATGAGCGGGCGAACCACCGGGGAAACCTTCGCTCTTGGCGACCTGGTCGAGGTCCGGCTGGTCGAGGCGGCCCCTTACGCGGGGGCGCTGCGGTTTGAACTTTTGAGCGAAGGTCACTATCACAAGCGAAGGAATGCGCGTGAGCGCACCATCGCGCGCAGCCGCAAGCACAAGAGCGGCAGTGCCGGTGTCCCGGGCAAGACCGGGCAGCCGCCGAGGGGGCGGCCATCGAAAGGACGGCGCACATGACAGTCACCTATGCAGGATCGCCCGAGCTTGTGGGCACCGCCGCGGCCAGGGGCTCCCTGGACGCCAAGCCCAAGCGCGATGTCGGCCGCGCCATGCTGCTGGGCGCCAAGGGGCGCTGCCCGGCCTGCGGAACGGGGCGCCTTTACGGCAAGTATCTCAAGGTCGAGCCGGTCTGCGCCTCCTGCGGCGAGGAGCTGCACCACCACCGCGCCGACGACGCGCCGCCCTATTTCACCATCTTCGTGGTCGGCCACGTGGTGCTGCCGATCGCGCTCGCGGTCGAGGTGATGACGGTGCCGCCGATGTGGGTGCACATGGCGCTGTGGCTGCCGCTGATCGTGCTGTTGACGCTGGTCTGCCTGCCGCCGATCAAGGGCGCGCTGATCGGCCTGCAATGGGCCAATTACATGCACGGCTTCGACCCCAACGCCATCGGCGACGACCAGCCGGCCTATGATTTCGGCGGAGACGGCACCCGTTCATGAGCGAGTTTCTGGTCCGCCGGCTGTCGGAAGCCGAGCGCTACATGGACAATCCCAACCTGCGGCCGAAGGATGCGGCGACGCTCTTGGTGCTCGACCGCAGGGACGACGGCAACCACCGGGTGCTGATGGGCCGCCGCCACATGCGGCACCGCTTCATGCCCGGCATGTTCGTGTTTCCCGGCGGCCGGGTCGACCCGGCCGACAGCCGCGTGCCGGTCGTCGGCGACTACCATCCGGTGGTCGCCAGCAAGCTTGCCCATGCGATGAAGGGGCCGAAGACGGACGCCCGCACCCGCGCCTTCACCGTGGCGGCGATTCGCGAGACCTATGAGGAGGCCGGCCTGTTGGTCGGCTCCCGCTGCGACATCGACTGGCAGGGCGCCGGCGACATGGCCGCCTTTTCCGAGCGCCACCTGCTGCCGGACCTGTCGCCGGTGCGGCTGATCGCCCGCGCCATCACTCCGCCGCGCCGGCCGCGCCGCTTCGACACGCGCTTCCTCGCCGTCTTCGCCGATGCGGTGGCCGACCGTCTGCCCTCGGGCACCGGCCCCTCCGGCGAGCTGGAGGAGGTGCATTGGCTGACCCTGCAGGAGGCCAAGGCGCTGGAACTGCCGACGATCACGCTGACGGTGATCGAGGAGCTGCAGGCGCGGCTTGCCGAGGATCCCGAGCTCGATCCGGCCCATCCGGTGCCGTTCTACTACTGGCGCGGCAAGGGCTTCGTGCGCGAGGAGATCTGAGGCGCGGATCGGGGCGCGAAACCGGGAGCGCCGCGCGCCTTCCCGCTTGACTTTGGGCGCGCGAAACGTATGGTGCGCGCTCAGTTTCCCAGAACAACCGGTGGAGCGTCCTCTCCGAACAGCGGAGGCTCCGACGTACGGCCGGACACAAGTGCAAGGACAAGAACGATGGCCAAGGCAAACACCATCAAGATCAAGCTGCTGTCGACGGCCGACACGGGCTTCTTTTACGTGACCAAGAAGAACTCCCGCACCATGACCGACAAGATGGTCAAGCGGAAGTACGATCCGGTCGCGAAGAAGCACGTCGAGTTCCGCGAGACCAAGATCAAGTAAGACCTCGCGCGCAGCGCATCGGTCCCGCCGCTTCAGGCCCCTTCGGGGGCCTTTTGCGTTGCGGCGCCGCGCGGCCTTGGCGTCCCGAAAGCCCTTGGTTCTGGGAGCCACTGACGGTTCTGGGAGCCACTGACAGCCCCTGAGGCCGGGAGCCCTTGAGCCCCCCCTTGAGAAAACTGCGAAGTGCGCGAGGGGGCAGGCGATCGGCGTCCCGGCCGGGACACGAGGAGGCCACTCCAAACCCGGGGGACGCCGATCAAGCCCACGGGTGTCAGGAGATGCGGCGGACCTGAACGTGCCGTGGGTCACCCTGCCGGTCGGAGCCGAAAGCGGCGGCCGGCAGGAACAGGCGGCGACGGTTCGGTTGGAGCGGTCGCGGCCGGTTCCCGAAGACTACTCGAAAGCTTCGACGAATCAACACGCTCGCCGGCTTCGCTAAGAATTTCTTTCATTTTTATGTAAATGAGATCGGTTAATCCGCCGGCCTCGCAATATTGTTGCGTTTTGCGCGGATTTGCGGATCGATTCCTCCTCGGCTCTCCTTCTCTCCGCCTTCTTCCGGACGCCGCTCCTCTCTTTTTTGCGCGTCCTCCCGCGCGGCAGCCCCCTCCCTGCGCCCTCCCGCACGACGCGCAGCGGAGATGCGGGACCGGCGAGCCGAGGGCCTGTCGGACACGCTCCCCGAACGACGCCACACGCACCGTGGCTCTCCGGTTCCGGCCCGCGGCTGCGCCTTGGCCGGAATGACGACGGGAGAGGCTGGAGCAGCGAGAGGGGACAACGCCAGCGCCTTCCGCCTAATGCCCGCCAAGGGTGCCAATGGGTCCCGGATCTTCGGCCTTCGGCCTCGTCCGGGACGACGTCCGAGAGGGAGGCGCGGCCTTGCGCTCCTCCGCGCGAGCGCTTGGGACGGGTGTGCGCTTTCCTCCCCCTCTGCCGTCACACCGGGCGCGCGCTAGCGCGACCCGGTGCCCATTGGCTGCCAGAGCGGCGGCGAGGACGCACCGGCCGAGCTCCATCCACCGGCTGTCGTCCCGGCCTCAGTGAAGCCGAAGACCGGGACCCAGTAACCACAGGTCGCTCGGTTCGAGCCGTGATGCTGCCGCCGGACGGCCGCCGGCTGCTGCCTTCACGCCACCACCAACTCCGGCGGATACTGGATACCTGCCTTCGCAGGCATGACAGCCGAGAGGGGCGCGCGCCTTCCGCCTCATGCCCGCCAAGGGGGCCAATGGGTCCCGGATCTTCGGCCTCCGACCTCGTCCGGGACGACGTTCGAGAGGGAGGCGCGGCCCCGCATCCCCGCCGCCGTCGTTCCACGCTCCGACTGTCGTCCCGGCTCGGCAGGCGCCCGCCGTCCGGACGCTGGCGCGCTGGCACGGGGGCGACCGGAGGCAAGGTCCGTAGAACTGCGCAAGTTGCGGGTACGGCACGCGAATATCACGTCATCAGCTTGCCAGAGATCGTTTTTGACGTGTACTATGATTGTATAAAATCAATGGTTGTGCAAACCTTCCATGCCGCCTCGACAAGCCAACAACCGGGTCACACAATGCCGATAGATGCCCATAACGACCGCTCTGAGGCCGCCCGCTACTGCGCCCAGATTTGCCGTGAACTGAGGGACCTTGCCTCGAATAACGAATTGGAATTCCTAGCATATTTGCTGGAGATGGCGCGGGTGGAGGCCTTCGACCGGCATGTCGAACTGCAGCGGCCGGGAGCGGAGAAAGCGGGCAGGCGCTGATCCTTATCACAGGTTGTATTCGGGCATTTGCATCTATTCCGCAACCCCTGTGCTTCTCTTGGTTGAAATTTAGGTTGTGGTTGTTGCGGGCTGCAATTCGCGGTGATCTTGGCCCTGCCGGCGGGAATGAGCCGCTCGGCCGGCCGCCTCCTGCGCCTGTCCGGGATGGGGATCGCAACAGCGGAGCCGCTCTCTCCGCAGCGTGGCTGGAGCGCTCTTTGAACTCTCCCCCAACTCCCCCGAAGCACACCCACAGCGCCGGTGGAACGCCCCTGGAGCCTCGCGAGGACGCCGGCCGCCTCAGCGGCCGTCGATCAGGCTGATGCGCTGGCCGCGATGGCGTTCCAGCCGGCCGGCCAGTTCCAGCTCCAGCAGGATCACGTGGACGATGCGGGCGGAGAGGCCGGTGTAGCGGATCAGCTCGTCGACTTCGACCGGTGCCGGCCCCAGCGCCGAGAGCACGCGGCTGCGGTCGCTGTCGCCGACATCCGGCGGGGCGATCCGCCGTCCGTCCGCGTCCGGTTCCTCGATGTCGAGGCCGGGGATGTCGTCGGCGATGCGGCGCGGCCCGAGGCTTTCCAGCACGTCGGCGCCGTTTGCGACCAGCGTTGCGCCGTCGCGAATCAGCCGGTTGCCGCCTTCCGAGCGCGGATCGAGCGGCGAGCCCGGCACCACGAAGACCTCGCGGTTCTGCTCGGCGGCGAAGCGCGCCGTGTGCAGCGAGCCGGAGCCGCGCGCCGCCTCGATCAGCACCGTTGCCAGCGCCATGCCGGAGATCAGTCGGTTGCGGCGGGGAAAATCGCGGGCGCGCGGCTTCCAGCCGAACGGCATCTCGCTGACGATGGCGCCGCGCGCGGCGATGTCGTGATAGAGGTCGCGGTTTTCCGGCGGATAGATGATGTCGATGCCGCCGGCCAGCACCGCCGCCGTGCCGCCCGCAAGCGCCGCCCGGTGCGCGGCCGCGTCGATCCCGCGTGCCAGCCCCGAGATGATGGTATAGCCGGCCGCCGACAGGTAGCCGGCGATCTCGCTGGCGATCTTCTGCCCGGCCAGCGAGGCGTTGCGCGCGCCGACCATGGCGATGGTGGCGCCGTCCGCCAGCCGGTCGTCGGAGCCGAGCACGGAAATCAGCGGCGGCGCGCCGTCGACATGGCGCAGCAGGGGCGGGTAGCCGTGTTCGCCGAGTGCCCTGAAGCGCCCGCCGATCCGCGCCAGCGCCTCGATCTCGCGTTCCGCCTCGTCTTGCGAGGCGATGCGGATGGCGCGCTTGCCGCCGCGGCGGGAGAGTTCGGGCAGGGCGGCGAGCGCCGCCTCGGCCGAGCCGGTGTGGTTGATCAGCTCGCGAAAGGTGACCGGGCCGACATTCTCGGAGCGGATCAGCCGCAGCCAGGCGAGGCGCTGGCGCTCGGAAAGGGCGCGACCGCGCCCGGTCGCGCCTGCGCTCATCCCTTCTGGCCGATCCGGCCTTCGGTGCCCTTGAGAAGGCGGCCGATATTCTCGTGATGCTTGGCCCACAAGATCACCGAGAGCAGCGCCATCAGCTCGGCCACCTGCGCCCGGTCGAAGACGAACCACAGCAGCACGGGGGTGGCGAAGCTCGCCGCCAGCGCCGAGGCGGAGGAGTAGCGCGTGACCACGGCGACCGCGACCCAGATCGCGGCAAACGCGAGCGCCGCCGGCCAGTAGAGGCCGAGCAGCACGCCGAGATAGGTGGCAACCCCCTTGCCGCCGCGAAAGCGCAGCCAGACCGGGAAGAGATGGCCGATGAAGGCGCCGAGGCCGGCGATCACCGCCGGGTCCGGCCCGCCATAGCGGCTCGCGACCAGCACCGCCACCGTGCCCTTCAGCATGTCGCCGAGAAGGGTGAGGGCGGCGAGATGCTTCTTGCCGGTGCGCAGCACATTGGTGGTGCCGATATTGCCGGAGCCGATCTTGCGGATGTCGCCCTGGCCCGCCAGCCGGGTGATGATCAGCCCGAACGGGATCGAGCCCAGCAGATAGCCGAAGGCGAGGGCGGCAAGGTAATAGGGCCAGACGAGACCCCAACTGATCGGATCGGGCAACGCGCAGCCTCCGGTTGCAACAGCGCGGTAACTCTAAAGCACAAGCAGGGAAAGGCAAATCCGCTTTTCCCGAGGGGCCTGATCCAAGAGCGTTTGACGCCTTCAGGGCGTGACGATCTTTCCTGCGACGATGGTGTGCAGCACCTGGCCGGTAAAGCGCGCATCCTCGAACGGGGTGTTCTTGGAGCGCGACTTCAGCCGGGTCTTGTCCAGCACCCAGGGCCGGTCCGGATCGAACACGACAACGTCGGCCGGGGCGCCTGCCGCAAGCCGGCCGGCCTCCAGGCCCAGCCGGCGGGCCGGGTTGCAGGTCATCGCCGCAAGCAGGGGGACAAGGCCGATCTCGCCGGAATGGACGAGGCGCAGGCCGGCGGCCAGCAGCGTCTCCAGCCCGATGGCGCCGTCGGCGGCCTCGGCGAAGGGGTGGCGCTTGGTTTCCACGTCCTGCGGGTCGTGGCCCGAAACGATGACATCGATGGTGCCGTCGGCGAGCGCGGCAATCATCGCCTGGCGCTCGTCTTCCGAGCGCAGCGGCGGCGACATCTTGAAGAAGGTCCGGTAGGGGCCGATGTCGTTCTCGTTCAGCGTCAGATGGTTGACGGTGATGCCGCAGGTAACGTCGAGCCCGTCTGCCTTCGCCCGGGCGATCGCCCTGGTGCTCTCAGTGCAGGAGACCGACTGGGCGTGGTAGCGCCCGCGCGTCAGCGCGGCGAGCCGCAGGTCGCGCTCGACCATGATGATCTCGGCCTCGCGCGGGCTGGCCGGCAGGCCCTTCCAGCTTGCCGACAGGCTCTCGTTGACGACGCCGCCGCCGGCCAGCGCCGGGTCTTCCGTGTGGTGCACGACGAGCGCGCCGAAATCGCGGGCATAGGTCATCAGCCGGCGCATGATGCCGGCATGGGTGACCGAGCGGTGGCCGTTGGAGAAGGCGACGGCGCCGGCGTCCTGCAACAGGCCGATCTCGCTCATCTCCTCGCCGGAAAGACCCTTGGTCAGCGCGGCGAAGGGGTGGACATTGACGCAGGCCGTGTCGCGGGCGCGGCGCAGCACGAAGTCGACCAGCGCCGGGTCGTCGATCACCGGATCCGTGTCGGGGGAGGTGACGATGGTGGTGACGCCGCCGGCCGCCGCCGCCTGGCTGGCACTGGCCAGCGTCTCGCGGTGTTCGGCGCCGGGCTCGCCGACGGTGACGCCCATGTCGACGAGGCCGGGGGCGACGACCGCGCCGGCCACGTCGATCACCTCGGTTCCTTCCGGGGCGCCCTGGTTCTGCGCCGCCGGCCCTGCGGCGGTGATGCGTCCGTTCTCGATCAAGACGCTGCCGGGCGCATCAAGGCCGCTTGCCGGGTCGATCACCCGGGCATTTGTGAGGAGGATCGGGCTCTGCGGGTTTGCCATGGCCGGGCTCCTCACTTGTTCGGCAGATGGGCGGCGAGCGCCTCGAGAACGGCCATGCGCACGGCAACGCCCATCTCGACCTGCTCGCGGATCAGGCTCTGCGGCCCGTCGGCGATCTCCGGGTCGATCTCCACGCCCCGGTTCATCGGGCCCGGATGCATCACCAGGGCGTCCTCCGCCGCCTCGGTCAGCTTGTCGCGGTCGAGGCCGTAATAGCGGAAATATTCGCGCACGGAGGGGATGAAGGCGCCCTGCATGCGCTCGCGCTGCAGGCGCAGCATCATCACGATGTCGGCGCCGGCCAGCCCCTTGCGCATGTCCTGGAACACCTCGACGCCCATCTGGGCGATGCCGCTGGGCAGCAGCGTCGAGGGGGCGACGACGCGCACCCGCGCGCCGAGCGCGTTCAGCAGGATGATGTTGGAGCGGGCGACCCGCGAATGCAGGATGTCGCCGCAGATCGCCACCGTCAGCCCGGCGATGCTGCCCTTGTGGCGGCGGATGGTCAGCGCGTCGAGCAGCGCCTGCGTCGGGTGCTCGTGCGCGCCGTCGCCGGCATTGACCACCGAGCAGCCGACCTTCTGCGCCAGCAGATGCACCGCGCCGGCGGCGTGGTGGCGCACGACGATGATGTCCGGATGCATGGCGTTCAGCGTCGCCGCCGTGTCGATCAGCGTCTCGCCCTTCTTCACCGAGGACGAGGCGACCGACATGTTCATGACATCGGCGCCGAGCCGCTTGCCGGCGATCTCGAACGAGGACTGGGTCCGCGTCGAGGCCTCGAAGAACAGGTTGATCTGGGTCCGGCCGCGCAGCACGGCCTTTTTCTTCTCGACCTGGCGGCTGATCTCGACGGCGGCTTCCGCCTGGTCGAGCAGCGCGACGATCTCGTTGGGCTGCAGGCCCTCGATGCCGAGGAGGTGACGGTGCGGATAAAGCTCCGCGAGGGGGGGATGATGAGCGCTCATTAAAGCCAACCCTATAGGCGCTTCCCGGCGCCGGCTCAAGCGCGGCGAGGCGTTCTCCACCGGCGGGGGGCATTGAGTCGAAACGCGCGCCCGCGTGACAGATCGAAACCCGCGCCAGATGGCCGTGAGAGCGTGTTTCCTACTGCGCGAGCAGCAGGGCCAGCGGCATGGTAACCGCCGCCAGCACGGTCTGCAGGGTCAGGATCTCGGCCATCAGCGGTGCGTCGCCGCCCATCTGGCGGGCGAGCAGATAGGCATTGCCGGCGGACGGCACCGCCATGGCGATGATCACCGCCGAAAGCGCGGCGCCGTCGAGGCCGAGCAGCAGCGCGAAGGCGACGCCGAAGACCGGCATCACCACCAGCTTCAGCACCGTGGCGGTGGCGAGCGCCGGGCCGGGACGGCGCAGGGCGGCAAGGTTCAGCCCGGCGCCGACGCAGACGATGCCGATCGGCAGCGCCGCATTGCCGAGGATCTGCAGCGTCGCATCGGCGAAGCGCGGCAGCGGCAGGCCGGTGAGGTTGAACGCCAGCCCGGCGCCGGTCGACCAGATCAGCGGATTTTTCAGCAGATCCAGCGCGATGCGGCTCGCGCCCGGCGGCGAGCCGCTGGCAAAGCGCGCCAGCACCAGCACGTTGATGACATTGAGCAGCGGGATCATCGCCACCACCGCCACCGCCAGCAGCGCGACGCCCTCGCGGCCCAGCAATTCGTCGGCGATGGCCAGCGCGACGAAGGTGTTCCAGCGCGTCGCGCCCTGGAAGATCGAGCTGAAGCGCGGCCCGGTGATGCCGAACCGCGTCTTCAAAAGCGGTTGCAGCGCCAGCGTCAGCGCCGACATCGCCAGGATCGCCAGGATCAGCGCCGCGCTCATGCCGAAGGCGGGGATCGCCAGGAAGTCGGTCTTGGCGACGGTGCGGATGATCAGCGCCGGGAACAGCAGGAAATAGGCGATCTTCTCGATGCCGCGCCACTGGTCGCCGGTGATCAGGCCCATGCGCGCGACGATGTTGCCGGCGGCGATCACCAGCAGCACCGGGATCAGCGCGTTGAAGACGCCGTTCATGGTTGCCCGTCGTCCGGGCCATAGTCGGGCATGTCGTCCTGCTCGTCGAGGCTGCCATAGGTCAGGCGGTCGAGCAGGCCCTGCAGAATGTAGGAGGCGGCCATCTTGTCGACCAGTTCGGCCCGGCGGGCGCGCGAGCGGTCGGCCTCGATCAGCGTGCGGGTGACGGCGGCGGTCGACAGGCGCTCGTCCCAGGCGGTCATCGGAATGTCGGTCAGCGCCGCGAGATTGCGGGCAAAGGCGCGGGTCGCCTGCACGCGCGGGCCTTCCGTGCCGTCCATGTTGAGCGGCAGGCCGAGCACCAGCCCGCGCACCTCGTGTTTGGCGCAGATGTCGAGCAGCGCGGCGGCATCGACGCCGAATTTCTTGCGCCGGATCGTCTCCAGCGGCGAGGCGATGCCGCGCCCCAGATCGGACAGCGCAAGGCCGATGGTCTTGGTGCCGAGATCGAGACCGATCAGGCGTCCGATGCGGGGGAGGCGCGCTGCGAAATCTTCCAGCGCAAGGAGAGGGTCTGTCGCCATTCAGCGGCTTTAGCACGGCATGGCAGGGGCGAACAGCTCCGGGATTGCCGTTTGCCGACAAGTGGCTAGATTCCGGCGGGAGAGTTCCAACCAGATCCGAAGGCAGCCATCATGAAGCTCACCTATCTCGGCCATTCGGCGTTCCGCGTCGAACTTCCCGGCGCGATCCTCCTCATCGACCCGTTCCTCAGCGGCAATCCGTCCTTCCCGTCCGACATGACCGTCGAGAAGGCCAGCGCGGGCGTCACCCATATCCTGCTCAGCCACGGCCATGACGACCACACCGGCGACGCCGTCGCCATCGCCAAGGCGACGGGCGCGCAGGTGACGGCGAATTTCGAGGTCTCGATGTGGGTCCAGTCGCAGGGCTATGAGAACATCAATCCGATGGGCTGCGGCGGCACGGTCGATGTCGGCCCCTTCGCGGTCTCGCTGACCCAGGCGCATCACACCTCGTCCTCGCTCGCCGGCGGCTGGCCGCCGGTCTATATGGGCCAGCCGAACGGCCTGATCGTGCGGGCCAAGGGCCAGCCGACGCTCTACCACATGGGCGACACCGACATTTTCGGCGACATGGCGCTGGTGAACGAGCTCTACGCGCCGAAGGTCGGCATCGTGCCGATCGGCGACCGCTTCACCATGGGCGCGCGCACCGCCGCGCTCGCCTGCCGCCGCTTCTTCGACTTCGACACGGTCATCCCCTGCCACTACGGCACGTTCCCGATGCTCGACCAGTCGGCGGATGCCTTCGTGCGGGAAATGGGCGACCAGGGCGCGCGCGTGAAGGTCACCGCCCCCGGCGCCTCGCTGGAGATCTGAGGGGGAGGCTTGTTTGGGCGCGCTTGCTGCCTACATATTGATGGAGCGCGCCGCCTATTGCACGGCGGGGGCGGTTGTGCGAATAATCTGTTACTCCGTTGCGTCCCGCTACGTTTTAAGGCCGCAACGGCATAAAAGGGCTCCTGCGGGAGCCCTTGCTATTTCTAGGCCTTGATTGGATTGCGAATGGACCGTTGCGGCGTTTTCGTAGACGCAGGCTATCTTTTTGCGCAGGGAAGCGCGGCAATCACAGGTAGCAAGAAGTCGCGCGATCGATTGCTTCTGAACGCCAGGGTCGCTGTTGATGCGTTGATCGGGTTCGCCTGTACGAAAGCGACAGATTGTCGAATTCTCCGGGTCTACTGGTATGACGGCGCGATAGGTGGGGTCCGTCCCACATCCGACCAAGCCCTTGTTGCCAACCTCGACAATGTGAAACTGAGACTTGGCTTCGTAAACAGTCATGGCCAGCAAAAGGGCGTCGACTCCCTCATCGTGACGGATCTTATCGAACTCGCCCGCCTGAAGTCGATTACGGATGCCGTCTTGCTTTCCGGCGACGAGGACGTTCGCGTCGGCGTCCAGATTGCTCAGAACTATGGCGTGCGGGTCCATCTGCTTGGAATCGCCCCAAGCCGTGGCTCTCAATCTCAGCAGCTCATGCAGGAATCCGATACGACGAGCGAGTGGGGACGAGACACTGTCTCCACGTTCTTGACCCTTCGAGAGGGCGTCGCCGATCTGGAGCTGACAGAAGCAGCTTTGGCAGTCCCGTCTGAAGTTCCCGATGCTGCTTTTGAGTCGAGTAAGATCGAAATTGCCGCGACTGTCTTTGTAGAGCAGCTCGAGGAAACGGACATCAAGGGAATTGAGGCGTACTGGGAGACAAATCGCGGTGTTCCGCCGGACCTTGACCGGAAACTGCTTCGTCTATGTGCTTCAGAACTGAAGCGACGCCTCGACAAGGACGAGGTCGGTCTCCTGCGATCATTCTTCCAAAAGGCGGTAAAGGCACGGGGCACCTCGCCGGACTGAAGCATGTCACCCGACTGGACACACGAAGAATGTTCTCGTAATGTTCTCGTCAGTCCAGAACAGGTGCCGCCATGACGATTGCCCTTCCGCTCCGCTCCCGCCTGCGCGTTTCGCCGTTCCGCGGCCGGCTTGACGACTATCTGGTGTCGCTGGCGCGCGGCGATCTGCTCGGTGCGGCGCGGGCGCATTTCGCCCCCGACATCCGCCTGTTCGACAATGGCGCGCTGGCGGCCGAGGGGCTGGAGGGGGTGCTGCGCAAGCTGCAGCCCGTTGCCCGCCGCTTCGCCATGCTGCGGGGCACCATCGACGGGCTGGTCTGCGACCGGGCGGGCGAGACGGCGGAGTTCTCCTGCCGCTTCGACGGGGTCGAGATCGACGGCCGCGTCTTCCGCGAGACGGTGTCCGTCCGCCAGCGCTGGCATCTCGGCCGGATCATCGAGGAGGAGCAGTGGCGCGGGCTGGCGGCTTTCGCCCACACCTCCGCTCAGGCCCCCGCCCATGCTCTGGCCGGCAGGCATGCGTCTGCCGCTCCGGGCTCCGGCCTGCCGGCGTCGCGGCCCTCCGCCGCCGCCTGTTCCGCGCTCGGCCCGTCCGCCTGCGGGCAGGGGGCTGCCGCCTGATCGGGCAAAGGCCGGCCTAATTGATTTGCGCGCCGGCTGCGGCTTGCGGGGCGAAGGATGCGGATGATATAGCCCGGTCAAGCGGGTGCGGCCCGTCGGCATTGTTGCCGGCCGGGCTTGCCGGCATTGCGGCGGGCCTGTCGTCATGAAGGGGCCACGTTCGCAAGGCCCGCACCCTTTCAGGCCCGATCTGTTGGAGAATTCGCATGTCCGTCGATGTCGATACGGTGAAGCGCGTCGCCCATCTGGCGCGGATCAAGGTGACGGATGAAGAGGCCGGCCGGATGACCGGCGAGCTCAACACGATCCTGGCCTTTGTCGAGCAGCTCGACGAGGTGAATGTGGACGGCGTCGAGCCGATGACCTCCGTCGTCCATCAGCAGATGAAGAAGCGGGCCGATGTCGTCAGCGATGGCGGCTATCCGGACAAGGTCGTGGCCAATGCCCCGGCCTCCGACGACAATTTCTTCATGGTTCCCAAGGTGGTGGAATAGGCAGGCCCGTCCGGCTACAGGCGACTAGGGGACGGCCGGGCGCCGTCCGTAATTACCACCAGCGAGATCCAGTCCGAGCGAGACCCCGATGACCGAGCTGACCAAACTGACCCTGGCGGAGGCCCGCGCGCGGCTCGCCGCCCGCGAGATCACCGCGAGCGAGCTGACGCAGGCCTATCTTGCGGCCATCGAGGCGGCCAATCCGGCGATCAACGCCTATGTCGCGGTCACCGCCGAGCGGGCGCTGGAGATGGCCAAGCGCTCCGACGAGCGGCTGGCGCGCGGCGAGGGCGGGGCGCTGGAAGGCATTCCGCTCGGCATCAAGGACCTGTTCGCCACCGAGGGCGTCCACACCCAGGCCTGCAGCCACATCCTCGACGGATTCAAGCCGCCCTACGAATCGACCGTGACGGCGAACCTGTGGGCCGACGGCGCGGTGATGCTGGGCAAGCTCAACATGGACGAGTTCGCCATGGGCTCGTCCAACGAGACCTCCTATTACGGCAATGTCGTCAATCCCTGGCGCCGCGAGGGCTCCAACGAGGCGCTGGTGCCGGGCGGCTCGTCGGGCGGCTCGGCCGCTGCGGTCGCGGCCTGGCTCTGCGCCGGCGCCACGGCGACCGACACCGGCGGCTCGATCCGCCAGCCGGCGGCGCTCACCGGCACGGTCGGCATGAAGCCGACCTATGGCCGCTGCTCGCGCTGGGGCGTCGTCGCCTTCGCCTCCTCGCTCGACCAGGCCGGCCCGATCACCCGCACCCTGCGCGACAACGCCATCATGATGCGCTCGATGGCCTCGGTCGATGCCAAGGACACGACCTCGGTCGACATGCCGGTGCCGGATTACGAGGCGGCCATCGGCCGTTCGGTCAAGGGTTTGAAGATCGGCATTCCGGCCGAATACCGCATCGACGGCCTGCCGGCGGAGATCGCCGCGCTGTGGCAGCAGGGCATCGACTGGCTGAAGGCGGCGGGCGCGGAGATCGTCGAGATCAGCCTGCCGCACACCAAATACGCGCTGCCGGCCTATTACATCGTCGCCCCGGCCGAGGCCTCGTCGAACCTCGCCCGCTATGACGGCGTGCGCTACGGCTTGCGGGTTCCGGGCGAGGATATCGCCGACATGTACGAGAACACCCGCGCCGCCGGCTTCGGCGCCGAGGTCAAGCGCCGGGTGCTGATCGGCACCTATGTGCTCTCGGCCGGCTACTATGACGCCTACTACCTGCGCGCCCAGAAGGTCCGCAGTTTGATCAAGCGTGATTTTGACGAGGCCTTCGATGCGGGCGTCGACGCGATCCTGACGCCGGCAACGCCGGACGCCGCCTTCGCGCCGGGCGCCTTCAGCGGCGATCCGGTGCAGATGTACCTCAACGACGTCTTCACCGTGACCGTGAACATGGCCGGCCTGCCGGGCCTGGCTGTCCCCGCCGGGCTGAACAGCGCCGGCCTGCCGCTCGGCCTGCAGCTCATCGGCCGGCCCTTCGGCGAGGAGACGCTCTACACCATCGGCAACGTCATCGAGGAGGCTGCCGGCCGCTTCGAGCCGGGCAAGTGGTGGTAAGGCCGGTTTGAGAGGGTTTGCGCAAAATTTCGCGATTTTGGCGCGCGATTTTGCAAAATCCGTCTCAATTTTTGCAAGCCCGGCGCCCGGCGGTAACCCGTTCGGGCGCCTTGCTTTTTTGCCCCTGAGCCGGTGATTTGGCGCGATCGCCGCGCAAAATCGCCTTACAGCTTGTAGGCGGTGCGGAAGCCGCCCCAGTGGCGGCCGGAGACGGTGATAGGTGCGTCGATCTCGCGCATCCAGATGATCGTGCCGTTGCCCATGTCGCGGGGATAAGTCTGCACCAGGAAGGGGCGTGTGTTGCGCGCCGCGCTGAGGCCGGCGCGGTCGTCGAAGATCCGCCGGTTGCGGCAGTTGGCGGCATTCCAGGCCGGGTCGTCGGGGCGCTGCGGCTGGGAATAGGCGGCATTGTGCACCGGCAGATAGGCGTTGCGGTCGACCGCGACGCAGAAGACGAGGCCGCTGCCCTTGGCGCGGGCGAGGATATCTTCCTGGATCGGCGGCAGGATCCGCTCCAGCACTTTGAGCGCGCGGTTCGAGACCTGGCGCGGGTTGGTGTCGGGGATCGGCTGATAATCGATGTCGAACAAGGCGTCGAGCGTCAGCTCGCGCTTGGCTACCGCCTGTTCCATCGCCTCGGTGACGCGGCGGGCGCCGTCCTGGGCCCGGTCGATCGACGGGGACAACTCGCCGCGCACCCGTGCCAGCACTTCGGCAAGGCGGGCGACGAAGGCCTCGTCCGGCCGCTCGAAGGCGCAGTGCATGCCGAGATCGGTGACGGCGACGATCTGCAGCGCCGTGCGGCCGAGGCCGGAGAGTTCGACCGTCGCCGGGCCTTCTTTGGCGCGCTCCTCGCCCTGTTGCGGGGCGAGAAGAACGCCGCCGGCCGACAGGTCCAGCGTCTTGATGCGGTAGCTGTGGCCCGATTGGGTCAGGGTTCCGGACAGTTCCGCCGGCAGCCGGTCGTCGCGCCGCCGGTCGCCGATCGCCGTCTGGCGGATCATCATCGTGAACCGGCTGCTCAGACTGTTCCCCAGGGCGAGCATCGAGCGGGAGGCCTCGCCGGCGGCCTCGCCGGCGCGCTCGGCGCTGTCCGTCGCCTCGGTGATCGTCGAGACTTTCTCGGTCACCGCCCGCACGAAATCGGCGGTTTCCCTTGCGGTTTCGCCGACCGAGCGGGTGGTTTCCAACTGGCGGCCGACGGCTTCGGCGACGGCGGCGAAGCTCGGCCGGATCTCGCCGATCACGCCGATGATGCGGTCGACGGCAAGAATACTCCCCTCGGCCGAGCTCTGCAGGCGGGCGATGTTGGCGACGATCTCGTCGGTGGCGTTCTGGGTCTCCACCGACAGTGCCTTGACCTCGCTGGCAACCACGGCGAAGCCCCGGCCGGCTTCGCCCGCGCGGGCCGCCTCGATGGTGGCGTTGAGCGCGAGCAAGTTGGTCTGCTTGGCGACGTCGGAGATCAGCCGGACGACATTGGCGATGGCGTCGATGGCGCTTTTCAGCTCCTGGATGCCTGTGTTCGCCGTGTCGGCGACCTGGCGCGCTTCCTCGGCCAGGCGCGAGGAATTGCGGACCTGTTCGTCGATCTCGTTGCTCGCCGCGACGAGCTGCTCGACCGAGGCGGAGAGACTGTGGGCGGTCTCGTCGGCATGGCGCGTCTCGCTGTGCAGCGCCTGCGAGTGACCGCGGATATCCGAAAGCTGCTGCAACTGCTCGCCGACCCGCGCGCGCAGGTCCTGCGCGCCGGTGCCGATGCTGCTGGCGGCGGCCCGCAGATCGGATTCGATCAGGTCGAGCGTCAGCGCCGTCTGCTGATCGCGCGCCAGCGACAAGGATGTCTCGGCCGACGTCGCGGCAGGTTTGTCCGTCTCGGTTGCGTGGATCTCTTCGCTCCGGACCGTACTGGAATCGTCGGTGATTTTCGGTCTCGCTGCCGCGAATAGACGCATGGTTGGATCTCCGGTTTCCGCCCTATCCCAAAGGGTTATCCAATAATTTTCTGGTAATAGTTTTGCATGATTGCTTGAATTGTTGGTTAACGCAGCGGTAGTTTTTGTCTCGGATTGCTGCTCCCGCAAAACGTGTGAGGGCGTGCCGGCGCGGCGCATGTCGCGGGTTCTTTGCCTTGCGCGGTTCCCATGCTAAACCCGCCGGGCACAGCCGGCGGCAGGCGCCACGGCCGCGGGACCGACGCGGAACGACGCGGAACGACGAACGGAACGGGATGAGCGATCAGCTTAAGAGACAGGCCGCCGAGGCGGCGCTGGAAGAGGTGACGCCGGGGATGCGTCTTGGCATCGGCACCGGGTCCACGGCGGAGCAGTTCGTCCGCGCCCTGGCGGAAAAGGTCCAGGGCGGGCTGTCGGTGATCGGGGTGCCGACCTCGGAGCGCACGGCGGCGCTGTGCCGCGAACTCGGCGTGCCGCTGGCGACGCTGGAGGATTGTCCCGAGCTCGACCTGACCGTCGACGGGGCGGACGAACTCGACCCGAAGCTGCGGCTGATCAAGGGCGGCGGCGGCGCCTTGCTGCGGGAAAAGATCGTCGCGACCGCCTCCCGGCGGATGATCGTCATCGCCGATGCCAGCAAGAAAGTGGCGCGTCTCGGCGCCTTCGCGCTGCCGGTCGAGGTGGTGCCCTTCGGTCTTCGCGTCACCCGCAACGCGGTCGCCCGGGCACTTTCGAACCTTGGCTATGACGCGCCGATCCTGCTGCGCGGCGGGGACACGCCGTTTGTCACGGATGGCGGCCACCATATTCTCGACATCGATTTGCGCGAGATCACCGATCCGGAGGCTCTGTCGCGGTCATTGCTCGACATTCCGGGGGTGGTGGACCACGGGCTCTTTCTCGGCATCGCCGATGCCGCATATCTGGCCGGGGCCGATGGAGTGGAGCGCCTGCTTCCCGTCGCCGACCAGCAAAACTGACCTTCAAGGACCAGCCCGGCGAAGGCGGCCGGGCACCCGATCACTTGCTCATGGAGTATCCGATGTTTGATTTCTGCCGGAAATCCGCGACGGCCGCCGCCACGGCGGCGGCGATGCTGCTGTCCCTCGCCCAGGCGACCCATGCCCAGGAGAGCTTTTCCGAGGAGCACATCACGGCCGCGCGCAACGCCGTGCAGGCGGCGCAGGCGATCCGCGCCTTCGACGATGTGCTGCCGCTGATGGCGGAGCGGACCCGCAGCCTGTTCATCCAGAACGATCCGGCGAACACCGGGATGATCGACGAGGTGGTGACCGATGTGGCCCTGTCCCTCGCCGGGCGCCGTCCGGAGCTCAACCGGGTGGTTTACGAGGTCTGGGCGCGCCGCTTCACCGTCGAGGAATTGAACGAACTGGCGGCCTTCTACAACACGCCGCTGGGCCAGAAGTATTCCGCCGTCGAGCCGGAGCTGCGGGCGCTGTCGATCGGTGCCGCCAAGCAGTGGGGCGATGCGATCTCGACCGAAATGGTGACCCTGGTGCGCGAGGAGATGATTAAGCGCCAGGAGGCGCAGGAGACCCAGCCGACGGAAGCCCCGGCGCAATAATCAGGGCCGAGAGGGCTCCAGGCATGAGCGATTTCGACTTCGACCTCTTCGTCATCGGCGGTGGTTCGGGCGGCGTGCGCGCGGCCCGCATCGCCGCGACCCATGGCGCGCGCGTGGGCATCGCCGAGGAATACCGCTACGGCGGGACCTGCGTGATCCGTGGCTGCGTGCCGAAGAAGCTGATGGTCTATGCCTCGCGCTTTTCCGAGGAATTCGAGGACGCGGCCGGCTTCGGCTGGCAGGTGGGCGAGCGCCGTTTCGACTGGGAGCGGCTGATCGATGCCAAGGACCGGGAGATCGCCCGGCTGGAAGCGATCTACCGCCGCAACCTGGAACGCTCCGGCGTCGAACTGTTCGACACGCGGGCGGTGCTGGAAGACGCCCACACGGTGCACCTGCTGACCGACGGGCGGCGCATCCGCGCCGAGCGGATCCTGATCGCGGTCGGCGCGACGCCCAATGTCGATGCCGGCCTGCCGGGCGGCGAGCACGTCATCACCTCCAACGAAGTGTTCCATCTCGCCGACCTGCCGAAGCGCATTGTGGTGGCCGGCGGCGGGTATATCGCGGTCGAGTTCGCGGGGATTTTCGCCGGGCTCGGCGCGGAGACGACGCTGATCTATCGCGGGGAAGAGATCCTGCGCGGCTTCGACGATGACCTGCGCCAGGTCCTGCACGAGGAGATGGAGAAGAAGGGCATCCGCGTCCTGTGCGGCGACGTGTTCTCCTCCATCGAGAAGACCGGTGAGGGTCTTGTCGGCCACACCCGCAAGGGCGAGACGCTTGCCGCGGACAAGATCATGTTCGCCATCGGCCGGCGGCCGAATACCGCCGGTCTCGGCCTCGACAAGGCGGGGGTAGAGCTGGCGTCTTCGGGGGCGATCCTCGTCAACGAGGCCTCGCAGACCAACGTGCCGTCGATCTATGCGGTCGGCGATGTCACCGACCGGGTCAACCTGACGCCGGTGGCGATCCGCGAGGGCCATGCCTTCGCCGACAGCGTCTTTGGCGGCAAGGAATGGTCCGCCGATCACTCGATGATCCCGACGGCCGTGTTCTCGCAGCCGGAGATCGGCACGGTCGGCCTGACCCAGGCCGAGGCGCTGGAACGCTACGGCGCGGTCGACGTCTACAAGGCGCATTTCCGTCCGATGAAGCACACGCTGTCGGGGCGCGACGAGAAGATGCTGATGAAGGTGCTGGTGCAGCCGGAGACGGACCGGGTGCTCGGCGTGCACCTCCTCGGCCATGACGCCGGCGAACTGGTGCAGGTGCTCGGCATCGCGCTGCGGATGGGCGCCACCAAGGCGGACTTCGATGCGACGATGGCGGTGCATCCGACGGCGGCCGAGGAACTGGTGACGATGCGCGAGCCGACCGAGCGGCTGCGCGCCTGACCGGCCGACAAGGCGGACCTGAAAAGACGACGGGGAGGCACTGCCTCCCCGTTTTGCTTGCGGTTTTGCGGTTTCGAGCGGCCGGCGGAGCGCTGTCAGTTCGCCGCCGCGCGGCGCCAGCCGAGCGCCAGCAGGCCGGCACCGATCATCAAGGTGCCGCCGCTGCGGTTGATCCAGCGCCGGACGGAGGGACGGCGGATGCGCGTGCGCACCAGTGAGGCCATCAGCCCGTAGGCGGCGGCATTGAGCGCGGCGAGGATGACGAAGGTCGCCTCCAGAATCACCGCCTGCTGCAGCAGCGGGCGCGCCGGATCGATGAACATCGGCAGGAAGGCGATGAAGAAGACGATGCTCTTCGGATTGAGCGCCGTCACCGCATAGGCGTGCAGGGCGATGCGCAGCATCGGCGCGCGGGTCGGGGCAGATGCGGGGCCAGGGGTGCCGTCCGCCATCTCCTGCGGCGCCGTGTCGGCAACGGGCGCGCGCCAGAGCTTCAGCCCGAGCCAGATCAGATAGGCGGCGCCGATCCACTTCAGCACCGTGAACAGGGTCGCCGAGGTGGCGAGCAGCGCGCCGAGGCCGAGCAGCGAGGCGGTCATCGCGGTGAGATCGCCGAGCGCCACGCCGATGACGGTCGCCGAGGCCACCGCCCGGCCGTGGGCGAGCGCATAGGAGACGACCAGCAGGATCGTCGGGCCGGGGATGGCGAGCATCACGAAGGAGGCGGCGGAAAAGGCCAGCCAGGTTTCGAAAGACATGGAAGGACTCCGGCAGGTGGGACGTCGATCTGCCCAGCAATCCACAACCGATGGCATTTGAAAAGAGGCAAACACCCGCATCAAGGCCGCCGCCGCGGCGCGGGGGCGCGGCGGCGGCGGGGGTTTCAGCGGTTGTCGAGTTGCGAACGGACCCGCAGCAGCCCGAGACGGGTGATGCGGTAGGGGCCGGACTGGGCGGAGGCGATGAGCCGGCGCCGCTTCAGCTTGCGAAAGAGGTCAAGCGTCAGCCCGGTGTTGTGCCAGCCCTCGCGGGTGACGATGGCGAGCTCTTCGATGCGGCCGCGCTCGTCCTTTTCGACGAGCACATGGCCGCCTTGAGCGAGCAGGTGCAGGACCCGCTGCTCGGCCTTGGAAATATCCATTTTCGGAGTGTCCGGAGATGCAGTTCACACGCGCACGTCACCGCCGCCCGCAACGCAAGCGGTCGTGCGTGGGTTGTTGCCCGGTCTTTCTCGATGGACCGGGCTTTACCGGGTCTCGAGCTGGCTGCGCATAAGCTCTCCGAAGTTGACGCGGCACAGATAGGCGTTGAGCGCCCGCCGCGCAAGGCAGCGCGGGCGGTGCCCGGTCGGGGCGGGCCAGTGTCGTCGATCCGTGTTGCGGAAATGTCGCGCTCGCGTGAAGGCGCGCGGGGGCGCGATTGCAGTTCCCTTTTGTGTCCCGCGATCCTAAAACAGCGGCATGAGCCCGACCGAATCCCTGCCGCTGCTTTTCGGCCTTGCCGGCCTGTTGAACCCTTTCGCGCTGCTGATCGGGGCGGCGCTCGGCTGGTATGCCGACGCGCGCGCCAAGCTGATCATCGCCGGCTTCGCGGCTGCAGTGATCAGCGTGCTGATCGACGTTTCGCTGTCGGCGAGCGGCGTGCGGGCGCTCGGCGGCTATGACGGCGGGCCGCTGGCCGTGCTGCCGTTCCGCTTTGTCGGCGCGCTCGTGCTCGCCGCCATCGTGCACGGCATCCGCAAGCGGGCACAGCGCCACCGCCGCTGAGGCAGGGGCCGAGCCTGCAACACCGTCTCTTGCGCACGCCCGAAGCCGCGCGGCGAAGCAAGGTCGCAGCCTAGTTGCCGGAACGGCCCGTCCAGGCGGCGAACAGCTCGCCATTGGGGCAGAATCCCGGTGCATGGGCAGCGCCGTCGGCGTGCTCTTCGAGCCAGTTCGCGCAGTCCTGCGGCCGTTCGCAGCCCATGCAGCGGGCAGCGGCGGTGCGCATCGTGCTTTCCAGGATCATGCCGGACGGCAGCGTGTCGTCGGCGCCAACCGTGCGCATCATCCGCCCCATCAGCCCGGCACGTTCGTCGAGGCGCTTCATCAGTCCCATGGCAGCCCGTCCTCTGTTCGCGGCGCCGGTGCGGCGGCCGCTGCCCGGTTACTGTAGGATCGTTGCGGAGGAAACTATTTGACGGAAATCAAACGGCGGACCGCTCCATAAGCGGGATCGGCGGGATTTCGCGAATCTGCTAGGCTCACTCACCGTCGGCGCGAGGCTGGACGGCAGCACGGCGAGGCCCCGCGCATGATCTCTCGCGTGACATCCCAGAGCAACCAGAGCGGCGTCGTCGCGGTGCGGCCGGTGAGCCGGGTGCCGATGCTGAATGTCGGCGACGTGATCGCCGTGCGCGTCGCCAAGCACCTGACCGACAACGTCATGCGGCTGATTGCAGGGGGCGGGGCAGGGGCGGGCGGTTTTCAGCTCGATGTCGAGGGGCAGGAGATGCTGCCGCTCGGCACGCGCGCCACGCTGAGCGTCGAGCGCGGCCCCGACGGCCCGCGCTATCAGGTGAGCGCCGCGCCGCAAAACGCCGGCCAGGGCGCCCCGCAGGGCGCATCCAGTGCGGCCTCCGGCGAGGCGGCGGCACTCGCCCGCATCACCGCGCTCGCCACCTCCCTTGCCGCCCGCCAGGATGGCTTGTCGCCGCTCTATGGCGGCCTTGCCGCGACGCTGGCCGCAGCGCCCGCCGGGGCGGCGGGCGGCTTGCTGCCGCCTGCGGTGACGAGCGCGCTGGCGAGCCTGCTCGGCTTCCGGCTGGATCCTGCCGGAACCCGGGAAGGCCGGCTGGATGGCCCCGCGCTCAAGGCGGCACTGGAAGGCGTGACGGGGCGCGGGGCGGCGAGCGGGACTCCCAGTCTTGACGAGGCGTTGAACGGGCTCCTGCGCGTGCTGAAAGGGGCGGCCGGGGGGCGCGAGGCGCCGGCCCGGCAGGCGACCCCGCCGCCGCTGCCGGGGATCTCGCGTCATCCGCGCGGGGAAAAGCCGGCCCGCGCCAGCGGCGAGCTGATCTCGGCCCTCCTGGCGCGCGACGGAGAGGAAGCCGCCGCCATCCTTGCGGCCAAGACCGAGGCGGCGCTGGCCCGGCTGCGGCTTGCCTCGCTGGCCTCGCGCGGGTTGCTGGCCGATGGCGAGGGCGCGGGCGATGCGGCGCTGTTCGACCGGGTGCTCGACCTGCCGCTGGTGGTCGGCGGGCAGACGGCGGTGATCTCGCTGCAGATCGGCCGCGACGACACGCCCGGCCACGACGGGGAGGGCGCGCATCCCGCCTGGCGGCTGCGCTTCGCGCTCGACACGGAGGCGACCGGCGCGGTGGAGGCGCTGGTCGGGCTCGACGGTCCCCGGCTGTTCGCCAGCCTTTGGGCCGTGCGGGAGGACATCGCCGCGGACCTTCGCGAGCGGCTGCCGCGCCTTGCCGCGACGCTTGCCGAACAGGGGCTGGAGGTGGTCGATCTCAAGGTGACCAGCGGACTGCCGGACGATCCGCCGGCGCCCTCCGGCCAGTTCGTGGACGTCGTCTCGTGAGCGGGCGCCGGGCGAACGGAACGCGGCCCCTGACCCTCCGGGAGGGCCGGCCATGAGCGAGGAGCAGGACCCGCGCCGCCGGCTGGCGGTGGCGCTCCACTACGACCATGCCGGTGCGCCGCGGGTTACCGCCAGGGGGCGCGGCGCCATCGCTGCCCGCATCCTGGAGCTTGCGGCCGAACACGGCGTGCCGGTGGAAGAGGACGCGGCCCTGGCCGAGGCGTTGTCGCAGATCGAACTCGACCGGGAAATCCCGGTGGAGCTCTACGAGGCCGTCGCCGCCGTGCTGCGCTTCATCCTGATGGCCCGGGGCCGGTGAAGGGGCGGTGAGGGGCCGTTGAAGGGCCGTTGAAGAGCCGGTGAGGGACGGATTGTCGCTGTGCGAGGCGACGAATTGACTTGCCAAACCGGGGCTGAAATGGGAGTTCGATGGCTTCGGCTGGCCGGCGTCGCACCCTTGCGAAAACGGACAGTTTTTCAGGCGGGTTGTTTCCTCATTTCCTCCATCTGGGGGGCTCGCTCCCGGATTGGATGGATATTGGTGAACACTGACTGCCGCCCGGCGGAAAAGCCGCGCTCCTGGAACGCCTCGCTGGCCAAGTATCGCCAGCCGAGCACCGCGCGCAGCGTCTTCGAGATCCTCGCCAGCCTCGTGCCCTTCGCGGCCCTGTGGGCGGCGGCGGCGGTGCTGGTGAATCACGGCCAGTGGTGGGGCCTCGTCCTCACCGTGCCGGCCGCCGGCCTGCTCGTGCGCCTGTTCATGCTGCAGCACGATTGCGGGCACGGCGCGCTGTTCACCCGGCGCGGGCTCAACGACTGGACGGGCCGCGCGCTCGGCGTCTTGACCTTCACGCCCTACGACTACTGGCGGCGGAGCCATGCGATCCACCACGCCTCGACCGGCAATCTCGACCAGCGCGGCATCGGCGACATCGACACGCTGACGGTCAGGGAGTACCAGGCGCTGCCCTGGAGCGGGCGGCTGCGCTACCGGCTCTACCGGCATCCGCTGGTGATGTTCGGGCTGGGGCCGGCATGGCTGTTCGTGTGCCAGTACCGCCTGCCGTTCGGCATGATGCGCGGCGGCCTGGAGCCGTGGCTCTCGACGCTTGCCACCAACCTGTGCATCGCCGGCATGGCCGCGCTGCTCATCTGGGCGGCGGGCCTCGGGCCTTTCCTGATGGTGCAGGGGCCGATCATCCTGATGGCGGCGACCGCCGGCGTCTGGCTGTTCTACGTCCAGCACCAGTTCGAGGAAACCCACTGGTCGAAGGCCGGCGAGTGGAACTTCCAGACCGCGGCGCTGGAGGGCAGCTCGCATTACGACCTGCCGCCGGTCCTGCAGTGGTTCACCGGCAATATCGGCATCCACCACGTGCATCACCTGTCCAGCAAGATCCCGTTCTATCGCCTCAGCGAGGTGATGCGCGACTTCCCCGAACTGCGCGACATGAACCGCATCACCCTGCGCCAGAGTTTTGGCTGCGTGAAGCTCGTCCTGTGGGACGAGGACACCCGCCGGCTCGTGACGTTCCGCCAGGCCCGCACGGCCAGCGCTGCGGCGTGAGGGGGGCGACCGGGCTAAAACTCGCCTCCCGCTGACAGGGGGCGCTTGACTGCGGTTATGCCCGCGCGCGGGGTACGCGCTGTCCTTCCCGTCCGTGTCGTGGAACTTGCCGCGAAACACCGTGCGCCTGCGGAAGAACGCTCACTCACCGGAAGCCCAGTGGTATATCGAGCTCGACCGGTAACTTCCGCTGGAGCTCTATGAGGCCGTGGCCGTCCTGCGCTTATTCCGAAAGTGGAGGCGTCGAGGAGAGTGGATGCTTGTCATTGAACATAGATTTCAGTTAGTCTTGCATCACATAAATTACTAACTCAGGTTTTGGGCGCTCAGTATTCAGTGTAGAGAGAATTTCGATAATGGCCAAGCAGCTTACTCGATCTGCAGTTCGTATCTACGGCGCACTGACGGCGCTGGGAAACGGAAGCTCCAATGTTATGGAGAGTTTGCTGCCGTTTTTTGATCCAATATTGAGGCAGTTAAATGGAAGTAAGCTTGACCCGAATCATGTTGCTGAATTGATCCGCAGTACGTATCGCTGGAATTTCAACGCCGACGTTGTTGAGGCGTTTGCTCCCTATTTGGCAAAGCAAGGTTGGGTCCACGCTGATCTTCCCGGAAACACGGATACCACATATACAATATGTATTGGTGATGAAGATTTGGAGCCGCTTGAAGCGGGGACAATAGAGCAAAGCTTGAAAGATATTGCAACAGAATTCAAAAAATTCTCGGAAGAGCTGTCTCCTCTTACGTCGATTCCACGAGAGGTGGAGGAGTTCGAGGACATCCTCGTTGAATGGCTTCTTTACGTTGAAGCCTTCAGTGAAAAAAGTGCTGAATTATCAAGTGATGTCAGAGTGGATGAAGATGGAAAAATAATCCAGAGGATTGAATTTTTCCGAGAGACGTCACTTCGTGATGAAGAGCATTTCTTATGCGCGCGTTTCGTCAGACATATCATTGAGAAAGATGACGGGAGAACTGAGATATTATCAAGGATTGCTGCTATTGGATTATTGACCGAGGTTGTTCAGGATTTTGTTAGCCCGGTAGAGCCTGTTGATCGCACTAATTTGGTGGTATACCTTGATGCGCCCGTCGCTATGGAGCTACTGGGCCTTTCGGGCAAGGCGGCTTACTCGAATACGCTGCCTATCGTGTCCGAGTTGATCGAGATGGGGGCGTCGGTTCGCATTTTTGGGCAAAGTGTTGATGAAATAAAATATAATCTAAGTGCTGTACTCAAAAATCCTCGACCAACTGGTCCTACCGCTCAGGCGATACTTAAAAGAGAGGTGTTGAAAGAATATGTGATTGCGGTGGCGCAAAACCCCGTTCCGTTCTTGGAGCGGTTGAACGTTAAGGTAACATATCGAGATTTAAAGCAAACTCCTTCTGATCACAAGTACTTCACACAAGAGAATTGGCGAGAAATTTATAGTAAAATTAAATACACCGAAAATAATTACGCCAGAGAACATGATGCAGATATAGTATCTCTGGTTGTTAGACAGAGAAGTGGTGGGTTGTCGCAGGATATTTTTAAATCTCATGCAATAATTTTGACTAGAAACGGTGTTCTTACCCAGATTGTTCGTAGATTTTTACGGGAATTGCGCCCTGAGTCTGAGAGTTGTGTTCCTCCTGTGGTCCATAGGCGTGCACTTGCCACCGCTATGTGGCTGCGAACAGGTATGGGGGCGACGGACCTAAATATTCCTCGTAGGATGTTGCTAGCGAGCTGTGAGCGTGTTTTAGCCATTCGCCCCAATGTGGTCGATGCGGTTAAGAAAATGACCGACGCGATGGGGGATGAGACCAGAGCGCAGCAGTTAGATTTGCTTATATCACAAGATCGAAGTGTTCAGGCGTTAATGGATAAGACGCTTGGACTTGCTAATGTTGTAACTGAAGAAAACTTTCCTCTTTTATGGCAGGAAATGCTTCATCCGCATCTCGAACAAGAAAGAGAGAAGGCGCAAGCTATTCTTCAGAATCAAAAGAAAGAGGAAAAAGCAAGAATTTCCGAGATGCGCAAGAAACTGCAGGCTTCTGAAGAGAGTCGACTTGGGCAGCAGGCTGCCTTCCAAGAAAAATTGTCTGATAGTTTGAGGCAGGATAGAATTGTTGTTGTGCGTCTTTGTGATGATGTTTTTAAAATTCTTAAAAGAAGGATTGTTATCAGGAAGTTATTTGGTTTATTTTTTGCCGTTGTTTTCACTATTCCAGTATTTTTTGAAAGTGTTGGCTTTTTAAGGTATTGCATTTTTGCTTTCGGATTGCTCCTTTCTTATCTGACAATCACAGGGGGGCGTTTGGTTTCCGTCAGTATTGAGCAGGATGACGCGATCAAATTATTGAAAATTATCGCTGAGAAGCGTGGACTATCCGCGAAAGTCCAGCAATTTCAAATCAGCTGGATGAAGAACGGCTTTCAAGTGAGCGAAACAGAGGTTTTCGGCGACGCTCGTTCCTCAGATGGTAGTCTCGATCTCGGCGTATAGTGTTCATATCCCGATTTCATGCTCCCCCCCTTGCGGGGAGGGAAAAGACCCACTACCCACACATTCAAGCGGTCTGGTGCGTTTCGGCGCGCGCGGGACGCGTTACGACACAACGGGCAGGACTTCCACGGCATGAGCATCGTCGACACCCGCACCCCCGATCCCAGGAAGTTCATCAAGGGCGCCACGGGCGACTGGGAAATCGTGATCGGCATGGAGGTGCATGCCCAGGTCACCTCGAACGCCAAGCTGTTTTCCGGCGCCTCGACCGAGTTCGGCAAGGACCCCAACGCCAATGTCAGCCTCGTCGATGCGGCGATGCCCGGCATGCTGCCGGTGATCAACGAGGAATGCGTCAAGCAGGCCATCCGCACGGGCCTCGGCCTCAAGGCGCAGATCAACCTCAAGTCCGTGTTCGACCGCAAGAACTACTTCTATCCGGACCTGCCGCAGGGCTACCAGATCTCCCAGTTCAAGCAGCCGATCGTCGGCGAGGGCGAGGTCCTGCTCGACATGCCGGGCGGCGAGCAGGTGACGGTCGGCGTCGAGCGGCTGCATCTGGAGCAGGACGCCGGCAAGTCGCTGCACGACCAGCACCCGACCATGTCCTTCGTCGATCTCAACCGCTCGGGCGTCGCCCTGATGGAGATCGTCTCCAAGCCGGACCTGCGCTCGGCCGACGAGGCGAAGGCCTATCTCACCAAGCTGCGCACCATCCTGCGGTATCTTGGCACCTGCGACGGCAACATGGACCAGGGCTCAATGCGCGCCGACGTCAACGTCTCGGTGCGCGCGCCGGGCGGGGCCTTCGGCACGCGCTGCGAGATCAAGAACGTCAACTCCATCCGCTTCGTCGGCCAGGCCATCGAATATGAGGCCCGCCGCCAGATCGGCATCCTGGAGGACGGCGGCAGCATCGACCAGGAGACGCGCCTGTTCGATCCGGTCAAGGGCGAGACCCGCTCGATGCGCTCCAAGGAGGAGGCGCACGACTACCGCTATTTCCCCGATCCGGACCTGTTGCCGCTGGAGTTCGACCAGGCTTATGTCGACGCGCTGGCCGTCGGCCTGCCGGAGCTGCCGGACGACAAGAAGGCGCGCTTCATTGCCGATTACGGGCTCACCGCCTATGACGCCGACATTCTGGTCGCGGAAAAGGCCTCGGCCGACTTCTTCGAGGAGGTCGCCAAGGGGCGCGATGCCAAGCTTTCGGCCAACTGGGTGATCAACGAGCTGTTCGGCCGGATCAACAAGGAAGGGCTGGAGCTGAGCGAAAGCCCGGTGTCGGCCGGCCAGCTCGGCGGCATCGTCGATCTGGTGGTCGACGGGACGATCTCGGGCAAGATCGCCAAGGACCTGTTCGAGATCGTCTGGAGCGAGGGCGGCGATCCGGCTGAGATCGTCGAGGCGCGCGGCATGCGCCAGGTGACGGATCTCGGCGCCATCGAGGCGGAGGTCGACAAGATCATCGCCGCCAACCCGGACAAGGCGGAGCAGGCCCGCGCCAAGCCCGGCCTGCTCGGCTGGTTCGTCGGCCAGGTGATGAAGGCGACCGGCGGCAAGGCCAACCCGCAGGCGGTCAACGACCTGCTCAAGGCGAAGATCGGCATCGAGTAGGGCGGTCGTTCCGCCATCGCTCTGGCAACCAATAGCCCCCGGGTCGCGGCTTCGCCTTGCCCGGGGTGACGGCTGAGGGGATGCGAGGTCGCGCGCCACTGACAGGATGTCATCCCGGACGAGCACCGCGAGATCCGGGATCCATTGGCATCCTCGGCCGGCGTGAGGCGGAGGATCGTGGTGCGGGGACAAGCGGTTTCGCGAACGGGGATAAGCGGCGAGAGGGACTTGAGAACCTATTCTCGAAATTTTCGTCGCCCCGTGCGGGCGTTTGAGATTATGTTTTTGAAATGATTTGATTAATTGATTTTTTAGGGGCCGCTTTCTGCTCGCAAATTTCGAGACGGATTTTGCAAAAATCGCTCTCGAAATCGGCCGGAATCGAGACGGCGGCCCCAAAGGACCGGACTCGGCAAGCCATGCATGCTTGCGGTGTCGCTCCGGAGCGTGCCTCATACGCGCTCGGCTCTCGGCTCTCGGCTCTCCGATCCCGGCTCGGCGCTGACGCGCCGTCCGGGAGGACGCTGGGAGGGGCATGTGCGACAAATATCCGCTGAGGGTGCCAATGGGTCCCGGCGCTCCGGCTTCGCCTGCGGCCGGGAGGACGTCCGAGGAGGAGGCAGCGCCGTGGCTCGCCGATCCGGCCGGGATGACGTCCGAGGAGGGGGCAGCGCCGTGGCTCGCCGATCCGGCCGGGATTGACGGCCTGAGAACTGGCACGGCCTCGCATCCTCTCTGCCGTCACCCCGGCCGCGCGCAGGCGCAGCGCCGGGGTCCATTGGCTGCCAGAGCGGCGGCGAGGGTGCGCCAACATCTCCCCCGCGTCCTCCCGGACGCAGACCTCTCCCTGCGTCATCCCGGGCGCGCGCTAGCGCGACCCGGGACCGGCGAGCCGAGGGCCTGCCCGAAACGCTCCCGGCCATCCCCACGAACGTTCGTGGCTCCCCGGTCCCGGCTCGGCGCTGACGCGCCGTCCGGGAGGACGAAGGAGGGGAGGGAGCGACAAAACACCCGCTGAGGGTGCCAATGGGTCCCGGCGCTCCGGCTGCGCCTGCGGCCGGGATGACAGCCGGGGAGGTGGCGACGCCGTCCCGCCTCGTGCCCTCCTGCGCTCCTCCCTCTCCCCGTGTCGTCTCGCCTCACGCGCCTCTTGCGAGGTCCGATTTTGCGGTGCAATATATGCAAGGCCGATGGGAGAGGAGTGCCTCTGCCATCCGATTGCCGCGATTGCGTCTGATTTCTCTCATATATCTTGGTGAAATAGCCCTGCTCGCCTGACGTTGTGAGGGGCGGGCCTTCGTGCGGCAGAGGCGCCGCATGCTGCGCCTGCACAGGAGGCCGAGCCGCCGGAAACCGGCAGGCCGGCCGCTCGCACGGATGGCGGCAGGGTGCGCGGAGCGACCGGAAGGCCCGAGGGCCGGTCCGGGCGCGTCCTTGCGCTGTCTCGCCAGATCCCGAGAACCGTTTCCGAGGTACCAGCAGGTCCCATGCCGACAATCGACAAGCGCCGCTTTCTGACGTCCAGTGCCGGATTTCTCTCCTTCCTGATGGCCAGCACCGCCTTTTCCGCCTTTGCGCAGGAGGCAGGCGCGCAGGAGGCGGGCGCGCCGGCCCCAGGCGGGGCGCCGGCCGGCACGCCGTTCGACTGGGAGGCCCTGGTCGCGCGGATGAAGGCGAGAGCGGCCGAGCCCTATAACGACAAGGCGGCGGATCTGCCGGAGGCGGTCGCCGGGCTCGACTACGACGCCCATCGCGCGATCCGCTTTCGGCCCGACCATGCGCGGTGGAAGGACGACAAGCGCAATTTCGAGCTGCAGGCGTTCTATCCGGGCTGGGTCTTCGCCCATACGGTCGACCTGTTCGAGATCGTCGAGGGCCAAGCCTATCCGATGGGCTTTGCCGCCGGCGATTTCGAGTATCGCCCGCCGCTCGACCCGGCGGTCTTCGACGGGTTCGCCTTTCCGGGCGCGGCCGGCTTCCGCCTGCATTACCCGCTCAACCGCACCGACTATCGCGACGAGCTGATCACCTTCCTCGGCGCCAGCTATTTCCGCGCGCTGGGGCGGGGCACCGTCTACGGCGCGTCGGCGCGCGGCCTTGCGGTCGATACGGCCGCGGGCAGCGCGGAGGAGTTCCCGCGCTTCAGCCGCTTCTATATCGAGCGGCCGGAGACGGATGCGCGCGAGATCCGCTTCTATGCCGAGCTGGAGAGCCCGCGCGTGTCGGGCGCCTATGCTTTCACCATCCTTCCCGGCACTGAAACCCTGATCGACGTGGAGGCGGCGATCTTCCTGCGCGACGACGTCTCGCGGCTGGGCCTTGCGCCGCTCACCTCGATGTATCTGTTCGGCGAGAACGACCGGACCGGCTTCGACGACTTCCGCCCGGAGGTGCACGACAATGACGGCCTCGCCATCCTGCGGGCCAGCGGCGAACGCGTCTGGCGGCCGCTGACCAATCCGGCGCGGCTGCAGCTCTCCGTCTTCGGCGAGACCAATCCGCGCGGCTTCGGCCTGTTGCAGCGCGACCGCGACGCCGACAACTACCTGGACACGGAAGCGCATTACGAGCGCCGTCCCTCCGTCTGGGTCGAGCCGGTCGGCGACTGGGGCGAGGGCGCGGTGCTGCTTGCCGAAATCCCCTCCGATTCGGAGGCGAACGACAATATCGTCGCCTTCTGGATGCCGGAGAATGGCCTGACGGCCGGCTCCGAACACCGCTTGCGCTACCGCATGATCTGGGCGCTGGACGTGGAGGGCGACGTGCCGCTGGCGCGGGCGCTGCGCACCCGCACGGGCCATGGCGGGGTCGCCGCCGTGGCGCATGACGAGGACACCCGCAAGTTCCTGGTCGACTTCGGCGGCGACACCCTGGCCGGGCTGGGCGAGGAGGCGCCGATGGATGTCCGCCTCTCCCTCAGCAATGGCGAGGTGGTCCACAAGATTCTGAGCAAGATCGCGGGGAACGATATGTGGCGCCTCATCGTTGATGTCAGGCGGACCGACGCCGACAAGCCGGTCGAGCTGTCCGCCGCACTCGTTCTCGAGGGCAAGACCCTCTCCGAAACCTGGACCTATCAATGGGGACAAACGAGATGATCGCCGACACCGGTTCCGCGGAAGCCGCGTTCCGGCCGGACCCGGCCGGAGCGCGTCAGGCGTTTCTTGGCGAGTTGCGCCGCCAGTTCTCCCGCCATGACCTCGACGACGAGACGCTGGAACGGGCGGTGAGCGAGGCCGTCGGCCACCTGTCGCAAGATCCGGCAGGCGAGGGGCGGGACGCCCTGCTCGAGCGCCTCTTTGAGGGACGCGCCGACGCGGCCCTGCACCGGTCGGTGGTCGCCTCGCTGTGCCTGCCGGCACCGAGGGCGCCGCTGCAGATGCCGACGCAGATGCTCGAGCGTCCGCCCGTCCTGCCGCGGCTCGCCGCGCTGCGGGCGTTTGCCCGCCGGCGCATCGGCGAGCGCTGAGACCAGAATTTTCAGAAAAGGGCTCTGGCGGATGGAACCGGCTGTCTCGACGTCTTCGCTTCGCGAGAGCCTTGCCGTCGGCCTGCGCCGGGCCGCGGCGATCCTACTCACGCTGGGCCTCACGGTCGCCGCTGCGGCCATGTTCGGCTCGGTGGCGGTTGCCGACGGGTTCGACTGGGTCGACGTGGTCCGGGTCTCGCTTGTCGCCTTCTGTGCGCTGTGGCTGTCGTGGGGCGCCTGTATCGGCATTCTCGGACTGATCTTTCCGAGCGACGAGGTGCCGGCCCGGAACGGCCGCCCCAAGGGACGCACCGCGATCGTGATCCCGGTCTACAACGAGGCGGCGGATGCGGTCTTCGCCCGTCTCGAGGCGATGTACCGGGCGCTGGACGAGATCGGCGCGCTGGAGTGCTTCGACTTCCATGTCCTGTCGGACTCCACCCGCGAGGAGGCGGCGGCGGACGAGCGCCGGCTGTATCGGCAGGCCGTCGCGGAGCTTTCGGCGGCGGGGCGGCTCTACTATCGCCACCGCTCGCCGAACACCGGACGCAAGGCCGGCAACATCGCCGACTTCATCCGGACCAGCGGCGGCGCCTACGAGTACATGCTGGTGCTCGACGCCGACAGCCTGATGAGCGCCGAGACGATCGTCGAGATGGTGCGGCGCATGGAGGCGGTGCCCGATCTCGGCCTGCTGCAGACAGTGCCGCGCATCATCGGCCGCAAAACGCTGTTCGGACGCATGATCCAGTTCTCGGCGAATTTCTACTCGCCGGTGTTCTCGCGCGGCGTCGCGGCGCTGCAGGGGCGCCAGGGGCCGTTCTGGGGCCATAACGCGCTGATCCGCACGCGCGCCTTCGCGGCGACCTGCGGGCTTCCGGCGCTCGCCGGAAAGCCGCCCTTCGGCGGCGAGATCCTGTCCCACGACACGGTGGAAGCGGCGATGCTGGCGCGCGGCGGCTGGCGGGTGCGGCTCGATACGGATCTCGACGGCTCCTACGAGGAAGCGCCGGCGAACCTGATCGAATATGCCAAGCGCGACCGGCGCTGGTGCCAGGGCAACCTGCAGCACGCGCGGGTCCTCGCGGCGCCCGGCCTGCCGTTCTGGAGCCGGGTCAACCTGCTGCAGGGCATCATGGCCTATCTCGCCTCACCGGTCTGGCTGATGTTCCTGCTGGCCAGCATCGCCGCGCCGCTGTTCGCGCCGGCGCCGGTCTATTTCGTGTCCGGCTCGCCGTTTCCGCGCTTTCCCCATCCGGAGACGGAAAAGGGGCTGGCGCTGCTGTTCGGCGTGGTCGCGCTGCTGATCCTGCCCAAGGCGCTGTTGCTGCTGCGCGCCGTCCTGACCGGCGGGGCGAAGGAGTATGGCGGTGCGGGGCGGGCCTCGCTCTCCGCGCTCTACGAACTGCTGCTCGCCTCGCTGCTCGCCCCCATCCACATGATGTTCCAGAGCCGCTCGGTGTTCCAGGTGCTGTCGGGAGCCGATTTCGGCTGGCCGTCGAGCGAGCGGGAGGACGGATCGCTCGATCTGGCGACCAGCGCCAGGGCGAGCTGGTGGATGGTCCTGTTCGGAATGGCGACGCTGGTCTTCGCCTATCACTACGCCGCCGACCTTCTGGTCTGGCTGCTGCCGATCGCCTTGCCCCTGGTGCTGGCGCCGCTGGTGATCTGGTGGACGGCATCGCCCTCGGCGGGCGCGCGGGCGCGCCGGCGCGGCGTGTTCCTGACCCCGCAGGAAGGGCGGGAGGTTCCGCTGATCGCGGCGGCTGCGCACGCGCTCGCGGGCCACCGCCGGTCGCCGCCGATCGCCGGGAGCGCACGCAGCGCCGCCTGACACGGGGCGCCGCGCGCCATCGGCCGCCGCCTGTCATCATCCCGTAACGAGAACGGCTTACCCGGCTCACTTCAAGGCAACTTGAGGCGAGTCGGAGGTGGTGATGCTGTCGGGTCAGGCGTCGAACAGGAAATCGGTCAATGCGGGGCGGGGGGCGCTGCTCGGCCGGGCGGTGCATCGCAACAAGGTCTTGTCCGGGGAAGGCGCGCTGGAACGGCTGTTCACCTTCGCCTTCAAGGGGCTGGTCTATCCGCAGATCTGGGAAGACCCCGAGATCGACATGGACGCGCTGGAGATCGGCCGCGACCACAAGGTGGTGACCATCGCCTCGGGCGGCTGCAACGTGCTGTCCTACCTGACGGCCGATCCGGCCAGCATTACCGCCGTCGACCTCAACCGCGCGCATGTGGCACTGACCCGGCTGAAGCTCGCCGCGGTCAAGCACCTGCCGGGGCACGACGCCTTCTACCGCTTTTTCGGCAAGGCGGACGAGAAGGGCAATGTCGAGGCCTATGACCGCTTCCTGCGCGAGCGGCTCGACCCGGAAACCCGCGACTACTGGGAAAAGCGCGACCTGACGGGGCGCAAGCGCATCACCCTGTTCGCCCGCGACCTCTATCACCACGGGCTGCTCGGCTATTTCATCGGCGCCGGCCATTTCGTCGCCCGCGCCTATGGCATCGACCCCAGGGACATGTTGCGCGCCCGCTCGCTGGAGGAACAGCGCACCTATTTCGACAAGGCGCTGGCGCCGCTGTTCGACAAGCGGATGGTCCGCTGGGCGACGTCGAAGCGCGTCTCGCTCTACGGGCTCGGCATTCCGCCGGCGCAATACGAGGCGCTGGCCGGCAGCGGCACCGGCGGCATGGCGGCGGTGCTGCGCGAGCGGCTGGAGCGGCTGGCCTGCGACTTCCCGCTGTCGGAGAATTATTTCGCCTGGCAGGCCTTCGGCCGCGGCTATGCGAACGACGAGTCAGGCCCGCTGCCGCCCTATCTGCGGCGCGACCATTTCGAGGCGATCCGCGCCCGCGCAGACCGGGTGCGCGTGGTCAACCGCTCCTTCACCGACTATCTGGCGGCGCAGGAAGAGGCGAGCGTCGACCGCTACATCCTGCTGGATGCGCAGGACTGGATGACCGACGGCGCGCTCAACGCCCTGTGGGCGGAGATCACCCGCACGGCCCGTCCGGGCGCGCGCGTCGTCTTCCGCACGGCGGCCGAGCCGAGCCTGCTGCCCGGCCGCGTCGCGCCGGAGATCCTGGAGAAGTGGCGCTACGATGCGGAGCGCTCGCGCAAGCTCGGCTATATGGACCGCTCGTCGATCTATGGCGGCTTCCACCTCTATATCCGCGACGCGGCATGACCGTGCGGGACGGGGCTGAGGCAGGGGCCTCCGGCGGCGCGGAGCTGATGGACGGCATCTACCGCTGGCAGCGGCATGTCTATGACGCGACGCGCAAATACTATCTGCTCGGCCGCGACCGGCTGATCGACGAGATCGCCCCGCCGCCGGGCGGCACCGTGCTGGAACTGGGCTGCGGCACGGCACGCAACCTGGTGCTGGCGGCGCGCCGGCACCCGCAGGCGCGGTTCTTCGGCATCGACATCTCGGCGCAGATGCTGGAGAGCGCCCGCGGCTCGATCCGCCGCGCCGGGCTCGAAGGCCGGGTGCATGTGGCGCAGGGCGATGCGACGGCGTTCGATACAGAGGCGCTGTTCGGCGTTGCGCGCTTCGACCGGGTGTTCTTCTCCTACAGCCTGTCGATGATCCCGCCCTGGCGCGAGGCGCTTGTCGCCGGGGCCGGGGCGCTCGCGCCCGGCGGCGGGGTGCATCTCGTCGATTTCGGCATGATGGAGGCCTGGCCGGGCCTCCTGCGCGCGCCCTTCCGCGCCTGGCTGGCGGCCTTCCACGTGACGCCGCGCGCGGAGCTGGGCGAGGCGCTTGCCGCCTGCGCGGCGGCCGTCGGCGGCAAGGCAAGCTTCCGCCGCCTGCATGGCGGCTACGCGGTGATCGGCGATCTCAAGGCAGGTGTGGCGCGAAGCTGATCGCGCCGTTCGGCTCGCCTGCGGACAGGCGAATGGTTGTTTCGGCGCAGCGGAGCCTTAAGTTCCTCTCCGACCGGCCGTCTGCGGCCTGCGGGGCGATGCTCCAGGGCCCCGGCCATCCACGACCATGGAGCATGACAGGCATGTCCGCCACCCAGACCAAGCCCATCGATCTGCATTACTGGCCGACACCGAACGGCTGGAAGGTGACGATCCTGCTGGAGGAACTCGGCGTTCCCTATCAGGTGCATTACGTCAATATCGGTGCCGGCGACCAGTTCAAGCCGGAGTTCCTGAAGATCTCGCCGAACAACCGGATGCCGGCCATCGTCGATCCGGAAGGGCCGGGCGGCGAGCCGATCTCGGTGTTCGAGTCCGGCGCGATCCTGCAATATCTCGGGCGCAAGTTCGGCCGCTTCTATCCGGCCGACGAACGCAAGCGCGTCAAGGTGGACGAGTGGCTGATGTGGCAGATGGGCGGCTTCGGTCCGATGCTGGGCCAGAACCACCATTTCCGCGTCTATGCGCCGGAGAAGCTCCCCTACGCCATGGACCGCTATCTCAACGAGACCCACCGGCTCTATGGCGTGCTCGACAAGCAGCTCGCCGGGCGCGATTTCGTCGCCGACGAATACTCCATCGCCGACATGGCGATCGTCGGCTGGGCGACCGGCTGGGAGCGCCAGGGCATGGAACTGGACAAGGACTTCCCCAATGTCGCCCGCTGGCTGGCGGCGCTGAAGGCGCGCCCGGCGGTGGAGCGCGGGCTGGCGGTCGGCCGGGAGATGCGCGAGCAGCTCAACCTTGCCGACGACAAGGGCGCCCAGTCGGTGCTGTTCGGCCAGCGCGCGCGCTGACCTTCCACATTCGCCCACATTCGACGACGGCGCCGGGGGGATCAGTTCGTCCGGCGCCACACCTCCGTCTCGCAGAACTGCACCACCACCCGCACGCAGCCGCGCAAGGTGAGCTGGTCCCGACCGTTCAGCGTCGCCGTCGCGTTGGCGGTGACGCCGCGGCGCGGGTCGTAGACGCGGGCGCTCCAGGTGCCGGCCTTGCCGGCGGCGGGGGCAATGTCCCAGATCACCGGCATGTCCAGCAGCCTGCGGCCGCGCTTGGCGCCGTCGCGGTTGTTGATGTCGGTTGCCGTCTGCCGGGTGGTGCCGGGCGGCGGGGGAAAGTCGACGAGAAGCCCGCAAGGGGCCGCCCCGCAGGGGCCGATCCGCACGATGCCGGCATCCGGCGTCTGCCAGGTGCCGAAGATCGTCTCGTCCGCGCTGGCGGGCGAGACGAGGGAAAACAGGGCCAGTCCCCCGGCCAGAAGCCATCGATGGGGGAAGGGCGCTACTTGACCCGTTGCCAGGTCTCGCCCTTGCAGATCAGTCCGCCGAGTACGCATCCTTCAAGCTTCAGTCCCGTGTTGCCGACGAGCGTCATGATGCCGCTATAGGTCTTGCCGTCCTCGGCATTATACACCTTTCCCTTCCAGCGTCCGCCCCCGTCCGCGACCATGCCGAAGACGGTCTGGCTGCCGAGCAGCGGCCGCGAGCGCCTGGCCGGGTCCGGATTGTTGGTGTCGTTGCGCGGTTCGCGCAGCCAGACCAGCGTGCCGCACAGGGCGCCGCCGCAGGGCGCGATCTGGATGCGGGAACTGCCGCCGGGGCGGGCCCAGATGCCGTTGGCCTCGGCCGCCAGGGCCGGCGGCGCGGCCAGCACCATGGCAAGGGCGGCTGCCGCGGCGAGCGCAAGGGCCGGACCGGAACGGAGAGCAAGGACGGCCGCTGCCCGGAGACGGGGCAGGGGACGGGACAGGAGACGGGGCAGGGACGTTTCGGCTTCGATCATGGGTTCCTCCACTGTTTAGGGATCTTTTGCATTCCCTTTACGGAAACGTAACCTACGCCTGAGCCGGGCACCTGACCAGTCGTGTCGTAGCGGCAGGCCGGCGGTTTTCTGCCGCCGCGCGCCTTGCGCATTTTCGGGCCAAGTTCTTTCAAGGTTACCCGTTGGTTTCCGTGCGTTTCCGGATTTGACTCAAAGACGATTGATTTCATTGCCGTTTCGCGGAGAAATTCGTGAATCCCTCGTAAAATTTACCGCTTGTTTTCGTCTCGTTTTCTTCCTGTTAAGCGAAAATTTTAAGAGCACGTTGAAGGGCCGGCAGCACACTCGAACATGAAGATTGCGGGGAAAGATCAGTCGCTTCGGGATCTTCTATCGGCAACGGGCCGGCAGGACGCCGGCCGAAAAGACGACAGACAAGGAGTGTGACATGGCTCGTTTGGACCTGGGTTCCCCCGAACTCGCAATCATGGGCGGCCAGCCCGCCGGCCCCGATATCCTGCTGCAGATGGGACTGGATTGCGCCTGCGGCCGCCACGGCGCCGCCGACCTGATCGCCGCGCACAAGTGGTTCAACATCGCGGCGGTGAAGGGCAGCCAGGACGCCGTGCGCTACCGCAAGGAAATTTCCACCGAGATGACGCGCACCGAAATCGCCGATGCCCAGCGGGCGGCCCGCGAGTGGCTGTCGCTGCATTGATCCGCGGTGGCGCAGGCCCCCGCGAGAGGGGCATTCCCGCCGACAGGATCAACCCGGCTGCGGCACTGTGAGCGCAGACCGTCCCTTTGCGCCCGCGCCGCAGCCTGTTTCCCCCGCTCCGGGGAGGATGCCGCGCCGATGCCGTGCGGCCTGCCCCGATGGTTCCCGGCCCCTGCCGGACCCGGCGAGCGGACGTTCACTCGCTCTCTTGCGGGCTTTGTCCCGGTAGCGCCTGCGCGGACGAGGGCGCCGTTTCCTCCCGCCGGCCAGAGGGCGCGCCCGTGGACGGGCTTGCTTCCGCCCTGTCCTCGCCGGTGAGTTCCAGAGCCGCGATCTCGCGGATCGCCGCCAGTTGACCGCCGAGCACGACCAGTTCGGGATGCGGCGCGATCCGGGCGATCGCCCCTTCGAGGCGGTCGATGATCTCCCGTCGGGCGTCGTTGCGTCCCTTCCTCTTGTCCATCCGGTCTCTCCTTTCGCGCGCTGGCGCGCTCCCTCCGGCTCCCGTTCGCAGCCGGCTGGTCCCGTGTTGCGTGCCGCTTGCGAGTCTCGCAAGGTCCTGCCGGGTCGCCATCATGGGTTTCCCGGATTGACACGGCCAGCGACCCTGCGCCCCTGCGCCGTTCTGTCGGTGTGTCGTTCAGTCGATTATCCCAAGGCGGAAGGCCTTGGCTACGAGATGTGTCTTGTTCGCGGCGTTCAACTTGCGGCGGGCGGCGGCAAAGTGGCTTTCGACCGTTTTCGGGGCGATGTCCAGAATGATGGCGGTTTCCCACTCGGTCTTGCCCTCCGCCGCCCATGACAGGCAATCGCGCTCGCGCTGCGTCAGCGGGGCGAGCGGCAGCGCCGCCGGCGTTTCCAGCAGGGCGGCGGCGCGATCGGCGGCCGAGGCCGCCAGCAGCGCCAGCGCGGGTCGTCGGGCGGGGGCAAGCTCGATCCGCTCGCCGCTCAGCGAGATGCTGCCGCGCCGGCCGGCGCCATTGGCGAAGGGCAGGGCGAAGCCGTCCGAGAGCCCATGCTCGCGCGCCTCGCCCATCATCTGCCGGGCAAGGGCCATCCGATCCGCATCCGCACACGCCTCGCGCCAGCCGAACAGACGGTCGGCGCGCAGGACGCGGGCGATCACCGGGTCGATCTCGGCATAGCGGCGGGCGACGTAGCGCTCCAGCCAGCCGGAGGGCCAGTTGCCGAAGAAGATGGCCCTGCGCGCCTCGGCCGGCGGAGTGGCGGGGAGGGGCACAAGGCCGCACAGCGCGCGGTCGATGCCGAAGCCTGCGGTGGCCGCGGCGAGCCGGGCGCCCACCTCGTCCGGCGTGCCGGCGTGCCGGATCCGGTCAAGATGGGCGAGAAGGTCGTCGGCTTTCACGGGCTGTCCCTGCCGCCTGGCCGGCGGCGAAAACGGTCAATCGGATCGCGCGCGGGCAGGCCCTGTGCAGGCTGGCCGTGTGCAGGCTGGCCGTGTGCAGGCTGGGCATCGCGCGGTGCAAGGATCTCTCGAAAGGGGCGGCCACGGCCAACGGTGCTTTTGTCATGAACCTGTTCAATGAATGGCTCGGTCTTGAAAATCGACTGTCCCCCGGTTCCCGCAAAGACGAGCAGGAGCCCGCGCGAGGCGGAAGCCCAGGGTCCCGGTTCCGACAAGTTCAGATCGGACCGACCGACGACGGAAATAGATTTTTCGTCTCGACAAGGTCGAAAGACGCGATGATCGCCCGCCAGCCTGGGCCGGGCCGCCCTTTGCCTGTGGAAACCTCGACCAGCGGAACGCGGATTTCGGCTGGCAGGGCGAGGCGGCGGGCAAAAGCGCAACTTCCCGTCTTGCCAAATGCTCGCAAATCCTCGAAAAGGGCGGCACGGAGAGGTGGCCGAGTGGTCGAAGGCGCTCCCCTGCTAAGGGAGTAGGCGTCAAAAGCGTCTCGTGGGTTCGAATCCCATCCTCTCCGCCATTCTCTGACTTCGCGCTGTCGCCCTTCGGGCTCGCTCCAGTCGGGGCCTCGCATGAGCTCGGACGGCCCTTGGCCTTGCGAACCCTGCGGGTTCGGACTGTCTGCGCGATGCTCCGCCATTCTTTCGCTCACGGCAGTCTCGCTTCGCTCGGCGCCTCCGCTGGGGCGGCCTTTCGGCCGGTCGCGCCGTCGCGCTCCTGGCTCCGAGTTCGGACTTCGTCCTCTCTCTCCGCCATTCTCTGACTTCGCGCTGTCGCCCTTCGGGCTCGCTCCAGTCGGGGCCTCGCATGAGCTCGGACGGCCCTTGGCCTTGCGAACCCTGCGGGTTCGGACTGTCTGCGCGATGCTCCGCCATTCTTTCGCTCACGGCAGTCTCGCTTCGCTCGACGCCCCCGCTGGGGCGGCCTGACCGGCCGGCGGGCAGTCGCCCGCTGGGCTCCGAGTTCGGACTTCGTCCTCTCTCTCCGCCATTCTCTGACTTCGCGCTGCCGCCCTTCGGGCTTCGCTCCAGTCGGGGCCTCGCATGAGCTCGGATGGGCCTGCGCGTTCTGGTGAAGCGCCTTCGGCGCAAGCACGGCAACCCGCCCGATCTCCAGGATGCAGCGGTGCAAACGGTTCTTCGACAGGCGGAAGCGCATTCTGCGCAGTGGGCGTGACGCGAGACTTGGTGGCGCCTGTGCGTCCGGCCGGTTGCGGATGCGGTCAGGATGCATGGCGCCGGCGGCGGACAGACGGAACCGCACGCCATGAAAGGGAGCGATGAACAGCCGGCACCGGCGTCTCACCCGCCACGGCCGCCCTTGCCGTCGAGGAATTCCGGCCTTTCCAACTCGCGCAGCACCCGTGCGATCTCGCTGTTGTAGCGCGACCGCTTGGCCATCTCGAGGCTGGCGTAGAGCAGGCGCTCGGCCGGCAGCGACCGGCCGCGATGCAGCAGCGACAGGGCATAGCTGGTGATGGCGCTGTTGAGGCGCAGGTGCATGGCATTGCGTCGGGCGATCGCCATGGATCGGATGAGCAGCTTGCCGGCGGTCGAGGCCTCGCCGTTCTGCAGCAGGATGCGGGCGCGCAGGTGCAAGGCCTCGCAGGCGAGCGAGGGCGCGCCCATCAGGTCGGCATAGTCCTCCACCTCGCGCAGCCGCTGCATGGCGATCTCCGCGCTCGGCCGCTCGCCGACGGGCGTCAGCATCCTGATGCGGATGTCCGACAGGACGATGTGGCGGCGGACGTCCTCGTGACCGCCCGTGTCGGCGAACTGGCGCGCCTCGCGCAGCAGCCGCAGGCTCTCGTCCGGGTCGCGGGCCGCGACCAGGCGGGCCTTGTGGTTCAAGAACACGGCGGCGCCGCGCATGTCGTCGTCCTGGCGGCACCAGTCGATCGCCTCGCCATATTGACACTCCGCCTTGCCGACATTGCCCATCAGGTGGTCGATGAGGCCGAGATAGCCCGTCGCCAGCTTGAAGACACGGTCGCCCCGCACGTCCTCCGCGTCGCGGATCTGGCGCAGCCGCCGCTGCGCGGCGCTGAGCCGGCCGCGTTCGATCTGGACGATGGCGAGATTGAGCGAAATGCGGTTGTGCTGGCGTCCGGTGTTTTCGCGGCCGTCGATGCCGCGGTTGAATTCGATCGCCTGACGCAGCAGCGCGACGGCATCGGTCAGGTTGCCCTGGACCAGGCAGGTCAGCCCCGCCTCGTTGTAGAGCCAGACGATCTCGTCGCGGTAGAGCGCATTCATCTTCGGCCAGTCGAGATCGGGCCGGTAGGCGCGAAAGTCGGTCTGCAGATCGACAGTGTTGCCGCTTCCCCGGTTGGTCTGCCTGGCGATCGCCCCCTTCAGGTCGTTGACGTCGAGCAGTTCCCAGGCCTTGCGGATGATCCAGCGCAGGCGGACCTTGTAGGTCTCGAAATAGCCGCGCTTGCGCGCCGCCCGGCTTGCCGGAAGGCTCTTGTAGTCCTCGAAGCGCGAGACCACGGCGATCGAGAAGGTGGAGCGCACCATGGTCAGCGCCGCGCGCAGCGCCTCGACGCGGGTGTTGTGGTCGTCGGTCGAGAAGATCCACGGCTCGAACCGCTGCTCCGAATGCGGGATGTCGGGATATTGCGACAGGCCGACCAGCAGGCCGCGCAGGTATTCGTAGGCCTCGTGGGTGAGCCGTGGCAGGCCCGCGGGCATCGAGGCATAGAGCGAGGGCGAGAAGCTGTTGATCGCGACCGGATCGGCCGTGCCGCTGCCGAGCTTGGAAACGCCGTAATGCTGGACGATGCGGTGGAGCGCGAAGCGGTATTCGTGTTGCGGCGGCCAGTCGCCGGGTCGCTTCGCCGGACCCTGTGCCGCGCCGCCGGAGGCAAGGGGCCGGTTCACCTGCGGATGCGGGTGCAGCCGGAAGCACAGGCCGCGTAGCGCCAGCGTGTGAAGCGCCCGCGACACGGTCCGCCGGCGACTGACGTTGAATTCGGTCTTGGCATTGCGGAAATAGGCGCGGATGTCGGGCAGGCGCACGAGAACGTTGGCGCTGACCGGGGAGCCGATGACGGCGAGGCTGCGCAGCAGCTTCTGGTGCAGTTCGATGTCGTTTTCCGGGTCGCCGATCGTGTGGAACCGGGCATAGGCATCGAGCACGGCCTGCAGCACGGTCTGCTCGCGCTGCTCGACGCTGACATTGCGGATCTCGTTGACGGTGTTGAAGATGAAGGCCTCGGCCCGGCGCGCGCCCTCCAGCAAGGTCTTCTCGCGCAGCACGATGCGCTGGGCCGCGGCGAGCAGCAGCGTCATGCAGAAGCGGTTGGCGCCGAGATGCCGGCGGATCTCCCGCCATTCGCGTTCGGAGGGGTCGGACACGGAGTTGTAACGCTTGAGCATGATGCGGCGCATCATCGGCACGAGCGTTTCCCGCCTGTGTTTTTTGTTTCGACCGCGACCGGAATTGCGCCTGAGAACGATGACCATCCGCCGGGCAACGGCGCTCTCGACGGTTGCCCAACTTTCCGCAAGGCTATGGACAAGCTGCTCGGGTTTCGGGGTCGCCCAAGCCTGGTCACGCTTCAAACCGGCTCTGCGAACCGCTCCCGCCGTCGTCAGCTTTGCAAGATCCTCGCGAATGCCGGCATAGTGCCGCGATCCGTGCGCGTTCATGACAAACAAGGCGCTTGCCAGCAGGAAGAAATTGTCGACGAGGAAGTTCGTCGTCTTCATCGGCCGGGCGAAATGGACGAGATTCGTCCGGTCGCTTGTCGCTTTCCGTTTGCCTGTGCCGAACGGGATTCCGGACGTAACGGCGCGCTGCTGCACGCTCGCCTGGCCGCGGGCGTTGATGGCCGGCGAGTCGATGCGAACCGGATGCAACGCCGGCGCCGGCGGCCGATCCGGGCTCGCCCGCATCCGCGCCTTCCGCCCCGGCGCGCGCATGCGCCACAACTCGCCAAGCCCGGTCTCCGCGCCGGTTGCGATCACGTCGAAGGGGATATCGCGGGCCTCCTCCGACATCAGATAGGCGAGAACATCGTGGATCTCGGCATTCTTGGCCCGGCCGTTGCGCTCGACGAGCAGTTCGACCCCGTTGATATAGACGAGCACGCGCGGTTGCAGGCCGAGCCTGTTCGAGGGTGCGCGCTGGAAGGCCGAACTCGTCGCGGCGAAGGCAGCGATCACATTGCGCAGGTGGACCATGCGGGCGATGCCGTCCAGCGCGCCCTCGTCGTCGGCGCGGTTCCCGGTTTCACGCGCGCGACGAAACGCCCGTCTTGCGGTGTCATTGGCCAGACTTTGATTCAATTCGGCGTAGAATTCGGCTCGAATTAAGCTGTAGGCGGCCAAACCGGGACGGATGCGCGCCATGTCGTCGGTCAGGTCCTCCAGCGCGTCGATCAGCATGTCATAGACCGAGGCGATTTCGGTCGAGAAGCTGAGATTGATGAAGATCGCGCCGAAATAGGCCGGCCGCATCAGTCGCGCCGTGCCGGGCAGGACGAGCCCGCGCTTCGGCCAGGCGGCTCGGATATAGGCCGACAGGCCGAGCCCGGTGCTCATGGTCGACAGAAGGCAGCCCTTGCCGAGACCGCGATGGGCGCAGATCGTGTAGAAGCGCCGGCCCGGACTCAGCCGACCGGCGCGTTCGTCCTTGCAGCGCTGCAGATAGACCGCGCGCAGGAACGTGTCGGCGGCCCGTACGCCGGTGACGTTCAAGTCCCTGAGTTGCCTTGCAAGGGTCTTCTGGTTCTCAATCGCTTGCGGGTCCGGCCAGCGGGCGGCCACGCGCGAGTCCGCCTTCGTCAGATCCGTGATCACGCTGTCGACGCGGTAACGGATGAAGCGCCGCGGCAGGACGAGACGCTGTTTCGCGAATTCTCTGGCAAGGGACCGATCGGCCGCGAACCGCTCGAACCGCGCCAGCCGGTGCGGCGGGCTCTGCTGCCAACGTTCCCACCACGACCGCCATTCCTTCTCCAGTCCGTCGAGCGAGGCGTTGAGCGAGCCGGTCAGCAGCGCCCCGTAAAGACCGTCAAGGGCGATCTCCTGGGCGGTGAGGTCGCGCAGCACGGCGCCGAGCCTGGCACCGGCAGGGGGCCCGCTCACCGCCTGCCGCGCCAAATGGGTCAGCAGTTGCAGGTAGAACCGGAGATAGGGCGTGCCGTCGATCGTCTCGTCGCCGTGGCGGGCGCGCGCGTCCCGCGCCGCCTTCGATGACTTGTGGCGGACCGGAGTGAAGGTCGGGCAGACGAGGCGGCACGAGAGTTCGCCGTTCGGCCCGACCGGCGAGAGAAGATCGTCTTGCAAGAGGGTCGTTCGGCCGAACAGGGCGGCGAGGACGGTCTGTTCGCACCACTGGTGCTCGAGCGTCCCGAGCCTGTCTTGCAGGCGCCTGAACAGCGCCGCGCGATTGGTCAGGTCCTCGCCATGTTTCGTTTTCAAGCTCAGGCCGTCGATCGGTTGCTTAAGACCTGGCAGCGATCCGGATTTGCGATGGCGGTCGAGCGCGTCGCGGCGATCCTGGACAATCGCTTTCAGCGCGCCGACGAGGGCCAGGGTCTTGTGCAGCCAGTCGAGATCCTGCTGCGTGCCGTCGATGCCGACCTGGCCGCCGCCGAAGAAGATCGTGTGCACGCCGTAGCGAAGATAGAGGGCGGTGCTCGTCTTGGCGCGAGCGTCCTCGTCCTCTTCGGCCGGCAACAGGACGATGGACGTGTAGCCGACTTCCCGGTCGCGGTCGCTGATGAACTGGCGCAGCGGCCGCAGCAGATCCGCCTCGGTCATGCCGAGCCCGAGAAACAGGATCGGCGCGCCCGAAAAGGCGACCGAGATGCCTTCGTCGACCATCTCCCGCATGGCGTCGCGGCGCAGGTAGAGGTCCATGTAGTCGGCCTCCGTCACGACGATGTCCTCGTCGCTGCTTGCCCGGCCGTGCAGATGGAACACCGAGGCGTCGGCGCCTTCGTCGGCGACGGAGAAGCTGACGAGATCCGACGCGGTCTCGCGGCGGAAGGTCAGGTCGCGGAACACGCTGCCGAAACTGTCGGAGCGGTGGCTGCGCAGATCCATGTAGCCGCGTGGAAACGGACTTCCGTCGGTCGGTCCGTCGCGGCTTTCATGCTCGAACCGCCGGTATCCCGCGTCCTGGAAATAGCGCTCGATCTCGAAGTCGTAGTTGGTCGTCAGGAAGCGGCTGATCTTGAGCTTGCGCGCGGTCTTGACCAGCGGGTCGAAGCGCTCGGAAACGACCGAGCGCCGCGAGCGGAAATCGTCGGGTTTCACCTCGTCGAAGATGGTGAGTTGGGGAAGGCCCTCGCGCGGACCGGTCTTGAGGCTTTTGATCGGATCTTTCACCAGCGCGAGAAGCATGCCGGCGAGAAAGCGCGAGGACGGTGTCAGGAATGTCTGGTCGTGTCCGGACGCCTGGCCGGACTCGGCCGCCTGGTCCTGGAGGTTGTCGCCGACAAAGGCCGCGATGTCGCGCCAGTGCGGCTGATCCTTGGGGATTCGATTGAGGATCTTGCGGATGTTGCGGCAGCGGAACGGCGCCAGAACCCGGTAGCGCTCGGGTTTCTGGCGGATGCCGGGAATCCGCCGCCCGAGCTTGGCCGTGTCGAGCACGGCCAGCGCGCGCCGTATCTCGTCGACAAGCCGTTCGCTATGACCGTTCGAATCCGACCGGCCGCTGTCCCGGCCATAGCGCAGGCCGCCCAACAGGCTCTGTTCGGCATGGGCTGTCTCGTCGACCAGAAGCACCTTCACCAGATCGGAAAAGGACATCTGCATCTCGGCCTTGCGGGCTTGCCGGTAATAGGCGATCAGGCTGTCCTCGAAGCACCCGTAGATCTTGCGGTAGAACGGCTTCCGCCGTGGGCCGGTGCCGCGCAGGGCGCCGATCAGCGTCTTGAGGCTGTCCATCGGCGCCGCATTGTCGCTGGCCCCGAGACAGCCGAGCGCGTTGCGTCTCAGGATCTCGTCCTTGTCGTCCGGCGTGATGTCGCGCTTGTGCAGGAACAGGCCCGACTGGCGCTGCAGCAGGTCGTGCAGTTGCTGGGCGATCTCGAACAGGATCGGCAGGCTCTCGCCGCCGGGAAAGCTGCCGCTTCTGCTCTTGGCCCGTTCGAAGGTGCGCTTCAGCCGGCGCACATCCGCGCGGGCATAGTCGACCTGGCGCTTGCGGCTGGTGATCCAGCGCGCGACGTTGCGGGCGTCGCCGATGGTGAAGGACGCGATCAGGGGCGACTTGGGGTTCGTGCGGTCGACGACGTCAGTGCCGAAGACCCGCCGGCGCAGGGGCCTGATTGCTTTGAGGACTTCGGAACTTCCATCCGGGCCGGCGTCGAATGCCGTCTGGTCGAGATCCGGATCGATGATGTGGAGGCTCCTCGCCAGCGCGATCTGGGACTGTTCGATGAGCGTCTCGAAACACTCGGCCGCGCGCCAGACGACGTCGATCTGCAGCGTCTGCCATTCCCGCCAACTCAGCCGGCCGAAGCTCGCCGAAAAGCCCGAGCCGATGAACGTGGTGAGGTTGCGGCTGTTGATCGCCTGGAACAGAAGCTGCTTGCCCTTGCCCTCGATCAGGCTCATGTCGAGCGTGTCGTCGATCTGGTGGATCGTGTAGGGCCAGTAGCGCAACTGCTCGCGCAATTCCTCGAAGAAGTCGCGTTTGTCTTCGTCGCCCGTTGTCGGATTTGTCGTCATGCGTCGCCCCCCTCGAACGTCGTCTTCGCGTCCGCCTATCCGTGCCTGGTCGGGTCCGACGTGCCCAGGGCGAGGCGCTGGAAAGCGTCGGCGTCGACATGCATGCCGAGCTGGTCCGTCTCGGGCAGGTCGGATACCGCGTAGCGCGCGGCGCGGGCCCCGAGCGTGCTCATCTGGATGATCTTTTCCATCGACCGCGCGCCATGATGGAAGCTCGGGATCTTCAGAAAGGCGTCGAGAACGCCGTCGTCGATCGAGGCCTTGCCGCTGGCCTTGTCGATGACGGAGGGCGCCCGCTGTTCCAGCATGCTGCGCAGCAGGATGGCGCGGCGCAGGACGTGATCGCTGTCGCCGTCATCGGCGCCGCGGTCGTCCGGATCGGGGCCGCGCACGTCGATATGGCCGCTGAGCCTCGAGACAAAGTCCGTCAGCTTCCGCTCCGGCTTTTCGGCGGCCCTGGCGTTCAGGTCCTTGAACTTGTGGCTCGTGCCGCCCGCGAACACGAACAGACCGCGTCCGATCGGATGGAGCCGCGCGCCTTCCCGGAAGGTCCCGTCCTGCATCGGCGCGAGAAAATGCGGCACGAGGGAGAGCCCGTGCGCGTCGAACTCGTCGAAGAAGCAGAGCGGCGTCTTGCCCTTGAGGTTCTCGTCGCGGATCTCGTGGAAAAAGCCGGGCAGATCTTCGGCCGCCGCCTCCGACAGATTGAAGACCTTCAACGGGAGCCCGAGCGGCGCGACCATCTGGTTGATGCCGAAGGATTTTCCGGCGCCCGGCGGGCCGAAGACCGCGATCGAGAGAGGTTTCGTCGCGCCGTGATCCGCAAGATAGCCCCGGATCAGACGGTTGATCGCCCGGTAGCCCTCGATTTCCGTCCGATCGACGGTGAAGAACTTGCCGAAGCGGGCCGAGGGAACGCTCGAAAGGACGCCCAAGCCCTCGCGCACGACCTGTCGGGCGATCGTGTCGTTCGCTTCCGGACGAGGGATCGCGACACGCGCGGCCGGGTCTTCGGCGGCAAGGTTGATCGCGCAGCGATAGCGCGCGACGTGCTGCTGCGTCGGCACCGGCACCGGAAAGTCCAACTGGCTGCCGCGTTCCACGAGCCGGCCTTGCGCGAAAGCGCGCTGCCAGGCAAGGGCGTTCAGGGCGGACTTGCGCAGCGCGTCGAGCGTGAGCGGTTGCCCGGCATCGGCGATCCCGCGCGCGAGCGCCGTCGTGAAGCTGTTCATCTTTCCGAACAGGTCGCCGGCCTGTTCCGTCTCGACATCGCCTTCGGCCAAACCCGGATCGAACAGCAGGTCGAGGGTCGGGGCGGACGTCGCGTTGCCGCTCAGGATCGCCGCGGCCTCGACATCGAACAGCACCAGCATGTGGTCGCAGCCCGACAGGAGCTTCGGCACGAGCCCGTCGCTCACCGCTGCCTGCCGCGACAGATCCTCGACGGCGCGTTCCCACGACAGGCCGCGTGCAAGGCGAACGCCGCTGGCTCTCAGGTTTTCGGCGTGGACGATGAGGACCCGCGTCTGGTCGTGCAGCGCCGCGATGCGGATCCACAGGCTCCCCTCGCCGAGGGGCAGGTGCATCTTGTGCAGGAGTGTGCGCCGGGCCGCCGGTGCATCGGACAAGGGCGGACCCCAGATATCCTCGCGCTCGCGCAGGCCGCCGCCCGCGTCGTTGAGAACGACGATCGGCCAACTTCCCTTAGGGCAGGTTTCGGAGATCCGAGGCGGCAGCGCGGTCCGCGTGCTCTCGCGATAGCCGCCGAAACCGGAAATGCGCAATTCGAGCGGCGCTTTCGGGCGGTGCTCAAGGAACTGGCCCGAGGCATCGACATAGCGCACATGGGCGAGAGACTCGACGTGAGTCATAGTGCCGCCGCCGGCTTTCCCGTCACCCGCGTTCGGGCTGCCCGGCCGTGTCTTCGGACCTGCCATGGTCACGACGAAGCCGTGCTTGCGGAGCATGTCGTGTGTCATGTGCACTCCGCCATACCGGGTCCACATCTTCCACGTGCCGTAATGTGCCCAGTCCGGGCTGGTCTGACCGCCGATCGGGGGAATTTCGAGGATGAAATGGTCGGTTGCGGGATCGCCGAGAAGCAGGACCGGACAGGGCGAGGGACGGTTTTCGATCAAGGCGAACACTCCGAAATATCCTGTTCGGCAGGCGGGGCCTGCCCGTCAAATCGACGGGTCTGCAATCGGATCCCGGTGGGGGCGGGGACAATCCACAAAATGCAACGCTACGTAATGTCTGGTGAGAGTGGCATCTTCGGGATGCATATGTAAAGCCGGGCGAGGACAGGCTGGCGCCGGCGCAGCCTGGCGCTTCGTCCAACAGGGCGCGCGCGGTTCCGCACGGCCGCCGAAAGGCGGCCAGGTGCCCTCCGGCTTGGAAGGCAGGCCCCTTGCGGTCGTTTGCATCACGTTCTGCAAAATGGGGAGGCTTGGGGGGAGGCTGGGGGGGAGGCTGGGGGGGCAGGTGCGGCGGGCCATCGGCGAATGAGCGGACCGGAGCGACCGGCCCCAAGCGGACGGTCGGAGTGCAGGAAGCCGTCGGCCTGGATCCTGCGAAGGCCCCGGCTGCCGGCTGCGCGCGGATCACGCCGCGCAGTTCGGCCCACCCGCGCCGCCGCCCCTCATGCGCCTTTGGCAAGAAACCTGTTCGAGGCTTCCCGGAACAAGGATGCCCGCCCGCTCCCTTCGGTGCGCCATGTGGTCCAGAAGCGGTCGAGCGATACCTCCAGCGGCTTACCTTGGCCAGTCTGCATATCCGCGAGCAACCAGCGCACAATCCGCCAGCCACTGATGAGATGCGCATCTGCAATGGCAGGGTCCGGGATCAGCCGTGACAGGAGGGCATTGAACTCGGTGAAAAGGGAATACTGGCTTTCGATATCCGTAGACCTGCCCGAAATGACCTGGGCGCAGATCATGTCGAGACGCCGCTGGATCTCTGTCGGAACGGGTGCATCGGGCAATCGCGCCACAAGGCCCAGCAATTCGCCATGAACCAAAAAATGCATGTCGCGTTGGGAAGGCTCCATCGCGCTGATGACCGAGCCGACACCGGCCCGCACTTCTATCAGCCCCTCATAAGTCAGCCTTTGGAGGGCCTGCCGAACCGGGGTGCGGGATACGCCGAACTCTTCGGCCAGCGCGCCTTCCAGCAGCATTCCCTGACCGTCCTGAACATCCAGGCAGATCCGCTTGCGGATGGCTTCTGCGATGTCGTCGGCGCGTGGCTTGGCCATTTTAATGGTCATTGGTGTCTCATTCCGGCGAATGCGTGTCACAGACCGAACACAAAACCTGTATACAAGTGTGCAACATCGATATGCTACTTCACAGGCTTGCGTCATGCAACACAGTCCGCCCTCGACGAGCCGCGCCACGCGCGACTGGATCGGTATCGTGCTTGTCGGGACGATCCTCACATGTCTTGCTGTACTCGGTCTCAATATCTGGCTGAACATGCAGGCGGCCGGAATGACGCCGGGCTTCGGGTTCCTGGCCCAGACCGCAGGATTTGATCTGAGCGAAAGCCTGATACGCGCCAGCGCCTCTGACAGCTACGGGCGGGTGATCGTTGCAGGCCTGCTGAACACGGTGTTTCTGGCGGTCTGCGCGCTGGTGCTTGCCACGGTGCTTGGCGTCCTGATGGGGCTGGTCAGCGTGACACCCAGTCCGGCAGGCCGTCTGATCGCCATGCTCTATGTCGAACTGTTTCGAAACCTGCCCAAGATCCTTGTTCTGCTGGTGCTCTATGTCATGACCGTGCGCGGGTTGCCCTCCGTACGGGAGGCGATTTCGATCGGGCCGATCCATCTGAGCAACCGCTCGATATACCTGCCGACGATCGAGGCTGATCCGCGGCAGGCCTGGTTGCTCCTGCCGCTGGCGCTTGCGTGTGCGGTTGCGGTGCTCTGGCACCGTCACGCTGGCCGGATCAAGCGCGAAACGGGCCGGGAGTTGCCCGTCCTGCCGGTGGTTCTGGCCGCCGTGTTCGGGCTGCCGTTGGCCTTCGGCCTTGCCTTCGGCACGCCCATGGTGCCCGATCTTCCGGAACTCCGGCGTTTCGATTTCGAGGGCGGTGCCCGGTTTTCGATCCAGTTCATGGTGGTCTTGCTGACGCTTGGCCTGTATCACGGTGCCCAGGTCGCCGAGGTGGTGCGCGGCGGCATCCTGTCAGTGCCGCGCGGCCATATCGAGGCCGCGATGGCGCTGGGGATGGCACCGAGGTCGGTGACGCGTTTCGTCATACTGCCGCAAGTGGTGCGGATCATCATTCCCCCGATGATCAACCAGTACGTGAACCTCATCAAGAATACTTCCATCGCCATTGCGGTTGGCTATTCCGACCTGATGTCGGTCAGCGGCACAATCATCAACCAGACCTTCCGCCCGCTGGAAGTGATGTTGATCACCATGGGGCTCTATCTGGGACTGTGCCTGGTGACGTCCTGGGGGATGAACCATCTCAACGACAGTCTGCGCGCCCGCAGCACCGGACAATCCAGATGATTCCCCCATCCCCACCCCCCGAGGCACGCCGCGATATCCTGAAGCAATGGGCCGGAACGCCGGTGACGGCTCTTGTCTCGCTGGTCAGCGCTGCGGTTGCGGCGCTTGTCGCTTGGGGGCTCCTGGATTGGGCTTTGCTCTCGGCGGTCTCTCCGCTGCGTCCGATGGCAGATTGCACCGGGGCGTCGGGCGCCTGCTGGCGGTTTTATGCCGAAAAAAGCCGGTTCATGTTGTTCGGCACCTATCCCTATGCCGAGCACTGGCGCCCAGCGGTGGTCTGCGCCGTGCTGCTGGCGCTCTCCGTCGCGGTCGGCCTTCGGATGACCGGGCGGTTGCGGGGCCTTGGCTCGACGGCCCTGATGGCGATGTGGTGCGCGGTGATCCCCGCATCCTTCCTGTTGATGAGTGGCGGCTTCGCCGGGCTTGTGCCGGTCGACATGTCGCGGTGGAACGGTATGCCGGTGCTGCTGATCCTCTCGGTCATCGCGATCGCGCTGGCCTTTCCGCTGGGGGTTGTACTGGCCGTTCTGCGCCACCAGACCCGCTGGCCGGTGCTGCGCCGCGCGGCCATTGTCTACATCGAAGGGATGCGGGGCTTCCCCATGGTCACCGTCCTGTTCGTCGGTGTCTTCGTTCTGCCGCTGACCTTGCCGCCGGACACCCGGATCAGCCCGGTCTTGGCCACGCTGATCGCGCTGGTGTTCTTCCACGCATCCTATTTCGCCGAAGATGTGCGGGGTGGGTTGCAATCTTTGCACGGCGGCCAGCAAGAGGCCGCATCCGCATTGGGTCTGTCATGGGTGCAGTCGATGCGGCTTGTCCTGTTGCCGCAGGCCTTGACCCGCAGCCTGCCTGCCTTGGTCAACTCGGTGATCGGGGCCTACAAGGATACGTCGCTGGTCGTGGTCCTCGGAATACATGATCTGACCGCTACGGCGCGCATGGCCTTCAGCGAACCCGGCTGGGGGCAGTTTGCGCTGGAAGCCTATGCCTTTGTCGGGGTCTGGTTCCTGCTGTCCTGTGCTTTCCTGTCCTGGGTCGGTCGCGAATTGCACCGCAGCGCGGGCGCGAAAAGCCGCTGAGGACCCGTCAGAATTGTCATTAAACTGATGAAATATACCTGTATACATGTAATGGCATACGCTGATACTCTCCTCTTTCAATCGCAGGAGTTTCCCATGTCCGCCGCAAAAACCCTCATGTCCGCCAGCGCTGTTCTCCTGGTTGCCGCGACGACCCCCGCCCTTGCCGGGCCCGTCATGAATGACATCAAGGCCAAAGACAGCCTGATCTGTCTTGTCAGCCCGACCGCCCCCGGTTTCTCGGTGCCCAACAGCACCGGCATCTTCCAGGGCTTCAATGTCGATTTCTGCCGTATGGCCGCCGCTGCCATCCTGGGTGACGCCGGCAAGGCCGATATCCGTGGCATCGGCTTTTCCGATTCGATGAAGACCATCGTCGCGGGCGAGGCGCATATGGCATCGCGCTCCATCACCCGCACCGGCACCCGCGATGCCGACGAGGGCATGGTCTTTGTCGTGACGACCTTCTTCGACGGTCAGGGCTTCATGGTTCCCAAGTCACTTGGCGTGTCCAGCGCGGCGGAGCTCGATGGTTCCAGCGTCTGCGCCGAGGACGGCTCAACCACGCTTCTCAACATTGCGGACTGGTTCGGCGCGCAGGGCATGGCCTACCGGGTCGAGAACATCGCCGACAAGACCGCCCGCCTCGAGGCCTTCTTCTCGGGCAAATGCGATGTCTACGCCTCGGACGTGACCGCCCTGACGGCGGACCGCCAGCTTGCGCCGAACCCGGGTGACTTCGTCATCCTGCCCGAGGTCATCTCGAACGAGCCGCTGACCCTGGTGGCTCGCCCCGATCAAGCCTTCGAGGCCGCGTTGTTCTGGGGCTTTCAGGTCATGCTGAACGCCGACAAACACGGCATCACCTCGGCCAATATCGACGCGATCGTGGCCGATCTCGCCGACCAGCCGCCCGCCGTGCAGCGCATGTTCGGGGCCGACAGCGCCACCACCGACATGGCCGCGAAGCTGGGCCTGCCTGCTGACTGGGCGTACCAGATCGTCAAGCAGGTGGGGTCTTATGGCGAGGTGTTCGACCGTCACCTCGGCGTCGACACGCCCTTTGGCCTGAACCGTGCGAAAACGCCCAACGCCGCCGCGGCCGATGGCGGCCTGATGTATCCCTATCCGATCCGCTGATCCCGCTCCAGCGCGCCCCGGCTTTCGGGGCGCGCGCCCTTGTTCGGCCCTGCCATGCTACAGACACCGGAAACCGACGATCGCGACAGTTCCGTGCGCGCGATCTGCCCGCACCCCCGTGGCGGTCAAGTCATCACGATGGGCTTTCCCGGATTGGAGACCGACTTGCGCGGTCAGGCCCTGATCTCTCCTGAGCGAATGGAGGTTACCCTCGACCATGCCGTATCGGCGGGCATGGCGCTGCTGTTGATTCTACCCCAGCCCGATGAACTGCCAACGGATGCGATGTCACTGCTGCGGGGCGCGCTGCGCGCCCGTGGCCTGCGCGGTGTCCGTTTGCCGATCCTGGATTACTCGGTCCCTGGCGCGTCCTTCCTGCGCGCATGGCACCGCCTGTCACCGGCCTTTGCCGCGATCTTCGCCTCTGGCGGGTCCGTCGGCATGTGCTGCCACCATGGCGCAGGTCGCAGCGGCCTCGTGGCCGCGATGCATTTGATCGAAGAGGGTCTGACACCGATCGAGGCGGTGACGCAATTGCGCCGCCAGTTTCCCGAATCGGTGGAAAACGATCTCCAGTCTGCCTGGCTCGTCGATTTTGCAAACCCTCCGCGGGCCGACTGCCCCTGATAGCAGTGTCACGACAAGCGTATCGCGCATGCCCGCAGGGGAGGGCGCGGGGCGGTGCGATACCGCCTGGGCGGAGGAAAACATCGAACAGGCTCCCACCTTCCTTCGGCTGCCGCGCCAGCACCACAAGCACCTGAAGTCGACCAACAGGTTCGATCGCCTCAACGAGTAGATCCGGCGCCGAACCTATGTCCTGCCCCTCTTCCCGAATGCCCAGAGCCGGCTACGCCTCGGCAGGGCGCTTGCCGTGAAACGGCATCTTCTATGATGGTGCTTGTACTTGATCGTGAGACTGTCATGTCGCTGCATATCTGACCCGCCGTGCGCCGCCTCTGGTCAGCTACATCAGTATGCTGCGTGAAAACGTCTGAGGACGGAGTATTTTGCGACGTTTATCTTGCGGTGGGCGCGTAAAGTCCCGCCGTCGCCGCCTGCCCTGGGGGGCGCTGGCCGGCTGTCGCCGGGTGTCACCAGGAGCGCAGCGGCCGCAGCAAATGCGACTTCTTCGCCATGTGCTCGCCCATCCGCAGGTGCAGGCTGTCGAGCATGCGGATCCCGTCCAGCAGGAACGGGCCCTTGTTCAACATCACGCATTCGGCCCGCACCGCCATCGCGGCATCCGTCATTTCCCCGCGCGAGGGAACGCCGGTCCTGAGAAAGCTCTCCATCACCTGCGTCGCCCAGACGACGGGCAGATGGGCCGCCTCGCACAGCCAGAGGATCTCTTCCTGCATCTCCGCCACCCGCGCGAAGCCGACTTCCACGGCGAGATCGCCGCGGGCGATCATCACCGCCGCCGGTTGCCGCGCGGCGGCGGCGACCATGAGCGAGGGAAGGTTCCTGAGGGCCAGCCGGGTCTCGATCTTCAAGATCAGGCCGAGCTTGTGCCAGTCGTCGGGACGCAGATCCGCAAGGGCCGACTGCAGGTCGGCCACGTCCTGCGGCGTCTGGACGAAGGAAAAGTCGATGGCGTCGGCATGGCGGGCGACGAAGGGCAGGAGGGCGCGGTCGTCGTCGGTCAGGGCCGGCACGGCCAGTTCGGCATCGGGAACATTGATGCCCTTCTCGGGCTTCAGCTTGTAGCCCTTCTCTCCCGGTCCGGCCTCCACGACTACCTGCACGCCCCACTCCTCGACCGTGAGCACCCGCGTCGACAGCTTGCCGTCGTCGATATGGATGCGGTGACCGACCCGCGTCGCGTCGAGGGCGGCGTCGAGCTCGCATTCGATGGCGGAGAGAGAGGCGGGCACGTCGGAAACCCGGTTCTTGCGCGCGATCGCCAGATGGTCGCCGACATGCAGCCGCGGAGTGGCCTTGGCCTTGCGCGGCGTGCCGGTCCTGATCTTGGGACCGGGCAGGTCCATCACGACACGCATGCGCCTGCCGGTTCCGGCCTCGGCGGCGTGGACATGCGCGATCATGGCCGCCCACGCGGCCTCGTCATCATGGGCGCAGTTGATGCGCACGGCCTCGACGCCGAGACCCGCCAGGTGCGCGGCAAACTCCGGAGCCTTGGCCGCGCTGGAGGGAAGCGTGACCATCAGGCGCACCGGGCTTTCGGGTCCGCAGGGGCCGAGGATCGCATTGGCGCGGGCGGCAATCCTCGCCTGTCCGGCGAAGAAATCGCCGGCTCCGTTCGGCAGGGCCGCCGGTTCGCTGGCGCAGGCCAGCGCGAGAACGCGGCGAATGGCGGCCATCGTGGGCATCACGCGGCTTTCCGACCGGCCCAGCGACGACAGGCCGGCGGCCATCAGGCGCTGTTGCAGGTCGCGCAGGTCGCGGTGACGCAGGGCCAGGTAGTGCGACAGGTTGCTCGCGCTGTCGGCAAAGTCCGACCCCTCCAGCCAGGATTGCCAGGGCGCGGCGATCGCCGCCGCGTCTTCGGCAATCGCCTCGGCAAGCGCATCCAGTTCACGGGACAGGGCGGACAGGTCTTCGGGCAGCACGGAACACTCCTTTCGGATTCCCCTCTCACGGCAGTGCGACGGTGGTGTGAAGGACGGTTGCATGAACCTTGCTTGCGGGAGCTGGCGAGTGCAGGCCTTCGTAGATCTGTCGCCAATCCGACATGAATCTGACTCCTGTCCATCGCAACTTGTAACCGTCAGCAAGATGGAGGCGGGAATGTTCTCTCTGAGTGGCCGCAAGGCGCTGGTTGTCGGGATCGCCAACGATCAGTCGATAGCCTATGGCTGCGCGCAGGCGCTGAGGGCCCAGGGCGCGGACCTCGCCGTCACCTGGCTGAACGACAAGGCAGAGCGCTTCGTCCGCCCTCTCGCGGAGGACCTCGGGGCCGAGATCATGCTGCCGCTCGACGTGGCCCGGCCCGGCCAGCTCGAAGCGGTGTTCGGGACAATCGCGGATCGCTGGGGACGGCTCGACACGCTGGTCCACTCCATCGCCTTCGCGCCCAAGGCGGATCTTCACGGCCGGGTGGTGGATTGTTCGGCCGAAGGCTTCGCCATGGCGATGGATGTGTCGGTCCATTCCTTCCTGCGCATGATCCGTTCGGCCGAACCGCTGATGACCGAGGGCGGCTGCTGCCTGTCGGTCAGCTTCTTCGGCTCCTCCCGCGTGGTGCGGCACTACAACATGATGGGCCCGGTGAAGGCCGCGCTGGAAAGCGCCGTCCGCTATGCCGCCGCCGAGCTGGGCGAAAAGGGCATCCGGGTGCATGCCCTGTCGCCGGGGCCGCTGAAGACCCGGGCGGCGAGCGGGATCGACCATTTCGACGAACTTCTGGCGGCCGCCTCCGAGCGCGCGCCGATCCATCACCTGGCGACGATCGAGGATGTGGGGGCCGTTGCGGCCTTCCTTGCCTCGCCCGAGGCCCGCAACCTGACCGGCGGTGTCCACGACATCGACGGCGGCTTCTCGATCACGGCCTGAGGAGACCCCCATGGCGAATGTCTTCGATCTGTTCGATCCCTTCCGCCAGTCGCAGGTTCTGCGCTCCAAGGGCGATCTCTTCTCCGCGATGCAGAAGACCATGACCGCCACCGACGGCGAGATCGATGCCGGTTCGGCCATCTTGACCGTCCTGACCACGGCCGCCTCGCGCCAGTCCGAGCGGATCGCCGATGGCCATTCGCGCCGGGCCGAAGCGGCGGTCGAGACCGCCCGCTCGCTGATGGACAAGCTGCGGGCCGCGCAGGCCGAGGGCAGGCTGCACACGGATTATGCAGAATACCTGCGCGATGCCTGGGAACGGACGATCCTGACCATGGACACGCTGCGCAAGCGCGGCGATATCTTTCTGGCGCATGAAGAGGCCGGCTGCCCGCCCGTGCTGATCTACGATTACGACGTGATCATGGATGGCCGGGACCTGCCTTATCCGTCGAACTACATGCTGCTGAAGATCCTGCCGCCCGACGGCGTCACGATCGACGACGCCCGGCGCCCCTATATCATCATCGACCCGCGGGCCGGCCACGGGCCGGGGATCGGCGGCTTCAAGGCCGACAGCCAGGTCGGGGTCGCCCTGCGGAAGGGGCATCCGGTCTATTTCGTCGCCTTCCGGCGGATGCCGGAGCCCGGGCAGTTCCTGTCCTACGTCACCCGCTCGGAGGCCGCCTTCGTGCGCGAGGTGATGCGCCGCCATCCCAGGGCGTCGATGCCCGTGGTGACGGGCAATTGCCAGGGCGGCTGGGCGACGCTGCTGCTGGCCGCCACCAATCCGGACCTGACCGGCCCCATCGTCATCAACGGCGCCCCCGTCGCGCCCTGGGCCGGCAAGGTGGGCGAGAGCCCGATGCGCTACAATGCCGGTGTGCTGGGCGGCACCTGGATCCCGATGTTCCTGTCCGATCTCGGCGGCGGCATCTTCGACGGCGCGCATCTGGTGCAGAATTTCGAGCTTCTCAATCCGGCGCGCACGCTGTTCCGCAAGTATACCGACCTCTTCCGCGACATCGACAAGGGCGACGAGGCGTTCCTCGAGTTCGAGAAATGGTGGGGCGGCTTCTTCCTGATGACGGAAGCCGAGATCAAGTGGATCGTCGAGCAACTGTTCGTCGGCAACCGGCTGGTCAAGAACGAGGCCCGCATCGAGCCGGGACGCCCGGTCGACCTGAAGGCGATCCGCGCGCCGATCATCGTCTTCGCCAGCCACGGCGACAACATCACCCCGCCGCAACAGGCGCTGAACTGGGTCGCCGAAACCTATGCCGATGTGAACGAGATCCGCATCCGCGGCCAGCGCATCGTCTACATGGTGCACGAACAGGTCGGGCATCTGGGCATCTTCGTCTCGTCGCAGATCGCCAAGAAGGAGCACACGGAGGTTGCCTCCACGCTCAAGACGATCGAGGCCCTGGCCCCCGGCCTCTACGAGATGACCATCGAGGACGTGACCGAGAAGGACGGGCACACCCACTTCACCGTCGGCTTCGCGGAACGCACGCTCGACGACATCCGCGCGCTGGGCGACGGGCTGGACGACCAGCGTCCGTTCGCCGCCGTTGCCCGTGCCGCCGAGGTGCAGGCGCAGCTCTACGACGCGATCGTCCGGCCCGTGGTGCGCTCGCTGGTCACCGAGAGCGGGGCCGAGATGAGCCGCGCGCTGCATCCGATGCGCCTGACCCGCGCGCTCGCCTCCAGCAGCAACCCGGCGATGCAACCGGTCGAAGGCCTTGCCGCGAAGGTCAAGGCGGAGCGCCGCAAGGCCGCCGCCGGCAACCCCTTCCTCGCCGCCGAAGCCTTCTGGGTGCAGGGCACGGAGACCATGATCGACTTCCTGCGCGACAGCCGCGACATGGGGTACGAATTGTATTTCCATTCGATCTGGGGCAGCCCCTGGGGCCGTGCCTTCGGCCGCACCCACGAGGCGCGCCGGACCCTGAAGAACCAGAACGAGCTGCGCGGCTTGCCCGAGGTTGCCACTGCGCTGATGACCGTCGAACTGGGCGGCTTCTGCGAAGCGGTGATCCGCATGCTGGTGCTCATGGCCGAGAACCGCCGCCAGGTCCGGCGCGACCGGCTGGAGCGCTCGGCGCATGTGCTGACCAGGGATGAACCTTTCCGCAGTCTGGGCGCGGAACGCCGCGCGATGATCATCCATCAGCAGACACTGATCGCCACGTTCGAGCCCGAGCGCGCGATCGAGACCCTGCCGCTGTTGCTGGGCGACAGGAACGAACGCGAACTGGCCATGCAGGCGGTGCAGTACATTGCCGGCGACACCGAGGAAATGTTGCCCACCACGGTGGTCCTGCTGCAGCGGTTCCGCGAGATACTGGGGCTGGATCCGCTGATCGGCAACGTCTCGCGGGATCCGCTGTCGGCGCCCGCCGAGGTCCCTCCGACACTGGAGCCGGCAGCGATGCTCGAGACGGTGCCGCCGGCGGCCGGCGGCACGGCGAAACCCCGACGCGGCAAGCCCGTCTCCACTCCCGGTGGCGAGGGCTGAGATGCGCATGACAAATCGCACCTTCGACGAAATGCAGCCCGGCGACCGCGCCGAGCTGCGTCGTCTGATCACGGCCGACGATCTTTTCGTCTTCGCCGCCGCTTCGGGCAATTCCAACCCGATGCATCTGACGGACACCGATGTGGACGGCAACGGCACGGCCGAGCGCATTGCGCCGGGCATGTTCATGGCGTCGCTGATCTCCGCCGTGCTCGGCACGCAACTGCCGGGGCCGGGGACGCTCTATCGCCGCCAGACCCTCGACTTCCACACCCGCGCCCATGCCGGAGAGGAAGTCATCGTGCGTGCCGAGGTGGTGTCCAAGGCCGAGGGCATGGTGCGGCTGAGGACCGAGGTCACCCATGCCGACGGCCGCCAGATCCTGACCGGCGAGGCCGAGGTCATCGCCCCGGTCGAGAAGTTCGACCGCGAGGATGTCGAGGTGCCGGGGCTGGTGGTCCAGCGCCATCGCCATTTCGAGGCGCTGCTCGAGCGCGCGCGGCCCTTGCCCGCGCTGCCGACCGCCGTGGTTTGCCCGAACGAGGCGAAATCGCTGGGCGGGGCGTTGCTCGCCGCCCGCGAGAGCGTCATTTCGCCCATTCTGATCGGCGAGGCCGAGGCGATCCGGCGCGCGGCCGACGAAATCGGGGCCGATCTCGGCGGGATCGAGGTGATCGACGTGGCCGGCGATGCGGCCGCGGCCGAACTGGCCTGCAGGCTGGTCCATGACCACCGCGCGGCGGCCGTCATGAAGGGGCATCTGCATACCGACGATCTTCTGAAGCCGATGCTCGACAAGGCCCATGGCCTGCGGGTCGGGCGCCGGTTCACCCATGTCTTCGTGATGGACGTGCCGGGCCATCCCGAACCGCTGTTCGTCACCGATGCGGCGATCAACATCGCGCCGGATCTCGCCACCAAGATGGACATCTGCCAGAACGCCATCGACCTGGCGCTGTCCCTGGGGATGGAGCCGCGCGTCGGCGTGCTGTCGGCGGTCGAAACCGTCAACCCGGCCATCCAGTCGTCCATCGATGCGGCGCTGCTGTCGAAAATGGCCGACCGCGGCCAGATCAAGGGCGGTCAGGTCGAGGGGCCGCTGGCCATGGACAATGCGGTGGACATGGGGGCCGCGCGGACCAAGGGGCTGAAGGGCTCGGTCGCGGGGCGGGCCAATATCCTTGTCGTTCCGGGGCTCGATGCGGGGAACATGCTGGCCAAGCAACTGGCCTTCATCAGCCATGCCGAGGGGGCGGGGCTGGTGCTGGGCGCCAAGGTGCCGGTGATCCTGAACAGCCGCTCCGACAGCCCGATGTCGCGCCTTGCCTCCTGTGCCGTGGCGGCGATCCGCCATTTCGCGGGCGCCAGATGACCCGCGCGGTGCTGACGCTGAACGCCGGGTCGTCGTCGCTGAAGGTCGCGCTGTTCCCGCAGACCGGCGATGCGCCGGTGGCGACGGGCCTGGCCGACCGGATCGGGCCGCAGGCCCTGCTGCGCCTCACGGACGCGGACGGGGCCGAAATCCCGGCCGCCGCCGGGGATCTGACCACCCATGCCGGCGCGATGGCCGCCGTCATCGACGCGTTCCGGGCGCGCTGGCCCGATCTTGAGCTGCTCGCCATCGGCCATCGCGTCGTGCATGGCGGCGCGGACCGGCAGGCTCCCGAACCGATCACCGAGGCCTTGCTCGGCGAGTTGGAGCGGCTGTCTCCCTTCGCCCCGCTGCACCAGCCGCACAATCTTGCCGGCATCCGCGCGGCGAGGGCGGCGTTTCCGGGGGTGCCGCAGGTGGCCTGTTTCGACACCGCCTTTCATCGCAGCCACCCTTTCGTCAACGACACGTTCGCGCTGCCGCGCGCGCTCTATGCCGAGGGCGTGCGGCGCTACGGGTTTCACGGTCTGTCCTACGACTATGTCGCCGGGGAGCTGGCCCGCACCGCGCCGCGCCTTGCCCAGGGCCGGGTGGTGGTGGCGCATCTGGGCAACGGCGCCAGCATGTGCGCGATCACCGACGGCCGTTCGGTCTCCTCGACCATGGGGTTCTCGGCGCTCGACGGCCTGCCGATGGGCACGCGCTGCGGGCAGCTCGACCCCGGCGTGCTGCTCTATCTCATGGACCAGAAGGGCATGACGGCCGGCGAGATCTCCGACCTTCTCTACAGGCAGTCGGGCCTTCTCGGCCTGTCCGGCCTGTCGAACGACATGCGCACGCTCGAGGCCGCCGGCACGCCCGAGGCGGCCGAGGCCATCGACTATTTCACCTTTCGCTGCCAGCGCGAGGTGGGGGCGATGGCCGCTGCCCTCGGCGGCATCGATGCGCTGGTGTTCTGCGGCGGCATCGGCGAGAACTCGTGCCTGATCCGCGCCAGGATCTGCGAACGGCTGGGCTGGATGGGGATCGAGATCGATCATGCGAGGAACGCGAAGCATGCGCGGGTGATCTCTTCCGATCTCGCCCGCACGACCGTGATGGTCATTCCGACAAACGAGGAACTGGTGATCGCCCGTGCCGCCCGCGCGGCCCTGGGCGCGATGGAGGCCGTATGAAAGGTGCGTTGAGACCCGAGGCCGCGGCGGAGATGATCCCCGAGGGCGCCAGCCTGCTGATCGGCGGCTTCATGGCCGTCGGTTCGCCCGAGCGGATGATCGATGCCCTGGTGGCACGGGGCGTCGGCGGGTTGACGGTGATCGCCAACGACACGGCGATGCCCGGCAAGGGCGTCGGCAAGCTGATCTCGGCCGGCCTCGTCCGGCATGTGATCGCCAGCCACATCGGCCTCAATCCCGAGACGCAAGCCAAGATGATCGCCGGCGAGATCACCTGCGAACTGGTGCCGCAGGGCACGCTGGTCGAGCGCATCCGCGCCGGCGGCATGGGGCTCGGCGGGGTGCTGACGCCGACCGGCCTTGCCACCGAAGTGGAGACCGGCAAGCAGATCGTCACCGTCGAGGGCAACCGCTATCTGGTGGAAACGCCGCTGAAGGCCGACTTCGCGCTGATCGGCGCCTGGCAGGCGGATTATGTCGGCAACCTCAGCTATCTGCTCACGGCGCAGAATTTCAACCCGGTCATGGCGCTGTCGGGGCGCACGGTCATCGCCGAGGCGGAAAGCATCGTGCCGGTGGGGGTGATCCCGCCCGACGCGGTCAAGACGCCGGGCGTCCTGGTCGATCACCTGCTGATCCGCGCGGCCTGAGGAGGGGAACATGGACGCCAAGGAATTCATCGCCCGCCGGGTGGCGCGGGAAATCAGGCCGGGGTCGCTGGTAAACCTCGGCATCGGCCTGCCGTCGATGGTGGCGAATTTCGTGCCCGCCGATCTTGGGGTGTTCTTCCAGGCCGAAAACGGCGTGATCGGTCTCGGCGCCCGACCGCCGGAGGGGATGGAGGATCGCCACCTGACCGATGCGGGCGGCGGCTTCGTGACCGCCGTGCCGGGAGCGGCGAGCATCGACAGCGCCATGAGCTTCGGCCTGATCCGGGGCGGGCACCTGGACATGACGGTGCTGGGGGGACTGCAGGTCGACGAAGCCGGTCATCTGGCGAACTGGAAGGTGCCGGGCAAGATGGTGCCGGGCATGGGCGGGGCGATGGATCTGGTCACCGGGGCGGCCCGCGTGATCGTCGCCATGCAGCACAGCGCCAAGGGTCAGTCGAAGATCGTGCCGCGCTGCACCCTGCCGCTGACCGCGCAGCGCCGGGTCGACCTGGTGGTGACGGACCTTGCGGTCATCGAACCGACGGCGGCCGGTCTGGTCTTGCGCGAACGCGCGCCCGGCGTCACTGTCGACGACATTCGCGCCGCGACCGAGGCCGCATTGGTGATCCCCGACGACGTTCCCGAAGTGATCCTCGCCTGAGGACGTCCCGGCCCCGAGCGATCCCTCGCGCGGCGCCTGCGTCGCCGCCCACGAGGCGCGACACCAGACCGGCAGGGACTTGCCGGCTGCAACAACCGCCGATGCGGACCGGAGCCGATGCGGAGCGGGGACGGGCTGCACGGGGGAGGGGACCGCCCAGGGGAGGGGAATGCACAGGTTCAAGGCCGGGGACGGCACCTTTCTGGCGTATCGCGACACGGGTCGGGGCCTGCCCCTGCTGGCCCTGGCCGGCCTGACGCGCGACGGCCGCGACTTCGACTATCTCGCGCGACATCTGCCCGAGGACGTGCGCCTGATCCGGCTCGACAGCCGCGGCCGCGGCGGTTCGGGCTGGGCCGATCCCGCCACCTATACCGTGGCGCAGGAGGCGGGCGATGCCGTCGCCCTGCTGGACCATCTCGGCATCGACCGGGCGGCGATCCTCGGCTCGTCGCGGGGCGGGCTTCTGGGGCTGGTGATCGCCGCGACCCAGCCCTCGCGCGTGCTCGGGCTCTGCCTCAACGATGTCGGGCCGGTGGTCGAACGCGACGGGTTGCAGCGGATCGGCACCTATATCGGCATCGAGCCGGCGGTGGCCGATCTGGACGAGGTCGCCGACCGCATGCCGGCGGCGATGCCGGGCTTTCACGGGGTGCCGCCGATGCGCTGGGCCGAGGAAGCCATCCGCCACTATGTCCAGCTCGACGGTCGGCTCGGCCTGCCCTACGACCCCGCCCTGCGCCTCGCCTTCGAGACCGCGATGGCCACGCCGCTGCCCGAACTGTGGACGCTGTTCGACGCCTGCCAGGGGCTGCCGCTGGCGCTGATCCGCGGCGAGGCCTCGGATGTGCTGGCGCGCGCCACCGCGCAGGAGATGCGCCGCCGCCGCCCCGACATGATCTTCGCCGAAATCCCGGATCGCGGGCATATCCCGTTCCTGGACGAGCCCGAGGCCCTGCGCGCGATCGAGGACTGGCTGGCCGCCGTGGGACAGGCCTGCGCTGCCGAACGGGCGGCCGGATGATCGTCGCGCTCAGCGTTCGAACGCCACCTCGAAGACCATGCCCGTCTCGTCGGAGAAGCAGCGGGCCGTTCCGTCATGGGCGCGGGCCACGTCGTTGACGATCGCAAGGCCGAGGCCGCAGCCGCGCGAATGGTCCTCGTCGATGCGGAAGAAGCGGTCGAACACCCGCTGCCGCAGCTCCGGCGGAATGCCGGGGCCGTCGTCGGCAAAACGGATCCGCACCGAGTGCGGCTCGAAGTCGATCGAGACCTGCAGCCGTCCTTGCGGGCGCAGCGCGTATTTGTCGGCGTTGTCCAGCAGGTTGACCGTCATCTCCTCGACAAGCACGGGGTCGCAGTCGACCGGGCGGGCCTCGCCGGTGACGACGAAGGACACGTCCACGTCGCGCCGCAACTGCGTCTCGGCGAAAGGCAGGACCTTGTTGCGGATCAGGTCGACGAGATCGACCTTTTGGATGAGCGTCTTGAGACTGCGGCCGCGCACCCGTTCGAGCGACAGCAACTGCGAGGTCAGCCGGCTGGTGGCCCGCGCGGTGGCGGCCAGATCCTTGACGCGGGCGCGCAGTTCCGCCTCGGTCGGGGCGCTGATCGCCGCCTCGGCCTGGACCTGGATCGCCGCCACGGGATTGCGCATCTGGTGCGCGGCATCCGAAATGAAGCCGTCGCGCAGGGCGAAGGCCTGCGACAGGCGGTCGAACAGCGAGTTCGCGGTCTCGACGAGCGGGCGCAGTTCCGGCGGAACCCAGCGGCGGATCGGGCGCAGGTCGTCGGGCGTTCTCTCGCCGATCGCGTGACGCAGATCGAGGAGCGGCTTCAGCCCGATCTGGATGCCGAACCACAGGATCACCGCGGCCGTCAGGATGATGGAGCCGACGACCATGACCGATTGCGAGACCAGCGAGCGCGACAGGGCCTCGCGCTGGCGCACCGTCTGCCAGACCTCCACGGTCACCCAGCCGCCGAACTGCGGCTCGCTGATGAACTCGCGCAGCACCACGGCCCGCACCGGCTGGCCGAGCGACTCGCTGTCGAAGAACAGCGGCGCCCCGCCGTCGACGAGTGCGCCGGCCGGCTTGTCGGGCGGGTCGGAATAGCCGGTGACGAAGCTGCCGCCGGGCCCGCTCACCCGGTAGTAGACCGGATCGCCGAGGGCGGTGGTCAGTTCGTCCAGCAGCCGTTCGGTCAGCACGTCGCCTTCGGAGATCACCACGTCGCGCGAGATCGTCAGCGCCACCGCCAGCAGGGTGTTGTCGTAGAGCTCCTGCGACAGGCGCGTCGCCAACTGGTAGCGGGCGAGGGACGCGGCAGCGGCGACGAAGACCAGCGGCAGGATGAGAAGCAGGAACAGCCGCCCCCGCAGCGAAAGACGCTGAAACATCAGCCCTCGTCCAGCATGTAGCCGAGGCCGCGCGCGGTCCGGATCACGACGCCCGAGCCGTCGATCTTCCGGCGCAGCCGCGAGACCAGAAGCTCGACCGCGTTCGGATCGACCGGGGCGCCGGTGCCGTAGAGCGCATCGGCGATCCGGTCCTTCTCGATCAGCCGGCCGCGCTTGTCGAGCAGCAGCTCGAACAGCGCCAGCTCGCGCCGGGGCAGGTCGAGGCTCTGCCCGACCAGCGACACGATGCGCTTCTGGCGGTCATAGACCAGTTGGCCGATCACCTCCTGCGCCGGGGCGACCTGCGGGCGGCGGCGGGACAGGGCGCGCAGGCGCGCGATCAGTTCCTCCATGTCGAAGGGCTTGACCAGATAGTCGTCGGCGCCCGCGTCGAGCCCCTGCACCCGTTCGGAGGTCTTGCCGCGCGCGGTCAGGATCAGCACCGGCGTCGTGTCGCCGCGGGCGCGCAGCCGGCGGATGATGTCGATTCCCGACAGGCGCGGCAGGTTGAGGTCGATGATCGCCACGTCGGTGGTCTGTCTGGCCAGCGTCGACAGGAAGGCGTCGGCATCCAGCCCGTCGTCGATATGGTCGACGGCATGCCCTTGATCCTTCAAGGCATTTGTTATTCCCTTGGCGAGGTCGAGATTATCCTCGATCAAGATCACGCGCATGAAACGCCTTTTTGCAAGCACGACAGGTTGCGGACAGGAACCGCGCCTAGTTTCCGCGATCAGGCCGCGCTTGGGAGGAGAAATCAAGCGCGGTTTCGCACAATACTGCCCGAAGGGGCAGGGGGGTGTGCTACTGTCTCTACGGGAGGACGACATGACAATGAAACTCACTATCACGCGGCGCGTGGCGCTCGGGCTTGCCGCCGGCGCAATGACTTTCGCTCTGGCCGGACCGGCCACGGCCGAAGTCAGCTTTGCCGGCAAGACCATCGAATGGATCATCCCGTTCTCGGCCGGCGGCGGCTCGGACACCTGGGCGCGGTTCAACGCCCCGCTGCTGTCCAAGTATCTGCCGGGCAACCCGACCGTGGTCGTCGTGAACGAGTCCGGCGGCGGCTCGACCAAGGGCACCAACCTGTTCGCGGCGCGGGCGAAGCCCGACGGGCTGATGATCCTCGGCACCTCCGGTTCGACGCAGTTCCCCTATCTCCTGGGCGATCCGCGCGTGCGCTACGAGTACAAGGACTGGCGGATCGCCATGGCCGGCCCCACCGGCGGTGTCGTCTACACGACGCCGAAGCTCGGTCTGAAGGGGCCGGAAGACATCGCCATGCTCAAGGACAAGGAGCTGGTCTATGCCAGCCAGGGCGCGACTTCGCTCGACCTTGTGCCGCTGCTCGGCTTCCGCCTGATGGACTTCAAGGTGCAGCACGTCTTCGGCTTCAAGGGGCGCGGCGACGGCCGTCTGGCCTTCGAGCGGGGCGAGGTGAACATCGACTATCAGACCTCGTCGGCCTATCTCAAGAACGTGCAGCCGCTGGTCGATGCCGGCGAGGCGGTGCCGCTGTTTAGCTGGGGCGTGCTCGACGAGGCCGGCAACGTGGTCCGCGATCCGACCTTCCCCGACCTGCCGTCCTTCGTCGAAGCCTATGAGATGCTGACCGGCGTCGCGCCGTCGAGCCCCGAATATGCGGCCTATTTCGCCTTCTTCACCGCCGGCTTCCCGGCGCAGAAGATGGTGTTCCTGCCGAAGGGCACGTCGGACGAGATCGTCGCGGCCTATCAGAAGGCCTTCGAGGACATGAAGGCCGATCCGGACTACCAGGCCAATGCCGAAGCGGTGCTCGGCACCTATGGGCAGGTCACCGGCGCGCTGGCCCAGGCGCTGTTCGAAAAGGGCACCACCATCGCGCCGGAAGTGCGCGCCCAGGTGGCGGACATGCTGAGCAGCGAATACGGCGTCAAGCTCGGCGAGTGATCCCACTCCTTCCGACCAGACGGGGCGGGCCCTGACAGGGGCCCGCCTTCTCCCTTCGCCGAAGGGTGGCCTTGTTGCGACTGCCCGGCAAACACGGAAGCGCTCACCGTGATCGACACCCTCTTGTCCGCGCTCGGAACGCTGCTGTCGTTCCAGCATCTCTTCTACATGCTGATTGGCGTCTCGGTCGGGCTGCTGGTCGGTGTCATTCCCGGCCTCGGCGGCATCGCCGGCCTGTCGCTGCTCATTCCCTTTCTCTACGGAATGAACGAGATTTCCGCGCTGGCGATGCTGATCGGCCTCGTCGCCGTGATCCCGACCTCCGACACGTTCGCCTCCGTGCTGATGGGCATTCCGGGGTCCTCGGCCAGTCAGGCGACGGTGCTGGACGGCTTTCCGCTTGCCCGCAAGGGGCAGGCGGCGCGGGCGCTGTCGGCGGCCTTCATCTCGTCGATGGCGGGCGGCATCTTCGGCGCCATCATCCTGACCGGCTTCGTCGTCATCGCGCGGCCGCTGATCCTGTCCTTCGGTTCGGCGGAACTGTTCATGCTGGCGCTGTTCGGCCTGTCCATGGTCGCGGTGCTGGCCGGGCGGAGCCTTGCCAAGGGGCTGGCCGCCTGCTGCATCGGCCTGGTTATCGGGGCGATCGGCGGGGCGCCCGCCACCGGCGAGTTCCGGATGATCTTCGGCTTCGACTATCTCTATGACGGCATCCCGCTGGTGATCGTCGGCCTCGGCTTCTTCGCCGTCCCGGAGATCGCCGACCTGCTGCGCCGGAATTCGGCCATCGCCTCGGGCAATGCGCTGGGCTCGGGGTGGTTCCAGGGTCTGCGCGACTGGTGGGCGAATGTCTGGCTGTCGATGCGCTGTTCCGGCTTCGGCTGCATCATCGGGGCGATTCCGGGCCTTGGCGGGTCCGTGGTGGACTGGATCGCCTATGGCCATGCGGTGCAGACGGTCAAGAAGGATCCGCATTTCGGCCAGGGCGACATCCGCGGCGTCATCGCGCCGGAAAGCTCCAACAACGCGATGCAGGGCGGTGCCCTGCTGCCGACCATGCTGTTCGGCATCCCCGGCTCCGGGTCGATGGCGGTGTTCCTCGGCGGCATGGTGCTGCTGGGCATCCAGCCCGGCCCGTCGATGGTGGGCACCGACCTCGACATCACCTATTCGGTGATCTGGTCGCTGGCCCTCGCCAATGTCATGGGCGCCGGCATCTGCCTGGCGCTGGCGATCCCGATTTCCAAGCTGACCCAGGTGCCGTTCCAGCGGCTGGCGCCTTTCATGATCGTGCTGATCTGCTTCGCCGCGTTCCAGGCGACGCGCTCGCTGGCCGATCTGGTGGCGCTGCTGGCGCTTGGCGTGCTGGGCGTGCTGATGAAGCGTTTCGGCTGGCCGCGTCCGGCCTTGCTGATCGGCTATGTGCTGGCGCCGCAGGCCGAGACCTATCTCTACCAGGCGCTGCAGTTCAACGGCTGGGACTTCGTCTTCCGGCCCGGCGTCATCGTCATCGCCCTGATGACGCTGGCCTCGATCTGGTTCGGCCTGCGCAACCGGGTGGACGAGCATGGCCACGTGGTGCCGAACGCGGACGATGCGCCGGACGTGCCGACCTTCAAGGCGCATCTGCCGCAGATCGGCTTTGCCGCGGCGATGGCGGTGCTGCTGGTGGTGGCCCTGACGGACTCGCTGAAGCACGGGTTCCTGGCGCAGGTCTTCCCGCTGTCGGTGTCGCTGGTCGGCCTGACGATGCTGGTGATCCTGATCCCGCAACTGGCGCGCGGCAAGACGGGGCATCATTCGCATTTCGATGCCGAACTGACCGGCGAGCATGTCGGCCAGGAGGGGGTTGGCAATCTGTGGGGCGGGCTGGTATGGATCGCCGGTCTCGTCGCCCTGACGGCGCTGATCGGCTTCTACGCGGCCATGCTGGTCTTCTTCCCGATCTTCCTGACGGTCCGTGCCAAGGCTGGTCCGGTCATGACCGGGTTGATGACCGCCGGTGTCGCCGGAGCGATCCTGCTGCTGGCCTGGGCCTTGGCCCTCAACTTCCCTTCGGGCGTGCTGCAGGATGCCGTGGACCTGCCCTGGCCCTTCCGCTGATCGTGTTCCGGCCCGCGCCTGCAAGGCGCGGGCTCTTGTCTTCCGGCCTGCCCCGTGCCCTCGGGTGCGGGCCTTTTGTCTTCCGAGCTCAGGAGATGACGATGGTCCAGACCGCCATTCCCTTCCACTTCTTCCGCGGCGGCACGTCGCGCGGCCCGTATTTCCGGCGCGAGGATCTGCCCGAGGACCGCGAGACGCTTGCCCGCGTGCTGGTCGCCGCCATCGGGTCGGGTCACAAGCTGAACATCGACGGCATCGGCGGCGGCGCGGCGGTGACGACCAAGGTCGCCATGCTGTCGCGCTCGGAGGCGGAGGGCTGCGACATCGACTATTTCTTCGCCCAGGTCAGCGTCGAGGACGGGCTGGTCGACTTCAAGCCCACCTGCGGCAACATCCTGTCGGGCGTCGGCCCGGCCGCGCTGGAGATGGGGCTGATCGCGCCGCAGGGCGATGTCACCCGTATCCGCATCCGCTCGGTCAACACCGGCGCCAAGGTCGAGGCGGTGGTGCGCACGCCGGGCGGCGAGGTCGAGTATGACGGCGATGCCGCCATCGACGGGGTGCCGGGCACGGCGGCGCCGATCTTCCTCAACTTCATGGATGTGGTCGGATCGAGCACGGGGGCGCTGCTGCCGACCGGCGCGCTGCGCGACGTGATCGACGGGATCGAGGTCACCTGCATGGACGTGGCGATGCCGATCTGCATCGCCCGCGCCGCCGATTTCGGCCTGACCGGCTATGAGACGATCGAGGAACTCGACGCCAACCGCGACTTCTACGCCCGCATGGAGCCGATCCGGCTCGAGGCCGGGCGGCGCATGGGGATGGGCGATGTGTCCAAGTCCGTCACCCCGAAATTCGCCATGCTGGCGCCGCCGCGCAATGGCGGCACGGTCACCGCGCGCTACTTCATGCCGTGGAACTGCCACCCGACGATGGCGGTGACCGGCGCGCAGTGCCTCGCCTCCTGCGTGCTGACGCCCGGAACCGTTGCCGAGGGGCTGTTCACCCCGCCCGAGGGCAGCCCGGCGCTGGTGCTGATCGAGCATCCCGGCGGGGCGATCGACGTGACGGTCGACTACGAGACGGGGCCGGACGGCTTCGTCCTGAAGTCGGCGGGCCTGCTGCGCACCGCCCGCCTGCTGGCGCGGGGCGAGGTGATGGTGCCGGCCGGGGTCTGGGCCGGCCGATGAGGGTCCATATCCTCGACGACTGGTCGGACACGCTGCGCGGCCTGCCGTGCTTTGCGCGGCTGGCCGGCCACGACGTAACCGTGTGGACCGATCATGTCGAGGGCGCGGCTCTGGCAGAGCGGCTGCAGGCGGCGGAGGCCCTTTGCCTGTTCCGCGAGCGCACGCGCATCACCGCCGATCTGCTGGCGGCGCTGCCGCATCTGCGGCTGATCTCGGGGCGGGGCGCCTGGCCGCATGTCGATGTGGCGGCCTGTACGGCCCGCGGCGTCGCCTTCGCCTCGAGGAAGCCCGCCGAGGCGCCGAACCACGCGGCGGCCGAGCTGACCTTCGCGCTGACCCTTGCCGCCCTGCGCGATCTGCCGGGGCAGATGGCGAGCGCCAAGGCCGGCCACTGGCAGGCCGGCGTCGGCCGCACCCTGCGGGGCAAGACCATCGGCATCTATGGTCATGGCCGGATCGGGCGTCTCATCGCCGGCTATGCGGCGGCGTTCGGGGCGAGGGTGATCTGGTGGGGGTCGGAGGCCGGGCGCCTGCGGGCGGCGGGCGAGGGCGGCGAGGTGGCGGCAAGCCGCGCGGCCTTCTTCACCGAGGCCGATATCGTGACGCTGCATCTGCGCCTGACACCGGCAACGCAAGGCATCGTCACCGCCGAGGATCTCGCCCTGATGCGGCCCCGCTCGGTGCTGGTCAACACCTCCCGCGCCGGACTGATCGCGCCCGGCGCCCTGCTGGCGGCGCTGGAGGCGGGGCGGCCCGGCCTTGCCGCGCTCGATGTCTTCGACAAGGAGCCGCTCACGGATGCGGCCGATCCGCTGCTGTCGCATCCGCGGGTGATCGCGACGCCGCATATCGGCTTCGTCACCGAGGAGGAGTTCGACCTGCAATTCGCCGACGTCTTCGACCAGGTGGCCGCCTTTGCCGCCGGCAAGCCGATCCATCTGGTCAATCCGGAGGTGGCTTGACCTTCAGCAGGCGCGCCGCCAGTGGCGCGCCGAGGATGACGACGACGATCCGCGTCAGGTGATGCAGGATGACGAAGCCGAGATCGGCACCGGCGACCAGTGCCAGCACCGTCATCTCCGCCTGGCCGCCGGGCGCGAAGGCGAGGAAGCCCTCGACCGGCTGGGCAAGGCCCGACAGGGTGACGATCTCGGTGAAGATCGCCGCGAGGGCGGCCAGCAGCAGGACGAAGGCCAGCCCCGACAGGATGAAGCTGCGCAGCTCCCTGAGGGTCACCCCGACATATTGAACGCCGATGCCGATGCCGATGAAGAACTGCGAGGCGAGGATCGCCTCGGCGGGCGGCCGGGTGTGGATCAGGTCGCCGAGCGAGAGGGCGGCCGTCAGGATCATCGGACCGAGGATCGAGGCGCCGAACAGGCCGATCCGCTCTCCCCCCTTCCAGCCGATCAGGGCGGCGGCGGCCATCAGCAGAAGTTCGCCGCCGGGCAGGTCGCGGATCGGCGCGCCGACGGCGCCGGTCAGGCTGGCGCCATAGAGGCCGGTCAGGATCAGCGGGGCGAGCGTCACGATCACCAGCACCCGCGTCGCATGGATCAGCGCCAGCGCCCGCACATCCGCGCCCGCCTGCTGGCCGAAGATCACCATGTCCTGCAGGCCGCCGGGCATGGCCGCATACCAGGACGTCACCGGATCGTAGCCGAGCCGGCGAAAGAACGGCACGCCGACGATGCCGATCATGACGACATAGACCGGCACCAGGGCGACGCTGCCCGCCATCTGCGGGATGCGGGCGACCACCTCTGGCGTGATCGATGCGCCGACGGCGACGCCCAGCACCGTCCGCGCGAGGATGGAGACCGTGCCCATCCCCTTCAGCGGCGCGCGGGCGAGCGCCGCGAGCAGGCAGGCCGTCATCGGTCCGAACAGGAAGGGGAGAGGCAGGCCGAGCAGCATGAACACCGCCACGCCGAGGCCGGCGATGGCGAGCGTCATCAGTCTTTTTGTTAAGTAGGCCGGCACGGCCAATCTCCTTGCATGATTTCGTATCCGACTGTATACGTCCGGATACAATTTAGCGCAAGAGAGATTGCCGATGGCCGAAGACAGCGAAATTCCGCAAGGGCAGGTCGCCTATCGCCGCCTGCTGGAGGACATCCGCTCCGGCACGCTGGCGCCGGGGGCGCGCCTGCGCGAAACTGATCTTGCCGAGCGTCTCGGCATCAGCCGCACCCCGGTGCGCGAGGCGATCCGCCAGTTGGAGGCCGACGGCCTGGTGATCCACCTGGCCCGGCAGGGGGCGACGATCCGGACCCTCGATCATGCCGAGGTGGTGGAGCTGTACGAGATGCGCGCGGTGCTGGAGGGGACGGCCGCGCGTCTTGCCGCGCGCGCCGCCTCCGACATGGAGCTGGCGGAACTTTCCGCCCTCAACAGCGAGCTTGCAGCCGCGCCCGCCGGCCCGCAGGCGCGCGAATTGAACCGGCAGTTTCACCGGACGCTGCTCGATGCCGCGCGCAACCGCTTCCTGCTGAAGTCGATGAGCGCGCTGCAGAAAACCCTGCTGATCCTTGGCCCGTCGACCCTCGTCGAGTCGGACCGCGTGGCCTCCGCCGTCGCCGAACATGCCGCCGTTCTGACCGCGCTGGAGGACCGCGACGGCGTCGCCGCCGAGGCGGCGATGCGCGGCCACGTGGAGGCCGCGCTGCTGGCCCGCATCCGCGGAATGCGCGGCCGGGAAATCCCGCTGGAGGACGAGGTATGAAGGACTGGCCGAAAACGTTCGATCTTGCCGTCGTCGGCGGCGGCAATGCCGCCCTTTGCGCCGCGATCACCGCGGCCGAGGCCGGTTGCACCGTCCTGATCCTGGAGGGCGCGCCGCAGCCCTATCGCGGCGGCAATTCGCGTCACACCCGCAATTTCCGCTGCATGCACCGCCAGCCGGTGTTTCCGCTGACCGGCGCTTATGAGGAGGAGGAGTATCTCCACGACCTGATGCTGGTGACCAAGGGCAAGACGGATGAGGGGCTGGCGCGTCTCGCCATCCGCTCCTCGGAGGAGTGTCTGCCCTGGATGCAGCAGCACGGCGTGCGGTTCCAGCCCTCGCTCTCGGGCACCTTGTCGCTGTCGCGCACCAATGCCTTCTTCCTGGGCGGCGGCAAGGCGCTGGTCAACGCCTATTACAACACCGCCGCCGATCTCGGCGTGACGGTCGCCTATGACGCGCAGGTGACGCATGTGCACCTGGACGGGGACCAGATCACCCATCTGCATGCCGACATCGCCGGCGCTCCGGTCACCGTCACGGCGCGGGCCTTCGTGCTGGCCTCCGGCGGCTTCCAGGCCGATCTCGACTGGCTGGCCCGCGCCTGGGGTCCGGCCGCCCGCAACTTCCTGATCCGCGGCACGCCCTACAATCGCGGCGTGGTGCTGCGCGACATGCTGGACCAGGGTGCCGAGTCGGTGGGCGATCCGACGCAGTGCCATGCGGTCGCCATCGACGGGCGCGCGCCGAAATTCGACGGCGGCATCGTCACCCGGCTGGACTGCGTGCCGTTCTCGATCGTCGTCAACCGGGACGGCGACCGCTTCCACGACGAGGGCGAGGATGTCTGGCCGAAGCGCTATGCGATCTGGGGCCGCCTGGTCGCCGCCCAGCCCGACCAGGTCGGCTATGCGCTGATCGACGCGAAGTCGATCGACCTGTTCATGCCCTCGGTGTTTCCGCCGGTGAAGGCGGACACGATCGAGGAACTGGCCGCCAAGCTGGGGCTGGATCCGGCGCCCGTCCGCCGCACGGTCGACGGTTTCAACGCCGCCTGCCGTCCCGGCCCCTTCCATCCGACCGAACTGGACGGACTCAGCACGGAAGGGCTGGCGGTGGCGAAGACCAACTGGGCGCGGCCGCTCGATACCCCGCCCTTCTACGGCTACGAGCTGCGCCCCGGCGTGACCTTCACCTATCTCGGGCTGAAGGTCGATGACCGCGCGCAGGTGCATAGCGAGGCCGGCCCGATCCGCAACCTGTGGGCGGCGGGGGAGATCATGGCCGGGTCGATCCTCGGCCAGGGCTATCTCGCCGGCTTCGGCATGACCATCGGCACTGTTTTCGGACGTATCGCGGGCAAGGAGGCCGCCGCCCATGTCGCTTGACACTTCGCTCGGCAGCTTCGAGGAGGCGCGCCGCCAGATCGAGATCTGCAACGCCTGCCGCTATTGCGAGGGCTTCTGTTCGGTCTTTCCGGCGATGACCCGCCAGAAGGCCTTTGCCGACGGCGACCTGACGCAACTCGCCAACCTGTGCCACAACTGCCGCGGCTGCTATTACGCCTGCCAGTACACCGCCCCGCACGAATTCGCCCTGAACATCCCGGCGGCGCTCGGCGAGGTGCGGGCGGAAAGCTGGGAGCGGCTTGCCCGCCCGCAAGCGCTTGCCCGGCTGTTCCAGAGCCACGGGGTGGCGATGGCCGGCCTGCTGGCCGTGGCGCTGGCCGGTTTCTTCTGGGCGCTCGCCGCCCTGAAGCCGGAGAGCGGCGCCGGCTTCTATGCCCATCTGGCGCATAACACCATGGTCGCCATCTTCGTGCCGGCGTTTCTCGCGCCGCTCGGCCTCATCGCCCTGTCGATCCGCGACTACTGGCGCGAGACCGGCGGCGGCCGCGTCCGGCTGATCCATGTGCTGCGCGCGCTCGACAGCGCCGCGCGGATGAAGAACCTCTCCGGCGGCCATGGCGAGGGCTGCAATTTCGAGCAGGGCGACCGCTTCAGCGACCGCCGCCGGGTGTTCCACCAGTTGATGATGTACGGCTTCCTGCTGTGTTTCGCCGCGACCGCCAGCGGCACGGTGATGCATTACGCCTTCGGCTGGGAGGCGCCCTATCCGCTGTTCTCCCTGCCCAAGCTGTTCGGCGTGCCGGGCGGGTTGATGATGGTGGCGGGGGCGGCCGGGCTGGTCTGGCTGAAGCTGCGGGCCGAGCGCACGCTCGGCGCTGCCCGGGTGTGGGGCGGCGAGATGGCCTTCATCCTGCTGCTCGGGGCCGTCGCCCTCACCGGTCTTGCGCTTTACGCGGCCACAGGTACCGGGCTGACCGGCCCGCTGCTGGCGATCCATCTCGCCTGCGTCATGGTGCTGTTCCTGCTGATGCCGTTTTCCAAGATGGTGCACGGCTTCTTCCGCCTTGCGGCGCTGACGGTGGAGGCGGGCAAGCCGGCGCCCGCCGGCGGCGGCGAATGATCCGCATGCCCAAGATGCGGTCGTCTCAGGTGCGAATGTCTCAGGCGCGAATGTCTCAGGCGCGGTCGGCGGCGGCCTTGCCGCGCGTCCAGTAGGCGATCGCCATCTGCTCGCCCTTGCCGAGGCCGAACTGCTGCCGGAACAGGCCGCGCAGCCGCTGGGCGGTGTCGCGCTCGCCGGCGAACCAGGCGAAGGCCGGGGGCGCTGCCGCCGTCAACTCGCGGGCCAGCGCCTCCGCCTCCGCGTCGAAGCGGCCCGCGGCGAGCCCATGCACCGTCAGCCCGAGCGCTGCCACCGCCGCCTCGTCGAGATAGGAGCGCGCCAGCGCGTCATCGCCGAGGCCAAGGATGACATGGCCGCCCGGCGCCGCCACCTCGGGCGCTGCCGGCGTGTCGGCGCGGGCCTCGATCATCCGGGCGATGGCCGGGGCCGCCGTGGCATCGCCGAGCAGCAGCAGGCCCGTCCGGCAGGCTCCCCCGGACGAAACCTCAGACGTTGCGGGAGCGGACAGCGGCAGGTCCTGGCCGCCGGAGGGGCCGAGCAGCCCGATCACCGCGCCGAGGGGCGCCGTTTCCGCCCAGTCGGCGAAGCTACCGCCTGAATGGCGCACCACGTCGATGTCGACCTCGCCGGCCTCGGGCCGCAGGGTGCGGATCGTGTAATAGCGCAGGGTCAGCGCGGCATCGCCTTCGGGGAGCACCAGCGCGCCGTTGGCGGCCAGCCGCGGCCACTGAGGCGTTTCGCTGCGAGGCGTCTTGCTGCCCTGCGGCGGCAGCAGCAGCTTCACATGGATGCCGTCCGATCCCAGGCGCGGCATGTCCTCGACGGTGAAGGTCATCCGCCACAGGCCGGGCAGGATCTCGCGCCGCCCCGCCAGCGTCATGCGGTGGAAGAAGGCCGGCAGCGCCTCCTGCGGCCGGTCGGCATCGTCGGACCAGCGCAGGCGGAGCGCTTCGCCCGGCGCCACCTCGTCGAGGCGTTCGATCACCAGTTGCTTCAGCCGGTGCAGGGCGACCTCGGCGCGCGCCTGCGCCGTGAAGGCAAGGGCCTCGCCCTCGGCCGCGATGCCGATGGCGCCGACCTCGAAGCGGAACAGCACCCGGTCGGTGGAGTGCGAGGCCGGCGCAAGGCCGCGTGCCGAGACGTCGCTCACCAGCGCCTCCAGCATCGCCTCGGGCTCGGGCACGGTCAGGCTGGCGGTGGCGTGGAACCTCATCGGCTGGCCTTCGGCGACTGGAGGGGGAGGGGTCGGGCGGGGCGGCGCAGCAAGGCGGCGGTGACCAGCACGGCAAGGCCCGACAGGGCGCTCGCCAGCAAGAACAGCGTGTCGTAGCCGAAGCGATCGGCGAGCACGCCGGACAGGCTGGAGCCGATCAGATAGACGACGAGCTGGGCGCAGGCGAGCAGGGTGAAATCCGTGCCCGGCTGGTCGCTGGAGGCCACGGCCATGAACAGCGAATAGAGCACGACGATTTCCATGTAGCGGATGAAGGTCTGGAAGGCGGCGGCGGACATCACCGCCTCGATCTGCGGCACCAGGCCGAGCGCATGGGCGGCGAACAGCAGGAAGCACAGGGTGCGCAGGCCTCCCAGCGTGATCAGCGCCCGCTCGGTGCCCTGCCAGCGGATCAGGCCGACGGCGACCACCGAGCCGATCAGCCCGGCGCTCGCCGCCGAGGCGCCGGACAGATAGCCGATCCAGGACAGCGGCAGGCCGGCATCGACCAGATACGGTCCCTCCATCGCCTTGACCAGGCCCTCGCTGGCGCGGAACACCAGCGCGACGACGAGGATGCGCACCGCCTCGGGCCGGGCGAAGAAGGCCTTCAGCGAGGGCCGGTGCGCGGGCTGGGCGGCATCGGCGCCGCCGTCCGTCTCCGTCTCGCGCATCAGCGGCGTGACAGCGAGCGGCAGCAGGCTGAGGCCGGCGACGAAGAGCAGCGTGCCGGTCCAGCCGATCTGTTCGTAGAGGATCAGCGACAGGGTGCCGCCGATGACGACGCCGAAGGCGACGGCGCCGCCCTGGCAGGCATTGCCGATGCCCCGGTCCTGCGGCCTGAGGCTGCGGGTGGCATAGCCGTCGGTGGCGATGTCCTGGGTCGACATGGCGACGGCGATCATCAGGCAGAGCACGAACAGCCCCATCACCTGGGTCGGTTCGACGAAGGCCATGGCGGCGATGCCGGCGGCGGTGACGAGCTGCATCGGCACGATCCAGCCGCGCCGGTGGCCGATCGGCAGCAGCCGCAGCCGGTCGACGAAGGGGGCCCAGGCGAACTTGACCACCAGCGGCAGCATCAGCAGCGAGAAGAAGCCGATGGCGCTGCGCGAAACGCCCTGCTCGCGCAGCATCGGCGGCAGGGCGGCGGCGATCAGATAGGTGGGGATGCCCTGCGCCAGATAGAGGCCGGCCAGGGTGACGAACAGCGGCAGCCGCGCGGGATGCGCGGCCCGTTCGTCCGGCTCCGCGGGACGATCCGGCGCCTGGCCGGGCGAGGGGGCTGTGGCGTCCATGGCAAACTCCGCCCTGGGTGGCCGCGACGCCGGGGCGCCGCGGCCGGTCCTGGTTCAGAAGGTGACCCGGTAGGACAGGGCGATGGTGCGGCCAAGGCCGGGGACCTCGCCGCCGCGCGTGGCGCTGGCCGTCGGGTTGACATAATAGGTGTCGAAGACGTTGCGCACCGCGAGCGCCAGGTTGCCGGCATTGCCGAAATCCTTGGCGAGTTGCAGGTGCAAGAGGGTCGCCCCGTCCAGCCGCTCGCCCGGCACCTTGTCGCGCCCGGACAGGAACTCGACCTCGGCGCGGGTGGTGATGTCATGCGCGAAGCGCATCTCGCCGTAGAGATTGGCCTTGATCGTGTTGGGGATGCGGTTGTTGGGCAGGTGCTCGTTGCTGCTCAGCGTGCCGTCGCCATTGGCGTCGTAGAGGCCTTCCTGATAGGAGAACAGGCCGCCGAGGGTGAAGCGGTCGGTGACGTCGACCGCGCCCGAGACTTCCACGCCCCAGATCCGCTCCTTCTGCTGCGACACCCGGTTGGAGGCGACGTCGTAGCTGACGCCGTTGTCCGAGGTGGAGATATAGGCGCTGGCGGTTGCCCGCACCCGGCCCCAGTCGCCGCGCAGGCCCGCCTCATAGGTGTTCACGAGCTGCGGTTCCGGCGCGATGTCGGAATAGTTGATGGCATAGGTCGGCGTGCCGGAGCAGCCGAAGGCAGCGGCGAGGGCGCCGTAGGCGGCGCAGATCTCGGCGCGGCTGTTGACGCCGGCGCGGCGGGTGAAGCCGCCGATGTCGGTCAGCGAATAGCCTTGCGAGAAGTTGCCGAAGGCCTGGAGGTTGCGGGTCAGGTCGAACACGCCGCCGCCATTGAATGTCGGCGAGTTGTAGGTGAAGCTGCCGCCCGTCACGTTGACCGCCGGCCACAGCGTGCCGGGGAACTGGATCGCCGCCGGCCGGCGGAAGTCGTCGACCTTGAGGAAGAACTGGTCGAAGCGGGCGCCGCCCTGCAGGCGGAAGCGCTCGGTGATCGGCAGTTCGGCTTGGGCGAAGGCGCCGATCTGGTGCTGGGTCATCGGCGCGATGACGGTGGTGCCGTCGACCATCTCCTGGGTGGTGTGGTCATAGGTGTAGTCGAGGCCCCAGGTCAGGCTCAGCCCGTCGCGGATGGCGTCGAGCGAACTGTTGACCGTGGCGCTCACGCCGATCCGGTCGGAGCGCAGCACCGTCTGGTTCTGCGAGGTGACCGGATTGGTCGGGTCGCCGGAGTAATAGACGATGGAGTTGACGCTCGACAGCCGGGCGAAGGGCGCCTGCTTCTCGATGCCGTTGTAATAGGCCTTCAGCTCGAGGGCGCCGAGCAGGAAGTCGCTTTCGGTGAAGCGGGCGGTGACATAGCGCGAATCTTCCTTCAGCGGATCGCCGACATAGGGATCGTTGAAGTCCGGCGACACCGGCGTCGTGGCGTAAGTGGTGAACCACTTCGGCTTCTGCTCGAGATAGGTCCAGTCGAAGCTCATTTCGAAGCGGCGGGTGTCGACCTCGTAGCCGAGGGCGGCGAAGAGGTTGCCCTGCTTGGTGCGGTCGCCGCCGCCCTGGCCGAGCATGGCGTCGGAGGCCATCTCGTTGCCGCGCCCGTCGAAGGTCTTGCGGGTCATGTCGCCGGAGGCGGAGAAGAAGTAGTCGAAGTTCTTCAGCCGGCCCTCGACGCTGGCGCTGACGCTCGGCGCGATCGAGGCGCCGAGGTCCTTGGTGTAGGTGCTGGCCTCGGTGCGCAGCGTCACCTTCGGCGTTTCCGAACTGCCGCGCTTGGTGATGAAGTTGATGGTGCCGCCGGTGGCGCCGGCGCCGTAGAGGCTGGAGGCGCCGTTGACCACCTCGATGCGCTCCACCGTCTCCAGGTCGATCATCGACAGGATGCGGGAATTGTCGCGCAGCGGCGTGTTGCGCGGCACGCCGTCGACCATGATCAGCACGCTGCGGCCGCGGAACGTCTCGGAGGCGCCGGACAGGGTCTGGTTGGACGGGGCGAAGCCGGGCACCAGGCGGGCGATGATGTCGGCCGGGTCGGTGGAGCCGAAGCGGACCGCCTCGATCTGCTCGCGGTCGATGACGATGACCGACTGGGCCAGCGTGCCAACCTCGGCCGGCGCGCGGCCGGCAGTGACGACGATCCGGTCGAGCAGCGTCGCGCGCTCTTCCGCCGCCTCGTCCTGAGCCTGGGCCGGCAAGGCCGCAAGGCCCGCCGTAACGGTGATCAAAAAGGGTGTAATGCGCATGGAGGACGCCCCGATCCTTGCATGATTTCAGGAGGATGTGGTGGCTGGACCGGGAGGGTCGCTGGCTTCCGAATGGCCGCGACTGGATCATACATGAGTCTAATTCTCAAGTTTTATTGCGGGAATTGACAGATCCGAAAGCGCAGTGTTGCGAAGATGAAACAGCCCTGTGGATGACGCTCCGCCGGCGGGGAGGCGCTCCGTCTGGCGATCAGGCGCGAGGCGCCGGCCGGCCGCGCCTTGCGGCGAGCGCGCCTGCCGCAAGGGCAAGGGCGAGGGCCGCCAGCGTCGCGGTCAGCACGGCGAAGGCGAGGGGGAAGCCGATGTCGCCGAGGATGCCGGCCACCACCGCTCCGGCGGCAAGGCCGGCGAATTGCAGGCTGGCGATCCAGGTTGCCGCCTGCGCCCGGCTTCCGCGTCCGGCCGGCTGGTCCGCTCCCGGCTCCGGTTCTGGCGCGGCAGCGCCAGCGGCGAGGAGGGCGCGCGCGGTGTTCGCCCCCAGCGCCAGCACCGCGCCGGCGGAGACGAGGGCGATGGCAAGGGCGATTGCCGGCAGGGCGTCGGCGCGGCCGAGGGCGGCAAGGCCGAGCCCGGCCGCCACCGTTCCGGCAAGCAGGGCGCCGGTGAGCCGCTCCCCGGCCAGCCGCCGCAGCATCAGTTGCATGACGATGCCGACGGCGACGGCCAGCATCAGGCAGAGGCCGGCGGCGCCGGCCGCCGCATCCGGCGCCAGCGCCAGCCGGTCGCGGATCAGCGGCGCCAGCAGCACCGAAGCGGCTCCCAGCGCCAGTTGCAGGGTGAAGGCGGTGGCGAGCGGCGCGAGCGGCAGGGGCATGCGCTTGCGCGCGCCTGCGATTCCCCGTCCGGTTGCGCGTCCCGTCTCGCCGGCGACGGCCTGAGGATCGGCGGCGCTGCGGCCGGGGCCGGTCCCGTTTGCGGCGGCGTGGCGCAAGCTGCCGATCAGCGCGGCGACATAGACGGGCAGCGGCAGCGCCAGCGGCAGGGCCGGGCCGAGCAGCAGCAGCGGCGCGACCAGCCCGTTGCCGGCCAGCCGTCCGAGGCCGGTGACCGCATTGGCGCGGCCGATGGCTGTCAGCGTTGCCGCCGCCGCGCGCTGGGCTCCCATCGCCTGGGCCAGCGGCAGGGCGGCGGGCGCCGTCAGGCTGTAGACCAGCCGCGCCAGGATCAGCAGGGCGAGGCCGGCGGCGACCGGCAGCATCCCCGCCGCCGTCGCCCAGACGCTGGCGACCAGCAGGCCGACGCCGGTGCAGGCGCCGATCAGGCTGGCGCGCAGCGCAAGGTCGACGCCGCGCCGCCGGGCGAGCCCGCCCCATAGCGGCACGGCGATGGCGGCCAGCGCCAGGCCGGCGCCGACGAGAAGACCGAGCGGGGTCAGGCCGAGGCCGAAGATCTGTTGCAGCACCGGCACCATCGCCACCAGCGCGGCCTGGTGGAAGGCATTGGCCGCCAGCGCCAGCATCACATGGGCGGGCGCCCCCGCCTGTTCCTGTCGATCCATCGCCATCCGCCGCATCCGTCCCGCAGCGCAAGGGCGCGCCGGGGTATGGTCTGGCGGGCTAATACATGAGTAAAAAACTCAAGTAAACGCCGACGCCGCCTCCCGCGCAGGCGCTGCCGTGGAAAGCGGGCGGCGCGGGAGAGGCATCGGTCTTCTGCGTGACTGATCCGGGCGTCGGGTCATTCCGCGGGCCGGGCGCGCCCTCAATCGAGGTGCCGCCATGGGCGAGCGCTTCTCCACCGGCGTTGAAGGTCTTGAAACAGTCGTGCCAGTCTCGTCACTCGGCGGAACCGCCAGGCGGGCTCATGGCCTCGCGCTGGGCGGCCCATGTCAGCAGCGCGTCAAGCGCCGGGCACAGGGCCTGGCCCCACTCCGTCAGGCAATATTCGACCTTCGGCGGCACCTGGTGGTGGACGATGCGGCGGACGATGCCGTCGCCTTCCATCTGGCGGAGCTGCTGGATCAGCATCTTCTGCGAGACGGCCGGGATCGCGCGCTCGAGATCTGAAAATCGCATGACGTTGCCGCCGAACAGGTGGAACAGGATGATCAGCTTCCAGCGGCCCTCGAGCAGCTTCAGCGCGTTCTCGACGCCTTCGGCCGCAGTTTCCCGCGTGTATTCCATGGGCTTACTTTCAGGTTCGTACCTTACTTTTTCGTCTGTTCTTGTCATTCAGTCAGGCTAGGGCAATCTGAGGGTCGAGACAATGCAAATCGGAGACCCTGCCATGTCCCTGTCCCTCTCCCTTTCCCTGCCGGCCCCCGTCGCCGCCTATTTCGCCGCCGACCAGGGAGACGGCGATGCCGTCGCCCGCTGCTTCGCCGAGGACGCGGTCGTCACGGACGAGCGCCGGACCCATGTCGGCCGGGAGGCCATCCGCCGATGGAAGACGGAGGCTTCCAGCAAGTTCAGCTACACGACCGAGCCTTTCGCGGTGGACGAGGAGGCGGGCGCCATCGTGGTCCGCGCCCATGTTGCGGGAAACTTCCCCGGCAGCCCGGTCGATCTGCGCTACGCCTTCGTGCTGAAGGGCGAGCAGATCGCGCAACTGGAGATCACCGCATGAGCTTCGATCTCGGCCTTGAAGGCAAGCGCGCGCTCGTGACGGGCGGGACCAAGGGCATCGGCGCGGCCGTGGTCGAACGGCTGCGCGATGCCGGCGCGCGCGTGGTGACGACGGCGCGCAGCCTCTCCGCCGATCCTGCGGACGGCGTCCATTTCGTCGCTGCCGATCTCACCACGGCGGAAGGGTGCGCCGCCGCCGTTGCCGGTGTTCTCGATCACCTCGGCGGCGTCGACATCCTCGTGCATGTGGTCGGCGGGTCGTCTGCGCCGGGCGGCGGGTTCGCCGCGCTGGACGATGCGCAATGGTATCTGGAGCTCGACTGGAACCTGATGCCGGCCGTGCGGCTCGATCGCGCGCTCGTGCCCGGGATGATCGCGCAGGGCTCCGGCGCGGTCGTGCACATCACCTCGATCCAGAACCGCTTGCCGCTTCCAGAGTCCACCACCGCCTATGCTGCCGCCAAGGCGGCCCTCTCCACCTACAGCAAAAGCCTGTCGAAGGAGGTGGCGCGCCACGGGGTGCGGGTGGTGCGGGTGTCGCCGGGCTGGGTGGAGACGGAGGCGGCGGTCGCCATGGCCGAGCGCCTGGCCGAGCAGGCCGGCACCGACTACGAAGGCGGCAAGCAGATCGTCATGGATGCGCTCGGCGGCATCCCGCTCGGCCGTCCGGCAAGGCCGGCGGAGATCGCCGACCTCGTGGCCTTCGTCGCCTCTCCGCGCGCAGGGGCGGTGACGGGAACGGAGTTCGTCATCGACGGCGGCACGGTGCCCACGGTCTAGCGGGGAGGGGCTGCCGCTCTGAGCTGCCTCGCCCAGCCGTCAGGCCGGGCGGTGGAGGGCGCAGAGCTTGTTGCCGTCCGGGTCGCGCACATAGCCGAGATGGAGCGTGCCCGAGGGGCCGGTGCGCGGGCCGGGCGCGCCTTCGATCGAGGTGCCGCCATGGGCAACGGCGACGTCGTGGAATTGCTGCACCTGTTCCGGCGAGTTGCACTTGAAGCCGATGGTGCCGCCATTGGCCGGCACCGCCTCCTGGCCGTCGAGCGGCTCGGTGACGCAGAAGGTGCTGCCGTCGTGGCGGTAGAACAGCCGCGTCTGGCCGGTGGCGTTCTGGTTGCGCGCCGGCTCGCCGGCGCCCAAGAGCCCCAGCACCGCGTCGTAGAAGCGCTTGGCGCGCTCGATGTCGTTGGTTCCCACCATCACATGGCTGAGCATGTCTTCCTCCCTCTATAGTCCACTCGCGACAGTCCACTCGCGACAGTCCATTCGCGATAGTCCACTTGCGAAAAACCGGCCGGGCACCGCTGGGCGGGCCGGCCGGCATTGGCAGTTCGGGTCAATGCTACAGAATGACCAGCAGCGTCCCGATGATCACGCCGGTGATGACCAGGTGGATCAGGCAGAAGCCCATGATGTCCTTGGCCTTCAGCCCGGCGATGCCGAGCATCGGCAGCGCCCAGAACGGCTGCAGCAGGTTGGTCCAGGCATCGCCCCAGGCGACCGCCATGACAACGCGGGCGACATCCGCGCCGAGCGCATCGGCTGCCGGCAGCATGACAGGGGCCTGCACCGCCCACTGGCCGCCGCCCGAGGGCACGAACAGGTTGACGATGCCGGCGCTGATGAAGGTCCAGAACGGCAGGGTGCCGGCGGTCGAGATCGAGACGAACCAGGCCGACATGCTCTGCGCCAGGCCCGACTGGGTCATGATCGCCATGATGCCGGCATAGAACGGGAACTGGATGACGATGCCGGCGCCGCCCTTCACCGCGTCCTGCAGCGCATCGAGCAGGTTGCGGGCGGTGCCGTGCAGCACGATGCCCAGCATCAGGAACAGGAAGTTGACGATGTTGAGGTTCAGCCCGGCGCCGCGCACGAAGAAGTAGTGGGCGAGGAAGACGAGGCCGGCAAGACCGACCACCCACATCAGCAGCCGGCTGTTTTCCAGATGCTCGGCCGGGCGGGTCGGCACGAAGGCCTCGCGCTCCTCCTCGCCGAGCTGTTCGCGGGTGACATAGACGCTTTCCTCCTCGCGCGGCACCATCAGCCGGTTCACCAGCGGGATGACGACGAAGAGAATGGCGACGATGATCAGGTTGAAGCTGGAAAAGATCGTCTCAACCGTGCTGATGACGCCGATCTGCGCCTCGGTGAAATGGCCCGCCGTGGCGATGGTCAGCGGGATCGAGCCGGCAAGGCCGCCATGCCAGACGACGAAGCCGGAATAGGCGGCGGCGATCAGCAGGCGGTAGTCGACGCGGATCTGGCGGGCGAGCTCGCGGGCGAACAGCGCGCCGACGACGAGGCCGAAGCCCCAGTTGACCCAGGACGCGACCAGCGAGACCAGCGACACCAGCACGATCGCCGAGCCGGGCGACTTGGCAAGACCGGCCAGGTTGGCCAGCAGCTTTTTCACCGGCGGCGAGGACGCGAGGATGTAGCCGGTGACGAGGATCAGCAGCATCTGCATCGAGAAGGCGAGAAGCCCCCAGAACCCGTCGCCCCACATCTGCACGACCGCCACCGGGCCGGCGCCCTCGAACAGCATGGCGGCGGCGGCGGCGATGATCGTCAGCAGCAGCACGAAGATGAAGGGGTCGGGCAGATAGCGATCCATCAGCACGACGGCGGGACGTGAAAGCGCACGCAACATGACAGCCTCCCTTTGGTTCGGGCCCGTTGGGCCGCGTCTTGCGGTGCCGCGGCTCTCTGAGCCGGGGCGTGGATGCCGGGTCTTGGGGCCCGGTTCCCGCGAGTGCGATTCTCGCGGGCCGCAAGGCGTGCCCAGATGGGGCGCGAGAACGCTGGGGGTGTCAAGTCTCGAGAAGGGTGACTTCAGGTTGTCGCAGCGGAAGATTCGGCCGCCGAAACGCAGGCGGCCGGCGGGGAGGGCTCCCGCCGGCCGGATGTTGTCGGCGTCCCCCGCGCGATCAGGGCAGGCGGCGCTCGTAGTCCTGCTTGAGCGCGGCGCAGGCGTCCCAGAACGGGGCGGGCTTGCGGTTCTCGACCAGCGCCACCAGCACGTCGAGATGGGCATGCCAGCCGGAGCTGACGCTGAGCAGCGAGCCACGATCGGGCAGGCGGGCATGGACGATGGTGAGCAGCGTGCCCTCGCCGCGCGGGGCGAGGGTGAAGGTCACGTTGCTCGCCGTGCCCCAGGTGATGGCGAGGCTGCGCGGCGGATCGGCCGAGATCACCCGGCAGGTCATGCGGTGTTCCTCGCTGGCGCCGTCGGGCCGCTTGCCGGGCGGGTCGGTGAGCTCGTCGTTGCGCCAGACGAACTCGAACTCGGCGCCGGGCACCAGGGTCATCTCGCCGGCGGCCAGCCACTTGCTTCGCAATTCGCTGTCGGTGAGCCAGGCCCAGACCCGCTCGGGCGGGGCGGGCAGCACGCGGCGGATCTCCAGCGTGTCGGGCGCGGTCAGCACACCATGGGCGTCGGGCTTTTCCATCAATGTCATGTCGTGTCTCCTTCCTTCGGTTTGGCAGTCGGTTTCCCGGCGTTTTCCTCGCGCAGCAGCGCGTCGAGCACGTCGAGGCGGTCGGTCCAGAAGCGTTCGTAGAAGCCGAGCCAGTCATGGGCGCCGGCCAGCGGCCCCGGCTCCAGCCGGCAGGTATGGGTGCGCCAGCGCACCTCGCGGCGGATCAGGCCGGCCTTTTCCAGCACCTTGACGTGCTTGGAGGCCGCCGCCAGCGACATGTCGAAGGGCTCGGCAAGCTGGCTGACGCTGCGCTCGCCCCCAGCGAGGGCGCGGAGCATCTGCCGGCGGGTGGCATCGCCGAGTGCGTGAAAGACGGCGTCGAGCCGGTGTGTTTCTTGTTCAACCATGAGGTTGAATTAAGACCGTCCCGGCGAATGAGTCAACCGAAAAGTTGAATGAAAGCGCGCGCCGGACGCGACAAGGGCCGGACAGCACCCGCCGTCCGGCCCTTGGAGCATCTTGAAGCTTAGGAAAGTCAGCAGGTTACGCCGTCATCCTGTCATGCCGGATCGACGAACCAGCGCCTGGCATTGTCGTAGCAGATGTCGGCGACGAGGCCGGCCGCCATCTCCCGGTCGGGCGGCATCAGGCCCTGTTCCATCCATCCGCCGACCATGTCGCAGAGCAGGCGGCGGAAATATTCGTGGCGGGGGGAGGAGAGGAAGGAGCGGCTGTCGGTCAGCATGCCGACAAAGGTCGACAGCAGCCCCATCTGCGCGAGCTGGGTCATCTGCCGCGCCATGCCGTCGATCTGGTCGTTGAACCACCAGCCGGAGCCGGCCTGCACCTTGCCCGCCACCGTGCCGTCCTGGAAATTGCCGGCGGTGGTGACGATCACCTCGTTGCGGGTCGGATCGAGGCAGTAAAGGATCGTGCGCGGCAGTTCGCCGGTGCGGTCGAGCCCGTCGAGCAGGGCGTTGAGCGGGCCGGCCAGCGGCAGGTCGGCGATGGAATCGCCGCCCGCATCCGGGCCGATGCCGGCGAACAGACGCGAACGAGTGTTGCGGATCGCGCCGATATGGAGCTGCATGACGAGATTGCGGCTGGCATAGGCGCGCCCCAGCGCCAGCAGCACCGAGGTCTGGAAATCGGCGATCTCGTCCTCGGCGAGCGCTCCGCCCGCCAGCCGCTTGGCGAGGATCGCGTCGAGCCGGGCGGCGCCGCTGTCGCGGCCCTGGCGCAGGATCTCGATGCCGTGGTCGCTCGCCCGGCAGCCGGCGGCGACGAAATGGTCGAGCCGGGCGGTCAGCGCGCCGATCAGGTCCTCAAAACTGCGGATCGGAGTTCCGGCCGCCGCGCCGAGCCGCTCCAGATAGGCGGGAAAGCCGTCGAGCTCGATCTTGAAGGCCCGGTCCGGGCGGAAGCTCGGCACCATCCGGAAGCCGAGGGCCGGATCGTCCTTGAGGGCGATATGGTGCTCCAGCGTGTCGCAGGGATCGTCGGTGGTGCCGACCAGTTCGACCTTCATGGCGCGCAGCAGGCCGCGGGCGGAGTGACTGGGCGCGGCGAGCTGGCGGTTGGCCGCGTCCCACACCTTGCCGGCGCTGCGGGCATCGAGCACCACGCCCGCCATGCCGAAACAGCGGGCCAGCTCCAGATGCGACCAGTGATACAGCGGGTTGCCGACGAAGCGCGGCATGGCGGCGGCGAAGGCCTGGTATTTCTCGGCGAAATCCGCCTCGCCGGTGATCAGCCGTTCGTCGATGCCGGCCCAGCGCATCGCCCGCCACTTGTAGTGGTCGCCCTCCAGCCAGATCCGGCCGAGCGTGTCCCAGCGCGTGTCGGCGGCGATGTCGGCCGGCGGCAGGTGGTTGTGGTAGTCGACGATCGGCAGGGGCGCCGCGACCTCGTGATAGAGCCAGGCGGCGCTGTCGCTCGACAGCAGGAAATCGTCTCCAAGGAAGGTCTTCACCGCTCGCTCTCCCGTGGGGTCTCGGCAAGGCGGGCAAGGGCGGCCTCTACCCCGTGCTCGCGCAGTTCCAGATAGGCCGCCTCGATGGCGCCGGCGAAATCCGCCCGTCCGGCAAGCTCGGCGGCGAACACCTCGCGTAAGGACAGCATCTCGCGCAGATAGGCGCGCTCGTCGCCGGCCGCCTGCGAGATGGCGCGGATCCGCTCGGCCAGCGGATCGTTCAGCGGCAGCGGTGTGCCGTCCTGCGCCACGCCCCGGCAATAGGCCAGCCAGCCGGCGACGCCGAGCGCCAGGCGCGGCCAGGGCGTGCCGGTCTCCAGGTGATGGCGGATCGGCGCGAGCAGGCGCTGCGGCAGCTTCTGGCTGCCGTCGGTGGCGATCTGGGTGGTGCGGTGCTTCAGCCGGCTGTTGGCGAAGCGGGCGAGCAGCGCCTCGGCATAGGCGGCAAGGTCGACGCCCTGCGGCATCGACAGGGTCGGCGCCTGTTCGGCCAGCATCAGCCCGCGCGCGGCGCCGGCCAGCAGCGGGTCGGCCATGCAGTCGGAGATGGTGCGCCGGCCGGCCAGCGCGCCGAGATAGGCGAGGAAGGAGTGGCTGCCGTTGAGCATGCGCAGCTTCATCTCCTCGAAGGGGCGCACGTCGGCGACGAATTCGGCGCCGGCCAACTCAAACGGCGGGCGTCCGGCAGCGAAATCGTCCTCGATCACCCATTGCCGGAACGGTTCGCAGACGATGCCCGGCGCGTCGCCGAGCCCGAGTTCGGCGAGCAGCGCCCGCCCGTCCTCGTCCAGCGCCGGCACGATCCGGTCGACCATGGTGCAGGGGAAGGTGACGTTGGCGGCGATCCACTCGGCCAGCGCCGGATCGCGGCGGGCGGCGAACTCCTCCACCACCGCGCGGCAGACGGCGCCGTTTTCCGGCAGGTTGTCGCAGGACAGCAGCGTGAGGCCGCCAAGGCCGGCCTGCCGCCGCCGCGCCAGCCCCTCGACCAGCACGCCGACGGCGGTCTGCGGGGTGTTCGGCGCGGCGAGATCCAGGCGGATGCCCTCATGCTCGGTATCAAGCCGGCCGCCGCGCGAACAGTAGCCCTTTTCGGTGATGGTCAGCGTGACGATGGCAAGCTCCGGCGCGGTAAAGCGCGCGAACAGCGCCTCGCTCCCGTCGCGCAGCGGATGGCAGGTGCCGGCCAGCGCCTCGACGCGCCGCGCCGTCATGCCGCTGTCGTCGGCCGCGACCACCCAGTGGTGCAGGTCGGCCGCCTCCAGCGCGTCGAGCTCCTCGACGCCGGAGTTGACCCGCACCGCGATCATTCCCCAGTCTGGGCCCCAATCGGCCGCGCCGTCCGCCGACATCGCGTCCAGCGTCTCGTCGAGGATGGTCGACAGGAAGGCGCGGGCGAAGGCGCCGAAGCCGAGATGCAGGATGCGGCCGCGCAAGGCTCCGCGGTCATGGATCGGATGGACGATGCGCACGGCATCGCCCGCGGGTGCGCTTGCGGGATGCGGCATCTCAGTCTCCGGCAAGGGATACGCTGTCGCCGGACGCGGCAGGGCGCCCGTTGACGGTGAGCGGGCGGGTCTCGCCGGCCGGCAGCACGACGGTCACCGTGTCGAAGGCCGGGCGGTAATCTCCGCTGCGCGCCAGCGACAGGCGCAGGCCATCCGCATCGCTTGCCAGCTCCATGCGGGTCAGGGCATGGGGCGCGTCGACGGTCAGGCCGTCATCGGCATATTCGAGGCTGACGCCGGCATGGGGGCCGGGCGCGGGGAACAGCGCCAGCGTGCGCCGCGTGTCGCGCGCGGCGTCGGCGCGCGACAGGCCGTCGGCGAGCGGCAGCACCGCGCCGGCGCGCACGAAGAGCGGCATGGAGGCGAGCGTCACCGGCACCGTCACCTCGCGGCCGCCGGCATGCCAGGTGCCGGTCCAGAAGTCCCACCAGCCGCTGCCGTTGTCCGGCAGGTAGAGGCGGCGCTCCGCCGCGCCCGGATCGACGACGCTGGCGACCAGGAGGTCGCGGCCGATCAGGAACTCGTCGCATTCCTCGAAGCAGCGCGGATCGTGCTCGTGGTCGAGGAAGGTCGGGCGCAGCATCGGCTCATGCGCGGCCACCGCCTGGTGCAGGGCGGTGTAGAGATAGGGGACGAGGCGGTAGCGGAAGCGGATCGCCTCGCGCACCAGGTCGGTCGCCTGCGGATACATCCAGGGTTCGTTGACTGTGCCGTCGTCGTTCCAGGAATGGATGGTGAAACGCGGGTGGAAGATGCCGTTCTGCACCCAGCGGACGAACAGTTCCGGGTCAGGCCGCGGGCCGGCGAAGCCGCCGACGTCGTGGCCGATATTGTAGAGGCCGGACAGCGACATGCCGAGGCCCATGCGGATGTTGTAGCGCAGCGTCGCCCAGTCGGTGCGGTTGTCGCCGGACCAGGTCTGGGCGTAGCGCTGCAGCCCCGGCGCGCCGGAGCGCGAGATCAGGTAGGGCCGCCGGTGCGGGGCATGCGCCAGTTGCGCTTCGCGGCTGGCGCGGGTCATCAGCACCGGCATCAGCGGGCGGATCAGGCCGATGCCGATCTCCTCGCCGAAGCCGTGGCAGCGCGCCTGCGCGTCCCACACCTCGTATTCGTTGTTGTCGTTCCAGGTCGAGCCGATGCCGTTGTCGAGCAGCTTGGCGGTGACGTTGTCCTGCCACCAGCGCACCGTCGCCGGGTTGGTGAAGTCGAGATGCGAGCCCTCGTCGTCCCAGAAGGGCGAGCGCTCCGGCGCGCCGGTCTCGCTGTCGCGCACGAAGAGGCCCGCTTCGGCCGCTTCGGCGTAGCGCGGATGGTCCTGCAGCAGGCAGGGCTTGATGTTGGCGGCGAGATGCAGGCCGGCGGCAGCGAAACTCGCCGACATCGCCTTGGGGTCCGGCACCTTGGCGTGGTTCCAGTTGAAGACGTAGCGCTTCGGCCCGATCGAGGTGTAGCCGGAGGAAAGCTGGAAACTGTCGCAGGGAATATCGTGTTCCTCGATCAGCCGGACGAAGCCCTGAAGCTGCTCCTGCGCGTTCTCCGCATCGGTGTAATGCATGGTCGAGCCGGAATAGCCGAGCGTCCACAGCGGCGGGAAGGCGGTGCCGCCGGTCAGCGTCACATGCCGCTTGACGATGCCGAGCACGTCCGGCGCCCAGCTCATGTAATAGTCGAGATCGCCGTCGGCGGCGCGGTAGGCCCGGTAGGGGCGGTGGTAATTGTCGAGCTCGTTGCCGAGGTCGAACCAGCACCCCGCCAGATTGTCGTGGAAGAGGCCGAAGCTGCCGGCCTGCGGCGTGCGGGTCACGGTGAAGGGGATGTGCTTGTAGAGCGGGTCGGTGCTGCGCGCGTCATAGCCCATGGCGTCGAGATTGCGCATCTCGAAGCGGCGGCCCGAGCGCTCCAGGTCGCCGGCCTTCTCGCCGAGCCCGTAGACCTTCTCGCCCGGATGGCGCAGCAGGAAATGCGCATGGGCGTGGTCGCGCAGGCCCAGCAGCACGGCGCCGGTCGGGCGCTCCTCGGCGAACACCGCCCAATGGCCGTCGCCCTGCCGCGCCGACCAGGTGAAGGCGAGCGGGGCGGCGATGTCGAGCCGCAGCACGGAGGTCTCAAGCCGCAGGCCGCCCTCCGTCTCCTCCAGCGTGAAGGGAGGGCAGGGATGGCCGGACAGGTCGAGCCGGTCGCGACCCTGCCACGGCACGTCGGCGCCGCCGCGGGCAAGCTCCGGCGCGACGCTCCAGCTCCGCGGGAGTCGGAACGCGCCGTCCTTGCGCAGGGTGACGCGGACGAGCGCCTCGTCGAGGACGAAGACGGTCATCAGGTGGCGGCCATCGACGCGAAGGTCGATGCCGTCCTCGAAGCGGCGTTCGAGGCGGAAGGTCTTCAGCGGTTTCATTGTCTGGCTCCGCGGATCAGTATCCGAGCAGGAGGCGGGGCAGGGCGAGGCTCAGCTCGGGCACGAAGGTGACCAGCAGCAGCATCGCGATCAGCACGCCGTAGAAGGGCAGCAGCGGCTTCAGCACGTCGCCGATCGAGACCTTGGCGACCGAGCAGCCGACGAACAGGGCCGAGCCGACCGGCGGGGTGCAGATGCCGATGCACAGGTTGAAGGTCATCACCACGCCGAAATGCACCGGGTCCATGCCGAGGCCCGCCACCACCGGCAGGAAGATCGGCGTGAAGATCAGCAGCGCCGGCGTCATGTCCATGAAGGTGCCGACGACGAGCAGGGCGAGGTTGATCACCAGCAGCAGCACGATCGGGTTGTCCGACAGGCCGAGCAGGATGTCGGAGATCGTGTAGGGGATGTCGGCGAAGGCCATCACCTTGGACATGGCGATGGAGCAGCCGATCATCAGCAGCACGATGGAGGTGGTGACGGCCGATTCCAGGATGATGCCGGGCAGGTCGGAGATCTTGATCTCCCGGTACCAGACCAGCGCCAGGAACAGGGTGTAGACCACGGCGGCGGCCGAGGCCTCGGTGGCGGTGAAGACGCCGCCGATGATGCCGCCCATGACGATGAAGATCAGGCCGAGCGGCAGGATCGCGTCGGCCGTCTTGCGCACGACCTCGTCCAGGCTCGGGCGCGGGGCGACCGGGTAGCCGCGCTTCTTGGCGATGATGCCGGCCACCGTCATGATGCCGAGGCCCATCAGGATGCCGGGCACGTAGCCGGCGACGAACAGCGCGGCGATCGAGGTGCCGTTGGTGATCAGCGAATAGACGATGAAGGTGGTCGAGGGCGGGATCAACAGGCCCGTGGGGCAGGAGGCGATGTTGACGGCGGCCGAGTAGGAGGGGGCGTAGCCCTCCTTCTTCTGCAGCGGCGCCATGACGCCGCCGACGGCGGCGGCCGAGGCGACGGCCGAGCCGGAGATCGAGCCGAACATCATGTTGGCCAGCACGTTGCAATGGGCGAGCGAGCCGGGCAGCCGGCCGCCGAGCACCTTGGCGAATTCGATCAGCCGCAGGGCGATGCCGCCGCGATTCATGATGTTGCCGGCCAGGATGAAGAAGGGAATCGCCAGCAGGGTGAAGCTGTCGAGGCCGGAGGCCATCTGCTGGGCGGTGATGTAGACCGACTGGTTGAAGGTCATGAACAGCATGAAGGTCACGACCGTGGCGATGCCGATGGCGAAGGCGATCGGCACGCCGACCGCCATCAGCAGCCCGAAGGACCCGAACAGGGTGAGTGCGCTCTGCAGTTCCATCTGGTCGGCTCCTCAGTCCCGCCGGCCGCCGGCGGGCGTGCCAGGATCGGTATCAGCGTCGGTATCGGCGTCGGTATCGGTCGGGTGGGGCTCGCCGCGGGCATAGCCGACGAGGAACCAGGCGCAATAGAACAGGATCATCCCGCCGGAGAAGGGGATGGCGCCGTAGACATAGCCCATGGGGATGCGCAGGGCCGGCGAGACCTGGCCGGTCGCCAGGGTCCGCGACATCAACTGGATGCCGCCATAGACCATGACGAGGGCGGCGAAGCCGGCGATCAGCAGCATGACGAGGACCGCGAGCGCCCGGGCGGCGCGGGCGCTGACCATCAGCGGCAGCACGTCGATGGCCAGGTGCCGGCCCTGGCCGAGCGTATAGGCGGCGCCGATGAGGCCGGTCCACATGAACAGGAAGCGGGCCATCTCGTCGGTGACGGTGCTCGGGGTGCCGAGCACATAGCGCGAGACGACCTGCCAGACGACACAGGCGACGAGCACCGCGAAGACGGCGGCGATCAGCAGGCCGAGGATCCGGTCGATCCGGGTCTTCAGGGCGTTCATGGCGAAACGCGCCTTGGCGGGGCCGAAAGGCCGGTGGCTGCCATGGTGTCCTCCCGTCTGCGGCCCGTCCATGCGGGCCGGTCTTGTCCGCTTGGCCGACAGACGGCTGCGGTGTTTCTGACATCGCCGATTTCCAAAAATTGGTCAACCAATTTTCAAAACTGGTTGACATGAGGACGGCTCTGAAGAAGTCTCAGGGGCGAGCTGACCTGAATTGGTCGGCCAATCTGTGTGGCCGGCAGACCAGTCGCGGGCCCGCAAGGCCGGGGGCGGCACTGCCGCTCCGGCCGCACAACAACCGGGAGGTACCCCATGCGCATGTCCCTTCGCGCCGCCGCCATCGCCGGCGCGGCCCTGATCGCCTTCGCGTCCGCCGCCGAGGCCCGCACGCTGCGGCTCAACCACAACAATCCGGAAGACCATCCGCTGCACAAGTCGATGGAATTCATGGCCGAGCGGGTCAATGAGCTGACCGGCGGCGACATCAAGATCCGCGTCTATGCCAATGCCCAGCTCGGCAACCAGCGCGAGTCGATGGAGCTGATGCAGAACGGCACGCTCGACATGGCCCGCTCCAACGCCAGCGAGCTGGAGGCCTTCGAGGAGTCCTATGCGGCGCTGAACCTGCCCTTCATCTTCGCCAATGACGACCACTACTACAAGGTCCTGTCCGGCGACATCGGCGACGACATTCTCGCCGCCTCGCACGACAAGGGCTTCGTCGGCATCGCCTTTTATGTCGAGGGTGCCCGCTCCTTCTACGCCAACAAGGAAATCCGCACGCCGGACGACCTCAAGGGCATGAAGATGCGCGTGCAGCCGAGCCCGTCGGCCATCCGCATGGTCGAGCTGCTCGGCGCCAGCCCGACCCCGATCGCCTGGGGCGAGCTCTACAGCGCCCTGCAGCAGGGTGTCGTCGACGGCGCGGAGAACAACCCGCTGGCGCTGACCACCGCCCGCCATGGCGAGGTCTCCAAGATCTATTCCAACAACGAGCACACGATGATCCCGTCGGTGGTGATGGTCTCCACCCAGACCTGGGACGGGCTCACCGAGCAGCAGCAGACCGCGCTGCGGCAGGCCGCGCGCGAATCGATGGACTTCCACCGCGACAACTGGAACCGGGAAGTCGCCGAGGGCATCGAGCTCGCCAAGTCCGAGCTCGGCGTCACCTTCATCGAGGTCGACAAGGCCCCCTTCGTCGAGAAGGTCCTGCCGATGCATGAGGAAGCCGCCGCCAAGTCCGAGCGCGTCGCCGACCTGATCAAGCGGATCAAGGCCGCCGCCGAATAAGGCGTCATCCGAAAGCTGTCCGCGTCCCGGCCGCGTGCCGGGGCGCGGGCCTTCCCCGTCCGCGCCTGCCCCCATCCCCGACGAGAGGGGCCGTTCCGGAGTTCGCTCGTGCTTGAACGTTCCGCCCTTGCCGAAAACGCCCTGCAGGCTCTGCATGACGAGGACTATGACCGTCCCTACAACACGCAGGCGCTCAATCACGAGACGATGATCTTCGTCGGCGGCCGCACGCCCGTCAGCCTCGACGGCGCCTGGAATTTCTGCGTCGACCTGCTCGACACCGGCCTGCGCCAGAAGTGGTTCGCCATGCAGCCGATGCCGGCGGAAGAGCGAAGCGAGCCCTGGGACTACGATCCCTATGAGGGCGACACCGTGCCGGTGCCCTCCTGCTGGCAGATGCTGAAAGAGACGTGGTACTTCTTCGAGGGCAGCGCCTGGTACACCCGGCCGCTCGACATGCCGCAGGACCTCGGCTCCGGCCGCCGCTTCCTGCGCGTCGGTGCTGCCCAGTACGACTGCAAGGTCTTCCTCAACGGTGCGTTCCTCGGCAACCATTATGGCGGCTCGACGCCGTTCTTCTGCGAGTTGACCGGCCACCTGCGCCCCGGCCGCAACTGGCTGATGCTGATGGTCAACAACACGCGCACGCTCGACCGCGTGCCGATGCGCAACACCGACTGGTTCAACTATGGCGGCCTCTACCGCGAGGTTTCGCTCTTTGAGACGCCGACGAGCGTGATCCGTGACCTTTTCGTGCATCTGGTGCCGGACGGCAGCTATCGCCGCATCCGCGCCGCCGTCGAGGTCGATGGCGGGGCGCGCGAGGCGGTGCTGGAGATCGCCGAACTCGGCATCCGCCAGACGATCGCGCTCGGCGCCGACGGCCGCGGCGAGGCCCTCGTCGAGGCGCGCCCGGAGCTGTGGTCGCCGGAGAGCCCGAGGCTCTATGCCGTGTCGCTTGCCGCCGGCGACGACCGGGTCGAGGACCGCATTGGCTTCCGCCAGATCGAGCGGGTCGGCGACGAGATCCGCCTCAACGGCCGCTCGCTGTTCCTGCGCGGCATTTCCGTGCATGAGGACGACCGCGAGCTCGGCAAGGTGACGAGCGAGGCGGACCTGCGCCGCCGCTTCGCCGATGCCCGTGATCTCAACTGCAATTACCTGCGCCTTGCCCATTATCCGCATCACGAGATGGCGGCGCGGCTGGCCGACGAACTCGGCTTCCTGCTGTGGGAGGAGATCCCGGTCTATTGGGCGATCGCCTTCGACAATCCGGCGACCTATCGCGACGCGCGCAACCAGCTCATCGAGCTGATCAAGCGCGACCGCAACCGGGCGAGCGTCATCATCTGGTCGGTCGGCAACGAGAATCCGGACACCGACGCGCGGCTCGACTTCATGAAGGGCCTCGCCGACACCGCCAAGGCCTTCGATCCGACGCGCCTGACCTCGGCCGCCTGCCTCGTCAACCACGCCCGCAACCGCATCGAGGACCGGCTCGCCGAGCATATCGACGTGATCGGCATCAACGAATATTACGGCTGGTACGAGGAGAATTTCGAGGATCTCGTCGAGATCGGCCGCAATTCCGATCCGGGCAAGCCGGTGGTCATCTCCGAGACCGGGGCGGACGGCGCCATCGGCGAGGGCGCCCCGGCGCGCGGCCTGTTCAGCGAAGCTTATATGACTGAGGTCTACGAAAAGCAGATCGAGACCCTGCGCGCGCTCTCCTATGTCAAGGGCATGTCGCCTTGGATTCTCTACGATTTCCGGGTTGAACGCCGGCAAAATATCTTCCAGCGTGGTTTCAACAAGAAGGGCCTGATCGCCGCCGACAAGGCGACGCGCAAGGACGCCTTCGCGGTGCTGTCGGCCTATTATGCCGAGCGCCGCGACGCGGAGGCGGGCGGGGAGGAGATGGCATGACCGGAGATGCGGGCGGCAAGCGGCGCTACGAGGATGTCGCGGAGGCCCTGAAGCGGGAGTTGGCGAGCGGCGGCTACAAGGTCGGCGACCGCATCAAGACCGAACGGCAGATGTCGGAGGAACTCGGCGTCAGCCGCTCGCTGGTGCGCGAGGCCGTCATCATGCTGGAGATCGAGGGCTTCGTCGATGTCCGCAAGGGCTCGGGCATCTATGTGGCGCGGCTGCCGTCGGGCGAGAGCCCGACCAGCGGCGGCGATATCGGCCCGTTCGAGCTGCTGCAGGCCCGGCAGGTGCTGGAGAGCAGCATCGCCGCCTTCGCCGCCTCGACCGTCACCAAGGCCGACATCCTGCGCATGCGCCAGGCGCTGGACATGGAACGCAAGGCCATCGAGACCGGGTCGGAAGACTATTCCGGCGACGAGCTGTTCCATCACCTGATCGCCGAGGCGACGCAGAACAGCGTCTTGGTCGACATGATCGACGAGCTGTGGCGCAAGCGCGAACAGAGCCCGATGTGGGCGCGCCTGCACAGCCGCATCTTCGACAGCGGCTATCGCGGCCAGTGGCTGGAGGATCACCAGGCGATCCTCACCGCCCTGCAATGCCGCGATCCGCGCGCCGCGCGCCAGGCCATGTGGCAGCACCTGGAAAACGTCCGCCAGACCCTGCTCGAACTGTCGGATGTCGATGATCCGCAATTCGACGGCTACCTCTTCGACAGCGGGCCGGTCGCCGCCGCAAGCACCTGACCGCCGCCGTCGATCCCATTCATCTCCTCGCCCGAGGGAAACGAACGCAATGCAGCAGACATGGCGCTGGTTCGGCCCGTCCGATCCGGTCACCCTCACAGACATCCGCCAGGCCGGCGCGACCGGCATCGTCACGGCCCTGCACGACATGCCGAACGGCACCGTGTGGCCGCGCGAGGCGATCCGCGCCCGCCGCGAGATGATCGAGGCGGCCGGCCTCGTCTGGGCCGTGGTGGAAAGCATCCCGGTGCATGAGGACATCAAGACGGCGGCGCCCGGCTGGCAGCGCCATGCCGAGGCCTGGGCGAGAAGCGTCGAGAATCTCGCCGCCGAGGGCGTGCGCACGATCTGCTACAATTTCATGCCGGTGCTCGACTGGACCCGCACCGAGCTTGCGCATGAACTCCCGGACGGCGCCCGCTGCCTGCGCTTCGACCAGGCGCGGTTCGCCGCCTTCGACCTGTTCATCCTGGCGCGCGAGGGGGCCGAGGCCGACTATGCGCCGGCCGAGATTGAGGCCGCCCGGCGCCTGCATGCCGGCATGGACGCTGGCGAGATCGCCCGGCTCACCGATACGATCATCGCCGGCCTGCCGGGCTCGGAGGAAAGCTACTCGCTGGAGAGCTTCCGCGCGCGGCTTGCCGCCTATGCCGGCATCGACGCGGCCGCCCTGCGCGGCCAGCTTGCCGCCTTCCTCGCCATCGTCCTGCCGGCGGCGGAGCGGGCCGGGGCGGTGCTCGCCATCCATCCGGACGACCCGCCGCGTGCGCTGTTCGGCCTGCCGCGCATCGTCTCCTGCGAGGCCGACATGGCGGCCATCGCGGCAATGTCGGCGAGCCCGGCCAACGGCTTCACCTTCTGCACCGGCTCCTACGGGGTGCGGGCGGACAACGACCTGCCGGCGATGCTGGCGCGGTTCGGCGAGCGGGTGCATTTCCTGCATCTGCGGGCGACGAAGCGCGAGGCGGACGGGCGCAGCTTCCACGAGGCCGCCCATCTCGACGGCGATGTCGACATGGTCGCGGTGATTTCGCAGGTGGTGCGCCTCGAGCGGCGGCGCGACCTTGCCCTGCCGATGCGGCCCGACCACGGCCACCAGTTGCTCGACGACCTGCGCCGGGTGTCGACGCCGGGCTATCCGGCGATCGGCCGGCTGCGCGGTCTTGCCGAGCTTCGCGGCGTCGAGCGGGCCGTCGCGGCGCTGCTGCCGAGCTTGTAAACGGGTCTTCCGCCCCCGATACTCTTGCCTCGGCCGGTCAAGGTCTGCGATACCTGTCCGTGCAAGGGATCCGCCACGGCGCGGATCGACAGCCTGCGGACGGGAAGCGGACCTTACCATGCGACTGGCCTACACGACGTCTGCCGGACGCGGCGACATGGATACGGTGCTCGCCCGGGTCACTGAGCGGCTCGAGGGGCGCGGCTTGCGGGTCCTCGGCGTCGTCCAGATCAACACCGCCTGCGAGGACGACCGCCCTTGCGACATGGACGTCAAGGTGCTGCCGGACGGGCCCTTGATCCGCATCTCGCAGTCGCTGGGGCCGCAGTCGCGCGGCTGCCGTCTCGATCCGCAGGGGCTGGAACAGGCGGTCGGCGAGACCGCCGCACGGCTCGCCGGCGGCGGCGACGTGCTGATGATCAACAAGTTCGGCAAGCAGGAGGCCGAGGGCAGGGGCTTTCGCGACGTGATCGCCGAGGCGCTGGCCGCCGGCATGGCGGTCATCGTCGGCGTCAACGGGCTCAACCTGCCGGCCTTCCTCGACTTCTGCGGCGACATGGCGACCCGGCTGCCGGCCGATGTCGAGGCCATCGCGGCCTGGGCGGATGCCGCCGTCGCCACCGTCTCCGAGGACGCGTAAGGCTCAGCCCGTCAGCGCGACGCTTTCCAGCACGGCCTCACCGATGCAGATCATCGTGCCGGCGCCATTGGCGATGGTGAGGCGCAGGACCAGCTCCGTGCCTCCGCCCTCCAGCGGACGGATCCGCGCGAGGCGCCCGCCGATGACAATGCCGTCGCCGACCGCCAGCGGCTTGACGAAGCGGGTGGAGAGGCCTTTGAGCCGCGCGCCCGGCAGCCAGTTCCGGATCGCGCCCTCAAGGCGGCCCATCACCAGCATGCCGTGGACGATGGGGCCGGGCAGGCCGGCGGCGCGGGCGGCCGCCGCATCGAGATGGATCGGGTTGCGGTCGCCGGAGGCCTGCGCATAGGCGGCGACGGCCGCCGCATCGAGGATCGCAAGCTTCGTGTCGTCGAAGCGGTGGCCGACGGCAAGGGTGCTCATGGCGCGCGCTCGCGATTCTCGAACAGCACGATCTCGGCGCGAAACTCCTGCAGGAACGTGCCCTCCGTCTCGCCGCGCACCCGGCCGCGCAGGGTGAGGCGGTCGGCGCGCTCCTCGTGCCGCTTCCAGTCGACGGCGACCGTGTAGCGGCGGTCCATCTGCAGCGGCGCGTGGAAGACGAAGTCCTGCGCCTGGTGGACCAGCGCGGCGGCGCGCTCGGCGGCGAGGTCCGCCAGTTGCGCCAGCACCTTGGGATGGGAGAACACGGTGAAGGCATAGGTTGCCGGCACCAGTTCGGCAGGCACCGGCTCGGCGGGGGCCCCGAGCGCGGCGGCGAAGGCGGCGACGGCGGCACGGTCCGTCGCAAGCTCCAGCTCGGCGATCCCGGTCCAGCCCGTGTCGCCCGCTCCGCCCATCGGTCACACCCTCCGGATGGCGATGGTGGCGTTGATCCCGCCGAAGGCGAAGGAATTGCTGATCGCCGCATCGATCGGCCGGGCGCGCGCGGTGTTGGGCACCGGGTCGGCCAGGCATTTGGGGTCCGGCGCCAGCCAGTTGATCGTCGGCGGGGCGATGTTGTCGCGCAGCGCCTGGACGGTGATCACCAGTTCGATGGCGCCCGCCGCGCCCAAGGCATGGCCGTGGATCGGCTTGGTCGAGGAGACGGAAACCTCGCCGATATGGGCGCCGAACACCTGGCGCAGCGCCTCGCTCTCGGAAATGTCGTTGAGCACCGTGCCGGTGCCATGGGCGTTGACATAGCCGATGTCCCGCGGCGTCAGGCCGGCATCGGCCAGCGCATTGGCCATGGCGGCGGCCGGTCCCTCGACCGTCGGGCGCAGCAGGTCGCCGGCATCGCTGGTCGTGCCGTAGCCGGCGATCTCGGCCAGCGGCGTCGCCCCGCGCTTCAAGGCGTGCTCCAGCTCCTCGATCACCAGCACGGCGGCGCCTTCGCCCAGCACCATGCCGTTGCGCTTGTCGGAGAACGGCCGGCAGGTTTCCGGCGCCATCACCCGCAGCACCTCCCAGGCGCGGAAGGTCGCCGGCGTCAGCAGCGCCTCGCTGCCGCCCACCAGCATGGCGTCGGCCATGCCGGCGCGGATCATCTGCAAGCCGTAGCCGACCGCCTGGGTGCCGGAGGCGCAGGCGCTGGAGATCGCCAGCGAGGGGCCGCGCACGCCGTAGCGCATGCTGATCTGCGAGGCGGCGGCGTTCGGCATCACCTTGGCGATGGTCAGCAGGTCGGTGCGCGTCTCGGTGACGTAGAAGGCATAGTGCCCGTCGTCGGTGGTCCAGGAGCCGCCGATGCCCGAGCCGATGATCGCGCCGAAGCGGGGGCCGAGCGGCGCGCCCGTGTCGAGGCCGGCGTGTTTCAGCGCCTCGTCGGCGGCGACCAGCGCGAGCTGCGCGAAACGGTCGGTGGTCTTGAGCTCCTGCTCGCTCAGATGCGCGGCCGGATCGAAACCGGCGATATGCGCGGCGCGGGTGATGCGCTGGCGCGGATAGCGGTCGAGGCGGAAGTCCGACACGCCGCTGCGACCCTCGCGCGCGGCCTCCCACAGGGCGGGCACCCCGGAGCCGGCAGCGGTGATCGCGCCCAGTCCGGTGACGACGACGCGCCGGCCTGCCGCCGTCACGCGGCGGCTTCCTTCATCCGCGCGGCGAGCACCTTGAGGAAGTCGCCCACCGTGCTGGCCTCGGCCAGATCGCCGTCGACGGGAATATAGACGCCGAATTCCTCCTCGATCGCCATCAGGATGACGACCATATCGGCGGACTGGATGCCGAGATCCTCGAAGCTGGCTTCCGGCACCAAGGCCTCGCGCCCGACCATGCCTTCCTTCGCCACCAGATCGAGCAGGCGCTCGATCGTTGCGCTATCCATCCCCTCGGCCGTTTGTGCCATGTCAGCCTCGTACCTGCGATTTGCAACGTGTTTTGCCGATGTCATAAGGGGTAAGCCGACTTGGTTCCAGCAGGAAAGTGAAAATAAGGTCGCGCCCCGGCGCCCCTCCCGGCGGGTGCCGGCAGGCCGCCTCCCTTCGCGCGCCTGGCCGCGCGGCTTGCGGGATCGCGGCGGCTCCACTATTGACGTCCTGTCCCTATGGCTAGGGCGACACGGCCGGGCCGCAAGCCGGGCGCGAGACGAGGCAGAATCGGGGCAACGGCACGGCATGGAACAGTCTCTGGAAGCCGGAGCGGGGGAGGCGGGGCCCGACGGTTCGTCGACGGCGGACGCCTCGCGCGGCGCCCGGCTCGCCGGGTGGGTCGCGGCGCTGCCGGTGGTGATTATTCCCGGCTTTGCCATCTACATGATGGTCTGGGCCCGCTGGGCCTTCTACGAGCGCCACCCCGACTACATCCTGCGCAGCGCGCCGACGGTCAGCCGCGCCATCACCGATCCGGCCATCGGCGACCCCTTCGCCGCCGCGATCCTTGCCGTCGCCATCGTCATCGCGCTGGCGATGGTGCCGCTGTCCTTTGCCTTCCTCGGGGCGATTTCCGCGCGCGCCGGCCATCTGCCGCGCGTTGCGACCAGCCTGCGGCGGCTGATGGCGGTGTTCCTGGTGATGCAGGCGCTCGGCACCACGGGCATGGTCATCTGCACCCAGGTGACCTTCCGCCACGATCACGACCTGCACATGCTCGGCAGCTACCTGTTCTTCGTGTTCCAGGCGCTGTCGATCCTGATGAGCGGCATTCTCACCACCCGGCTGCTTCGCCTGCCGGACACGGGACGGCCGACCTATCTGCGCCTCGGCTCGCGCTACACGCGCCTGCGCCGCGACCTTGCCTTCGTCACCGCCGGCCTTGCCGGGTTCTATGTGCTGCTGTTCCTGGTCAAGGGGCTGGACCTGCCGATCCCCGAATACGACATCTACTATGCCTATACGGTGCAGGAGATCGTCACCATCTCGGCCTATATCGTCCACTTCATGCTCTATGCGCCGGAGATCTACCGGATGGCCCGCGATTTCGCCGCCGGATCGCGCTCCCGTCGCCTGATCCGGGGCGCCTGATCCTTGGTTCCTGAGTCCCGGCGCCTGATCCGTCAGGGCCGGGGCGTTGCCATCGCCGCGCGGGCAAGCTCCGCCGAGCACGGCTCCACCGCCTGCTGCAACTCGGCCATGAAGGCGCCGCTGGACAGTCCGGGGGCAAGCGCCGGCAGGATCTCGATGGTGATGCGGCCGGGAAATTTCCAGGGACTGTTGCGCGGCCAGAACAGGCCGGAATTCAGCGCCACCGGCACGCAGGGCACCTGCAGCGCCCGGTACAGCGCGGCGACGCCCGGACGGTAGTTCGGGGCGGAGAGCGGCGCGCTGCGCGTTCCTTCGGGAAAGATCACCACCTGCCGGCCGTCGGCGATGCGCCGCTTCGCCTGGCGGATCAGGCTCATCAGGGCGCTGGCGCCGGCGTTCCGGTCGATGGCGATATGGCCGAGCCGCCACATGCCCCAGCCGGCGACCGGGATCAGCGTCAGCTCGCGCTTCAGCACGAAGGCCGGGTCGGTCAGGATCACCTGCAGCGCCAGCGTCTCGAAGGCCGACTGGTGCTTGGCGGCGATCAGGCAGGGCCCCTCCGGCAGGTTTTCCCGCCCGCGCACCTCGTAGGCGAGCCCGACGGTCAGCCGCAGCAGGGCGAGCCAGCCATGCACGACGAGGCGCGCCACCTTGCGTGTCACCGCGCGCGGCAGCAGCATCAGGATGCAGGCCGGCGCCAGCAGCACCAGGCTGGCGATCACCAGCCCCTGGAAGGCGAGCGAGCGCAAGACCACGCGCGCGCTCGCGCGCGGCGGTGTCCAGACGGCTGGAGCAGGCACCGGGGCTCCGTCTGTGGCCATGGGGTCAGTCCCGGTCCCGCGGCGCGCCGATGGCAAGGCTGAGCCGCGCCACGCCCTCGATCTCGCCCTCCAGGAGGTCGCCGGGCTGCAGCGCCGCGACGCCGGCCGGGGTGCCGGTGAAGATCAGGTCGCCCGGCTTCCGCTCCACCGAGGCGCTGCAGATCGCGACGATGTCCGCCACCGGCCAGATCTGGTCGGCAAGGTCGCCCTGCTGGCGCAGCTCGCCGTTGACCTTCAGGGCAATGCGCCCGCTCTTCGGGTGGCCGATGCGGCTTGCCGGCACCAGCGGCGAGCAGGGGGCGGAGCGGTCGAAGGCCTTGCCCCAGTCCCAGGGCCGGCCGAGGTCCTTGGCCTGCTGCTGCAGGTCGCGGCGTGTCAGGTCGAGGCCGATGCCGTAGCCCCAGATGTGGCTTTCCGCATCCTCCGGTGCGATGTCGCGCCCGCCGCGGCCGATGGCGACGACCAGTTCCACCTCGTGATGCAGGTCCGCCGTCAGCGGCGGATAGGGGAGGGTGCCGCCGGCATCGCATACCGCGTCGGCGGGCTTGGTGAAGAAGAACGGCGGCTCGCGGTCCGGGTCCTTGCCCATCTCGCGGGCATGGGCGGCATAGTTGCGCCCGACGCAGAACACCCGGCGGATCGGAAAGCGTGCGTCCGTCCCCTCGACCGCGACATCGGCGGCCGGAGGCGGGGCAATCACGTAGTCGGTCACGGAAAGTCTCCTCTCGGGGGGCCGCGTGCGGGGCGCCGGCGAAGCTCCGCTCCGGCATGCGGGGCGCTCCTGTTTACGCCCTTGCCGGGAGCCGGTCCAGTGGGCGGCGGAGCATGCCTGGCGGGGCGGCGCCGGCTATGTGGCGATGACGATTGTCTTTGTTTTTTTGCAATGCAACAATGGCGGCAACAACAGCGTGAACGAGACCTGTGGGAGCGGACGATGACGGGGCGTATCATTTCGGTCGCGCAGCAAAAGGGCGGCTCGGGCAAGACGACGCTGGCGGCGCATCTTGCCGTGGCGCTGGCCGCGCGCGGCGCCTTTCCGGTCGCCGTGGTCGATATCGACCCGCAAGGCTCGCTCGGCACCTGGTACGAGGCCCGCGAGGGCTCGCTCGGCGACGGCGCGACCGGTCTTTCCTTCCGCACCTCCAGCGGCTGGGGCGCCCGGCGCGAGGCGCGTTCGCTCGCCCGCGACCACGGTCTCGTCATCCTCGACACGCCGCCCAAGACAGACTCCGACGTGCGCCCGGCGATCGAGGCCGCCGACCTCGTCTTGGTGCCGATGCAGCCGACGCAGGTCGACCTGTGGGCCACCGGCCAGACGGTCGACATCGCCCGCCGCGAGGGCACCGATGCGCTCGTCGTGCTGAACCGCGTTCCGCCGCGCGCCGCGCTGACCGCCGAGGTGATGGGGCTGATCGGCGAGAACGGTTTCACCGTCGCCGCCGCCCGGCTCGGCAACCGCACGGCCTTCGCCGCCTCGATGGGCGAGGGGCTGACGATCCTGGAGACGGAGGCGCGCGGCAAGGGCGCGGATGAGGCCCGCCTGCTTGCCGAAGAGGTCGCGCGGCTGCTCGGCCTGGAGGTTTAGAAGCGGTCAGCCCCCGGCCGCGTCATCCTGCGCGCCGTCGATGACGGCCAGCGCCTGCGCACCGCTCACCCGGTCGGGCAAGGCCAGGAAATCGCCATAGCGGGCGAGCGCGTTGCCAAGCAGCCTGTCGTAGCGGGCCTTGGGCACGTCCAGCGCGCCGAACTGGGCAAGGTGCTCGGTGACGAACTGGGCGTCCAGCAACTCGTAGCCGCCGGCGATCAGCCGCGCCACCAGATGGCTCAGCGCCACCTTCGAGGCGTCGCGCTCGCGCGCGAACATGCTCTCGCCGAAGAAGGCGGCGCCCAGCGACACGCCGTAGAGCCCGCCGACCAGTTGCCCGTCGCGCCAGGCCTCCACCGTGTGGCAATAGCCCATGTCGTAGAGCGCGCCATAGAGGCGGCGGATCTCGCTGTTGATCCAGGTCTTGCGGCGGTCGTCGGTGGGGGCGGCGCAGCCGTCGATCACGCCCTGGAAATCGTGGTCGATGCGGATCTCGAACACGTCCTGGCGCAGGGTGCGGCGCAGGCGGCGCGGGATATGGAAACCGTCGAGCGGCAGGATGCCGCGATGTTCCGGCTCGATCCAGAAGAGGTTCGGGTCCTCGGCCGACTCGGCCATCGGAAAGATGCCGCAGGCATAGGCCTTGAGCAGCACCTGCGGCGTGATGACCAGCGGATCGCGGGTGTTCCTGCCCATGGCTGCCTTTCCTCGGCGGACGATCGAAGGCGGGCGGTCGGAAGGCGGGCGGCGCCGGTCGCCGCCCATCTCCTCAGGTGCCCATCTTCTCAGGTATCCGTCTTCTCAGGTATCCGTCTTGGCCGCGAGATATTTCTCCAGCCAGTGGATGTCGTACATGCCGTTGGCGATGTCCTGGTTGTCGACCAGGTCGCGAAACAGCGGAATGGTCGATTCGATGCCGTCGACCACGAATTCGTCGAGGCAGCGGCGCAGCCGCATCATGCACTCCACCCGGTTGCGGCCATGCACGATCAGCTTGCCGATCAGGCTGTCGTAATGCGGCGGGATCCGGTAGCCCTGATAGACGCCGGAATCGACGCGTACGCCGAGACCCCCGGGCGGGTGGTAATAGGTGATCTTGCCCGGCGAAGGCGCGAAGCTGCGCGGGTTCTCCGCATTGATCCGGCATTCGATGGCATGGCCCTCGAACACCACATCCTCCTGGCGCAGCGTCAGTTCGGCACCGGAGGCGATGCGGATCTGCTCGTTGACCAGGTCGATACCGGTAATCATTTCAGTCACCGGATGTTCCACCTGCAGGCGGGTGTTCATCTCGATGAAGTAGAACTGGCCGTCCTCGTAGAGGAACTCGATCGTGCCGACGCCGCGGTATTTCAGCTTGCGCATGGCGGCGGCGACGATCTCGCCGATCTCCTTGCGCTGCGCCGCGTTCAGCGCCGGGGAGGGGGCTTCCTCCCAGACCTTCTGGTGGCGGCGCTGCAGCGAGCAGTCGCGCTCGCCGAGGTGAATGGCGTTGCCCCGGCCGTCGCCCAGCACCTGGATCTCGATGTGGCGCGGCTTGCCGAGATACTTCTCCATGTAGAGCGCATCGTCGCCGAAGGCGGCCTTGGCTTCCGAGCGGGCCGTCGACAGCGCGGTGTCGAGGTCCTTCTCGCTGAGCGCCACCTTCATGCCGCGTCCGCCGCCGCCGGCCGCCGCCTTGACCAGCACCGGATAGCCGATCTCGCGGGCGATGGCATGGGCGTCGTCCGCCGGCGTCACCGCGCCGTCGGAGCCGGGCACCACCGGGATGCCCAGGTCGCGCGCCGTCTGCTTGGCGGCGATCTTGTCGCCCATGATGCGGATATGCTCGGCGGTCGGGCCGATGAAGCCGATGTCATGGGCTTCGAGGATCTCGGCGAAGCGGGCGTTTTCCGACAGGAAGCCGTAGCCCGGATGCACCGCGTCGGCGCCGGTGATCTCGCAGGCGGCGAGCAGTTGCGGGATGTTGAGATAGCTGTCGCGCGCCGGCGGCGGGCCGATGCAGACGCTTTCGTCGGCAAGGCGCACATGCATGGCATCGGCATCGGCGGTCGAGTGCACGGCCACCGTCTGGATGCCAAGCTCCTTGCACGCGCGCAGCACCCGCAGCGCGATCTCGCCGCGATTGGCGATCAGGATCTTGGTGAACATGGGCTTTGTCCCCGTCACTCGATGACGACGAGGGGCTCGCCGTACTCCACCGGCTGGCCGTCGTCGACAAAGATCGCGGTCACCCGTCCGGCGCGCGGCGCCGGGATCTGGTTCATGGTCTTCATGGCTTCGACGATCAGCAGCGTGTCGCCGGCGGCGACCGTGTCGCCGATCTCGACGAAGGTGCGCGCACCCGGCTCCGGCGAGCGGTAGGCGGTGCCGACCATCGGCGAGAGCACCGCGCCCGGATGGCTTGCCGCCTCGGCGGCGGCGACCGGGGTGGCGACGACCGGCGCCGGCGCGGCGGCAGCGGCGCGGGCGAAGGAGACCGGAGCCTCGACCGTCACCTGACGGGCGACGCGGACGCGGAAGTCGTCCCGCTCCAGCTCGATCTCGGTCAGATTGGTCTCGTCGAGCAGCATCGCGAGCTGGCGAATCAGGTCCTGGTCGATCTGGTCTTTCTTTTCCGACATGGGCTTGTCTTGGTCTTTTCGTGGTTGGTCGGGCGCCGCGCGCCCGAAGGTCATGGCCGGATGACGGTCGACAGCGCTTCCAGCGCCAGCCGGTAGCCCGTCGGGCCGAAGCCGCAGATCACGCCGAGCGCGACCGGCGACACGTAGGAGCGGTGGCGGAACGCCTCGCGGGCATGGACGTTGGACAGATGGACCTCGACGGTCGGGATCTGCACCGCCCGGATCGCGTCGTGAAGCGCCACCGAGGTGTGGGTATAGGCCGCCGGGTTGATCACCAGGCCCTGGGCGACGTCGCCCGCCTCCTGGATCCAGTCGACCAGCACGCCCTCGTGGTTGGTCTGGCGGAACTCGATGTCCAGGTCCAGATCCTCGCCGACATCGCGGCACAGCCGCTCGATATCGGCCAGCGTCGCCGTTCCGTAGGTGGAAGGCTCCCGTGTTCCGAGCCGGTTGAGGTTCGGCCCGTTGAGGACATAGATGGCGGCGGACATGGATTCCCCGTTGAGGGTCCCTTGAAGGCTCCGCAACGGGGCCCGCAAGGGACGACGCGCCGCACAAGGCGCCGCGTCACGATACCTGCCTCTTATAGGGACAAGCGGGGATGAGGAAAAGACCTCATCTTGCCGCTGCCCGCGCCCATGGCTTCGGCGCTCAGCAGGTCGCCTGGCCGCAATTGCGCATGGCCGAGATCTTGCCCTTGAGCTGGTCGTAGCCGACCGCGCCCATCACCACCTCGTCGCCGATCACATAGGACGGGGTGCCGGTCAGGCCGAGCCGGTTGGCGAGCATGTAGACCTCCTCGAGGGTGGTGTTGACCTCGCTCTTGCCCAGCGTCTCCTCGACCTTGGCAGCGTCGATGCCGGCGGCCGTCGCGGCGGCCAGCGCCGAGGCCTTGTTGGCCTGGCCGCGCACGCCCATCAGCTCGCGGTGGAAGTCGTGATACTTCTCCGGCGCCACCAGGTTGACGGCGACCGCCACCTGCGCCGCCTCGACCGAGCCCTGGCCCAGCACCGGGAATTCCTTGAGGACGATCCGCAGCTTGCCGTCCTCCTTCAGCAGCCGTTCCATGTCGACCATGGCGCGCTTGCAGTAGCCGCAATTGTAATCGAAGAACTCGACCAGCGTGACGTCGCCCTCGCGGTTGCCGAGCTCCACCTGGCGGGTGGAATCGAACAGGATGTCGGCCACCGTCGACAGCGCGTCGGAGCGGGCCTTGTTGGCGGCGGCGATCTCGCGGCGCTCCAGCTCCTCCAGCGCCTCGCGGATCACCTCCGGGTTCTGGACGAGGTAGTCGCGCACGATGGCCTCGACATCGCCGCGCTGCAGCGGCGCGTCCTGGGCGAGCGCCAGCGGCGACAGGAGGAGGGCCAGCGTCGCGGCGGCGGCCAGTACGAGTTTCTTCATTCGGGTCTCCAGCGGCCGGGTGGGTCCGGCCTCGTTGGCGGGTGCCGTCGCAGTGTCGCTTGCGCTCACGAGCGGCCGGGAAGCTGCGGTGGTTTATAGGACACGATATCATCGGCCTGCAGCCATGCGGGCGTGCCGGGCTTCAAATTTTTTTGTGCGCGGGCGGCGTAGCGCTTGGCCGCCTGGAAGTCGCCGCGCGCCATCAGCCCGCGCGCGGTCGCCACATCCGCCTCCGCCGTCTTGCCCTGGCGGCCGAGCGCGATGGCGAGCTGCGAATGGCCGATCGGCGAGTTCTCGTCCACCTGCAGGCCGGCCTTGAGGATCTTCTCGGCCTCCGGCAGCAGCGCGTTGTCGTTGGCCGCGACCAGCGCGAAGCCGAGCCAGATCTGGAACTGCGCCTCGCGCGGGCGCAGGCTCAAGGCCTGGCGGAACGGCGCGATGGCCGCCTTGGGGTTGCCGGATTCCAGCAGCGCCTGGCCCTTCAGCTCGTGGAAATAGGGATTGTCCGGCTGCCGGCGGATCAGCTTGTCGATCGCCTCGACCGCTTCGCTGCGGCTGCGCGTGCGCATGGTGACGACGGCCCGCGCATATTCGGCCGGCAGCGAGCTGTCGGAGCGCGGGTAGTCGCGCGCCACCGTGCTCGGATGGGCGGTGAAGGCGATCAGCTTGGCCCGCACCATGTCGTGGCGGGCCTGCAGTCGCGGGTCTTCCGGCGTGTCCCAGTAGGGGCTCTGGCGCGCCACCGTCTCGAGCTGGGTCAGCCGCTCGCGCGGCATCGGGTGGCTCTGCGCGTAAGGGTCGGTGTACTGGGCCGAGAACAGCGTCTGGTCGGCGAAGCGCGAGAAGGTCTTCAGCATGCCGCGCGCCGACTGGCGGGTCTTCTGCAGATAGGTGAGGGCGGCGCGGTCGGCGACCGATTCCTCGCCGCGCCGATAGGCGAGCAGCGAGCGGTGGGCCAGCCCCGCGCCGGCGGTCAGGGCGCCGGCGCCGCCCTGGGCAATGTCGCTTGAGCCGGAGCTGGAGCCGGCGGCGATGGCGCCGGCACCCAGCACCGCGCCGATCACCGCGATCACCTGGGCATTGGCCAGCGCCTGGCGCAGCCGCACCAGATGGTTGCCGGAGATGTGGCCGATCTCATGCGCCAGCACGCCGATCACCTCGCCCGGCGTCTCGGCGTCGATGATCACCCCGACATTGATGAAGATGCGGCGGGCATCGGCGACGAAGGCGTTGAAATCGTTGCGGTTGACCAGGATGATGTCGACCTGCTGGCGGGCGATGCCGGCGGCGTCGAAGATCGGCCCGGCATAGTCACGCATCAAGGCTTCGGTCTCCGCGTCGCGCACCAGGGGCAGGCTGCCCTGCGCCCGCGCGGCCGTGCCCATCGGCGTCAGCGCCGGCCCCAGCGCCAGCACGCCGGCCATCGCCAGCGCGGCGCTCCGGCGCAGAAGTCCGCGCAGCAGTCCGTGCAGAGGTCGGCGCAGCAGCCTGTGCAGCAGCCCGCACGCCGGGCTGCGGCTTGCATCCGTGCGGCGCACCGCGGGCGATGCCGTGCCGGTTCGGTCGAGCGAGCGGAAGGACCCCATCTTCTGCCTCTTGCCTGTTGTGCCTCTTGCCGGATCAGCCTGTTGCCGGATCAGCCTCTTGCCGGATCTGTCTGCTGCCGGATCTGTCTGCTGTCAGTCGGGCCGGCGGGCAAAATCCCGCTCCTCCCGCGCCGCGAGCCTCGACAGCGGCCCGCGCGAAGGGTAGGGAGCCCGTGACGGGCGGTCAACTGCTCCGGCGCCCCTGCCTGCCCACCCGTCTGCCCACCCGTCTGCCTGCCCGACTGCCTCCCTGTCTTGACGCGGCAAATGCGGCGCGAGATAGGCAGACTGGGGCGTTTTCCGTCACTTTGCCGTCATGAGCGTACACAGGACCTTTCCATGCCGCATCCCTCCCGCCGGTCCGACGTCGAGCCGTTCCTCGCCATGGACGTTTTGTCGCGCGCCAATGCCCTGGAGGCGGAGGGCGCCCGCATCCTGCATATGGAGGTCGGCCAGCCCGGCGCGCCGGCTCCGACGCCGGTGCTCGCGGCGGCCCGCGCGGCGCTGGAGGGCGGGCGCATCGGCTATACCGAGGCGCGCGGGCTCGCCGGCCTGCGGCAGGCGATCGCCGGCTATTATCGCGACACCCACGGCCTCGATGTGCCGCTGTCGCGGATCGTCGCCACCACCGGCTCGTCGGCCGGCTTCAACCTCGCCTTCCTCGCCGCCTTCGATGTCGGCGACCGCGTGGCGATCACCGCGCCCGGCTATCCGGCCTATCGCAACATCCTGAAAGCGCTGGGTCTCGTCCCGGTCGAGATCGAGGTCGGCGCCGACACCCGCTGGGCCCTGACGCCGGCGCTGCTGGAGGCCGCCCATCGCGAGGGCCCGCTCAAGGGCGTTCTGGTCGCCTCGCCGGCCAATCCCACCGGCACGATGATGACGCCGCAGGCGCTCAAGGCCTTGAGCGATGCCTGCGAGGCGCTCGATATCCGCTTCATCTCCGACGAGATCTATCACGGCCTCGTCTTCGACGGCGAGCAGGAGACGGCGCTCTCCTTCACCGACAAGGCCATCGTCATCAACAGTTTCTCGAAATACTACTGCATGACCGGCTGGCGCATCGGCTGGATGGTGCTGCCGGAGGATCTGGTCCGCCCGGTCGAGCGCATCGCCCAGAGCCTTTACATCTCGCCGCCGGAACTGTCGCAGCGGGCAGCGGCCGCCGCTTTCGGCGCGCGCGACGAGCTGGAGGCGGTGAAGGCCGGCTATGCCCGCAACCGCGCGCTGTTGCTGGAGCGCATGCCGACGCTCGGCTTCACCGAACTGCTCCCCGTCGACGGCGCCTTCTATCTCTATGCCGGCATCCGTCCCTTCGCCAATGACAGCCTCGCCTTCGCCTCGCGGATGCTGGAGGAGGCCGGCATCGCGGCAACACCGGGCCCGGATTTCGACCCGGTCAACGGCCGCTCCTACATGCGCTTTTCCTTCGCCGGCGACCATGCGGTCATCGCCGAGGCTGTCGACCGCCTCGCCGACTGGCTGCCCCGGGCCGGGTGAGGGGGGCGCATTTCGCTCCGCCCTCGCGTTTCGTCCTTCCGGACGGCGCGCCCTTCCGCGCTCGTCCGTTTCCGTGCGTCCTCCCGGACGCAATCCTCTCCTTTCGTCATCCCGGGCGCGCGCTAGCGCGACCCGGGACCGGCGAGCCGAGGGCCTGCCCGAAACGCTCCCGGCCGTCCCCACGAACGTTCGTGGCTCCCCGGTCCCGGATCGTCGGCCTTCGGCCTCGTCCGGGAGGACGCGGGGAGAGGCATGTGCGACAAATATCCGCTGAGGGCGCCATTGGTTCCCGGCTCTCCGGCTTCGCCTGCGGCCGGGATGACCTCCGTGGGGGAGGCACGGCCTCACCCCATCTCGGAGGTCACCCCCGGTCGCGCGCAAGCACGCGCCGGTCAACCTACCCTCGGGGGCGTCCCTTCGGTGCCCCTGCCGTCACCCCACCCTCCGAGGTCACCCCGGCCGCGCGCAAGCGCAGAGCCGGGGTCCATTGGCTGCCAGAGCGTTCGTGAGAACAAGCCGCCCTCCACGGCAATGCCTCACCCCCAGGGCATCGCTTCGCTCCCACGGACCTCTCCCCCGCACGTCATCAAAACTGTCCGGATCTGTCGCGGCGCCACGCCTTGCGACACTCCGTTACAGTCTGGCCATTGCCGGGTGCGCGCCGGTCTGCCACGCCTTGCCGCAGAGGAGGCAGATCAGTTTCGGAGAGCCCCATGTTGCGCGTCCTGAAAACCCATGGAACCACGTTCACCATCATCCTTTTCGCCGTCTCCGCCGTGTCCGGCGTCGCCCTGTTCTTCCATTGGAGCAGCGCGGTGTTTCACGGCATGCACGAATGGCTGTCGATGCTGCTGCTCGCGCCCGTCGCCCTGCACCTGTGGCGCAACTGGAACGGCTTCACCGTCTATCTGAAGCGCCGCCAGCTTCTCGTCCCGGCCGCCCTCGGCCTTGCCGCCTCCCTGGCCTTCGCCGTGCCGGTGCTGACCGCCGGGACCAGCGGCGGCAATCCGATGCGCGCCGCCCTCGGCGCCCTGGAGAAGGGGAGCATCGCCGAGGTCGCGCCGCTGTTCGACCTGACGCCGCAGGCGCTGGCTGAGCGTCTTGCCGCCAAGGGCTACCGGGTGGCGCCGGACGGCGACCTCGCCGCCGCCTCGCTGGCCGAGATCGCCAGCGCCTCGGGCAAGCCCGCCGGCCCGGCGCTGATCGCCGACGTCGCCTTCGCTCAAGGACTATAGCCGCAGGTCCGCGGGCGGGGACAAGTTTCGCGTGGCCCGGGGATAGCGCGGGGACACAGTAATCACGCGAGGGGGCAGACGAGGTGCGCCGGTTCCGGCTTATCCCCGCCGCCGGCCGATCCGGATCGCCGGCCGAATTTGCGCGCGCGTCTCGAATTTTCGCGATTTCGAGACGGAATTTTGCAAAATCCGTCTCGAAATTTCTCAAAATTCCGCAAAACGAAAACGGCGCCCGGATGTCTCCGGGCGCCGTCGTCATGTCATTGATGAAAGATCAGAAGAAGCTGCGGCGCTGCCACCAGCCGGACCGCTTCGGGCCGTCCGGGTCGGTTTCCTCGCTGCTGCCGTCCTTGGAGACGGTCTCGCGCACCACGACGGGCTCGCTCGGAGCTGCCGGTTCGGCCGCAACCACGGGCTCGGCCGCCGGCGTAGCCTCCTCGGCGACAGCTTCCGCCGGCGCGTCTTCAGAACCGTCTTCAGAACCGTCTTCAGGTGCGGTTTCGCGCGTCTCTTCAGCAGCTTCCGCCTCCGCGGCGATCTCAGCCGCTGGTTCGGCCGGCTCCTGCGCCTCGGCCTCGGCTTCGGCCTCGGGCGCTGCCTCCGCGGCCGGCTCGGTCACCGGCTCGTCTGCCGCCAACGTCGTTTCGGAAACCGCCTCGGCCGGAGCCTCGTCCGCCGGCGCGTCGGGGCTCTCCGCCCCCTCGTCGGCGGCCTCGCTCACGCTGTCAACAGCCTCGGTCCCGGCCTCGGCATTGGCGTCGCTCTCGCCGTCGCCGGAGGTCTCCGACGCCTGCGCGACCGGCTCGTCGCTCTCGCTCTCGCCGTTCTCGCCTTCGCCGTCGCGGCGGCTGCGGCGGCCACCCCGGCGGCCGCGGCGGCGCTTGCGGCGGGCCCGCTCGTCCTCGTCGCCGTCCTCGCCGCGTTCGCTCGCCCCGGCCTCGGCTTCGCCGTCCGGCTCGCCGTCCTCAAGGCTCTCGTCGTCGCTCTCGCCGGTCCTCTCGTCAGCCCGGTCGCCGGCAACGCCCTGCGTCCGCTGCTGGTCCTCCTCGGAGGACGGACGCCGGCGCCGGCGGCGGCGGCGGCGCTTGCTGCGGGCGCCGTCCTCGCCGTCGCTCTCGTCGCGGGCCCTCTCGTCGCGGCCGGACGACGACCGCGGGGCCTCCTCGTCCTCCTCGATCTCGTCGATCTCATCGATCTCGTCGGCCTCGTCCACCGTCATCGGCATCACGGTCGAGGGCTGGATCATGCGCGGGGCGATGTTCGGGCGCGCCTCGATCGGCTCGCCGCGCTCCAGCACATAGTGCTGGCCATTGTCCATATGGCCGGCCTGCACGGTGACCTCGAGGCCGAACCGCTCCTCCAGGTCGGCGAGGTGACCGCGCTTCTGGTTGAGGATGTAGAGCGCCGCCTCGGTCGTCGTGCGGACGATCAGATTGTGCGTCGCGCCCTTCAGCAGGTGGTCTTCGAGCGAACGCAGCACATGCAGCGCCACCGATTCCACCGAGCGGATCATGCCGGTGCCGTGGCAATGCGGGCAGGGCGTCATCGAGCTTTCCAGGACGCCGGTGCGGATGCGCTGGCGCGACATCTCCAGAAGGCCGAAATGCGAGATGCGGCCGACCTGGATGCGGGCGCGGTCGTTCTTCAGACAGTCCTTCAGCTTGCGCTCGACGGCCCGGTTGTTCTTGTTCTCCTCCATGTCGATGAAGTCGATCACGATCAGGCCGGCAAGGTCGCGCAGCCGGAGCTGGCGCGCCACTTCCTCCGCCGCTTCCAGATTGGTCTGGACGGCGGTGTCCTCGATATTGTGTTCGCGCGTCGACTTGCCGGAGTTGACGTCGATGGCGACCAGCGCCTCGGTCTGGTTGATGACGATGTAGCCGCCCGACTTCAGCGTCACCTGCGGCGAGAACATCGCATCGAGCTGGCTTTCGACCATGAAGCGCGAGAAAACCGGCGTCGCCTCCTTGTAGGGCTGGACGTTCTTGGCATGGCTCGGCATGAGCATGCGCATGAAGTCCTTGGCTTCGCGATAGCCGTCGTCGCCGGCGACCAGCACCTGGTCGATGTCCTTGTTGTAGAGGTCGCGGATCGAGCGCTTGATCAGCGATCCCTCCTCATAGACGAGATAGGGCGCCGACGACTGCAGCGTCAGGTCGCGCACGTTCTCCCAAAGCCGCATCAGGTATTCGAAATCGCGCTTGATCTCGGCCTTGGTGCGGCTGGCGCCGGCGGTGCGCAGGATCACGCCCATGCCCTGCGGCACTTCCAGTTCGGAGGCGATCTTCTTCAGCCGCTTGCGGTCGGTCGGGGTGGTGATCTTGCGCGAGATGCCGCCGCCGCGGGCGGTGTTCGGCATCAGGACCGAATAGCGGCCGGCCAGCGACAGGTAGGTGGTCAGCGCCGCGCCCTTGTTGCCGCGCTCCTCCTTGACGACCTGCACCAGGAGCACCTGCCGGCGCTTGATGACTTCCTGGATCTTGTACTGCTTGCGGTGCTTGCGGACGCGCTGGGGAACCTCCTCCATCGCGTCTTCGGCGCCGACCGACTCGACGTCGTCCTCGCCGTTCTCGCTCTCCTCGGAGGCGACAGCCTCGCCGTTCTCCTGGCTGGCGGGCCTGGCGGCCTTCGGCTTGCGGCGCGAGGGGCGCTCGTCGTCGTCGGCGCGGGCGGCCTCGGCCTCCTCTTCCTCGATGAGGGCCTGCCGGTCGGCGACCGGGATCTGATAGTAGTCGGGGTGGATCTCGCCGAAGGCGAGGAAGCCGTGCCGGTTGCCGCCATAGTCGACGAAGGCCGCCTGCAGCGACGGCTCGACCCGCGTTACCTTGGCCAGATAGATGTTGCCGCGAAGCTGCTTGCGGTTCGCGGCCTCGAAATCAAATTCCTCGACCCTGTTTCCACGCACCACGACGACCCGGGTCTCCTCCGGGTGCGCGGCGTCGATCAGCATTTTGTTTGCCATTGATGGATGTCTCCACGACCGTCGCGCCCGGGCGGCTTGTTACGCCGGCCCGGATCCGCGCGAAGGCGGCCGTCCTGTTCTGCGGTGTGATGAAAGACGAAGGGGTGCTGCACCGCGCGGCGATCCGTCCGGACCCGGCGACGCCGGTGACGGCGGCCTCGTGTCCCTTCAGGATCGTCTTCGCGCATTGGTTCATTGCAGCGCCCAGTAAGCCATGTTGCGGCGGCCGCCGCCTTGCGGCGGGCCGGATGTGTCAGTCCTGTCGGCTGCCTTGCCGGGCGCTGAGGCGGCCGTCGGTGGCAAGCCGAGACGGGGCTCCGGCCAGCCTTGCGGCCATCGTGTGCCGGCCGCGCAGTGCGCTGCCGGACGCTTCATGCGCCTCGTTCCGTCGCCGATGCCCGAAGCGCCGCCGATGAGCGGGGCCAGGGGCGCTGCGGAACGCCGGTCGGGACGCAAGCGTCCGGAATGCGGGGTGTCGTCGACACGCGGCGCGCCGTTGCTGGCACGAGGCATCGCTGACACGCGGCACCATCGACCGGTTCCCGGTGTTCGGCCTTCGCCACGCAGACCGGGAACGCACGAATTCGATGGCCACCCTGCCGGGCGCCGCTGCCAATTGATCGTTCGCTGTTTACGAAAGTACAGTTGGCTTGACCGGACGCCGCCAGATGGCACCAGAACGATCCAGGCTGAATCAGCTTCAACTCCCGGACCCGTCGCATTTCTTTTACGGTCGCGGAAGGCATATGGCAAGTAGGCTGACGGAAGGACACTGACCCAGGCTTGCATCGGGCCGCTTCTGCCTCGCATCCGTGCAGCGGGCGTCGTATCGTCAATGAAAGGTTAACTTGCCCCGAGGTACATCTTGCTGCAGTAAACCGGCGGGGCGGGCAGGGACCGGCGAGAGGCATATCGAGTGACGATCATCGCGCGCATGACAGGTCTGCTGGCGCTGGTTGCCCGTTTGGCGCCGGCCCGCGGCCCTGTGCTGGCGAGCGGCCTGGTCTTGGCCGCCGGTCTGGTGCTTGCTGGAGGTCCGGCCCTGGCCGAACAGGCCTCCGGGAGCGCGTCGGGGCAGGCGGTGGCGCGCGAGGCGCGGATCGCCGGCGACGAGGCGCGCACCCGCTTCATCATGGACCTGTCCGCGCCGGTGGACTTCGCGGTCTCGACCCTGTCCGATCCCTATCGCGTCGTCATCGACCTGCCGCATGTCAATTTCGACCTGCCGGCGGCGGCCGGGCAGGACGGGCGCGGCCTGATCACCGCCTGGCGCTTCGGCATGTTCGCCGCCGGCAAGTCGCGCATCGTGCTTGATGCTTCCGGGCCGGTCGCGGTCGACAAGTCCTTCGTGCTGCCGCCGGTCTCCGACCAGCCGGCGCGGCTGGTGCTCGATCTTGTCGGCACCAGCCGCGAGACGTTCCTGGAGACGGCGAAGACGCCGGCGCCCCAGGCCGCGCGCAAGGGCGACAAGCTCACCGCCACCCGCCGCCGCGACAAGCCGCTGATCGTGCTCGACCCCGGCCATGGCGGCATCGACACGGGCGCCCGGGGCACCACCGGCACGCTGGAAAAGGCCATCGTGCTCGACTTCGCCCGGCTGCTGCGCGACAGGCTGATGGCGAGCGGGCGCTACGAGGTGCGGATGACGCGGGACGAAGACGTGTTCGTTCCCTTGCGCGAGCGGGTCCACATCGCCCGCGAGCTGGAGGCCGACCTGCTGCTGTCGATCCATGCGGATTCGGTGCGAATCGGCCGCGACCAGGTGCGCGGTGCCGGCGTCTACACCCTGTCGGAGACGGCGAGCGACGAGATCGCCGCCGCCCTTGCCGAGCGCGAGAACCGCTCGGACGTGATCGCCGGCATCGACCTTGCCAACGAGCCGGACGACGTCACCGACATCCTCATCGACCTGGCCCGCCAGGAAACCAAGAAGTTCTCCTTCCTGTTCGCCCGGACGCTGGTGGATGAGCTGCGCGGCACCGCGCAACTGGTCAAGAATCCGCACAGATCCGCCGGTTTCCGCGTGTTGACGGCGCATGACGTGCCGTCCGCGCTGGTCGAGCTCGGCTATCTGTCGAACCGCCTGGACGAGAAGCTGATGACCACCGAGGAGTGGCGCGGACGCATGACGCAGGCGCTGGTCGCGGCGATCGACGGCTATTTCGGGCGCCGCTTCGGCGATGGCGCGATGAAGCTTTCGCACACGACCGCGGTCACCGCCAAGACCGACGCGGAGGAGCAGGTGGAGTGAGGTGGGGCTCCGCCTCAGCATCGCCATATTGGTCGCGGAAGGAGTGGGGGTTCTCAAACGCGGCCGCGATCGGCGCCCGCGACAGGGAACAAGGGGCAGCGCGGTCCCGATCCGCTATTGCGCCGGGATCGCAACGGGGGCATGACGGCGCGGCGCAAGTCCGCTCCGTCCGGGCCGGCCGGAAGACCGGCCAGCGCATCGCAAGATCGAGATTACCGGGATAGACGAGCCGGATATATGAAGTTCCTGATCAAACTCTTCGGCTACCTGTTCGGCATCGGTGCCGTGCTGGGTCTGCTCGTGGCCGCGGGCATCTGGCTGTTCCTGCAGGACCTGTCCGAGGACCTGCCGGACTATACCGCGCTCAAGAACTACGAGCCGCCGGTGATGACCCGCGTGCACGCGGCCGACGGCCAGTTGATGGCCGAATATGCCAAGGAGCGGCGCCTGTTCCTGCCGATCCAGGCGGTCCCCGACCTGCTGAAGCAGGCCTATATCTCGGCCGAGGACAAGAACTTCTATTCCCATCTCGGCATCGATCCGGAAGGCATCGCCCGTGCGGCGGTCGCCTATTTCCGCAATTACGGCAGCGGCCGCCGGCCGCAGGGCGCCTCGACCATCACCCAGCAGGTGGCGAAGAACTTCCTCTTGACCAACGAAGTGTCGATGGAGCGCAAGGTCAAGGAGGCGATCCTCGCCCTGCGCATCGAACAGGCCTACACCAAGGACGAGATCCTCGAGCTCTATCTCAACGAGATCTATCTCGGGGTCGGCGCCTATGGCGTCGCCGCCGCCTCGCTGCTGTATTTCGACAAGTCGGTGCACGAGCTGACGCTGGAGGAGGTGGCCTATCTCGCCGCGCTGCCGAAGGGGCCGAACAACTACCACCCGTTCCGCGAGCGCGATGCGGCGATCGAGCGTCGCAACTGGGTGATCGACCGCATGGTCGAGAACGGCTACATCGACAGTCTCGTGGGCGAGGAAGCCAAGGCCAAGCCGCTGACCGTCAAGCTGCGCTCGCGCGGCACCCACCTCTTCGCCTCGGAATATTTCTCCGAGGAGGTGCGCCGGCTGATCGCCAATCTCTATGGCGAGACGCGCCTTTACGAAGGCGGCCTGTCGGTCCGCTCGACCCTCGACCCGAAGCTGCAGGTGATCGCGCGCAAGGCGTTGATGGACGGTCTCATCGCCTTCGACCAGCGCCGCGGCGGCTGGCGCGGCCCGGTGCAGAAGATCGAGCTCGGCGCGGGCGACTGGGGCGCGGACCTGTCCCGGATCGACGGCATGTCCGACGTGCCGGAGTGGCAGCTTGCCGTGGTCCTGTCGACGTCTGGCGATCGCGCCGAGGTCGGCCTCAAGCCGGGCCGGCTGGCCAGCGGCGAATTGTCGAGCGAGCGCGAGCGGGTGTCCCTGCCGCTCGCCGGCATGAAATGGGCGCGGGTCAGCGGCCGCTCGCCGAACAGCGTCGGCGACGTGCTGTCGCCCGGCGACGTGGTCTATGTCGAGAAGGGAGCGGACGGGGCTTACGAGCTGCGCCAGTTCCCGAGCGTCTCCGGCGCGCTGCTGGCGATGGACCCCTATACGGGCCGTGTGCTGGCGATGGTCGGCGGCTTCTCCTTCTCGCAGAGTGAGTTCAACCGCGCGACGCAGGCCTATCGCCAGCCGGGTTCGTCGTTCAAGCCGTTCCTCTATGCGGCGGCGCTCGACAACGGCTACACGCCCTCCAGCGTGGTCATGGACGCGCCGTTCGAGATGGCGCAGGGCCCCGGCCTGCCGATGTGGCGGCCGCAGAACTATGGCGGCAAGTATTACGGCCCCTCGACCCTGCGCGTCGGCATCGAACTGTCGCGAAACGTCATGACGGTGCGTCTGGCACAGGACATGGGCATGCCGCTCGTCGCCGAATATGCCAAGCGGTTCGGCATCTACGATGCGATGACCCCGGTTCTGTCCATGTCGCTCGGCGCCGGCGAGACCACCGTCATGCGCATGGTCACCGCCTATGCGATGATCGCCAATGGCGGTCGCAAGGTGCAGCCGACGCTGATCGACCGGATCCAGGACCGCTATGGCAAGACCGTCTATCGCCATGACGAGCGGATCTGCGAGACCTGCGCCACCGATCACTGGGCGAACCAGGGCGAGCCGGAGCTGATCGACAATCGCGAGCAGGTGCTCGATCCGATGACCGCCTATCAGATCACCTCGATGATGGAAGGCGTCGTCCAGCGCGGCACCGCCACCAGCATCAAGGTCCTCGGCCGTCCGGTCGCCGGCAAGACGGGCACGACCAACGAGGAGAAGGACGCCTGGTTCGTCGGCTACACGCCCGATCTGACGGTCGGCGTGTTCGTCGGCTACGACACGCCGAAGCCGATGGGGCGCGGCGCGACCGGCGGTCAGGTGGCGGCGCCGATCTTCACCGAATTCATGCAGGCGGCGCTGAAGGACAGCCCGCCGGTCGAGTTCCGCGTGCCCAAGGGGCTGCAGCTCATCCCGATCAACCGGCAGACGGGCCTGCGCGCGGGCGCCGGCACGCCGGGCACGATCCTGGAAGGCTTCAAGCCGGGCACGGCGCCGCCGGACGAATATTCGATCATCGGCTTCCAGGACGAGATCGGCATTCCGCGCACGGTCTCGCCGGAGGCGGGGCAGGCGGTGATGAGCGGCACCGGCGGCCTGTACTGACCTGACGCGTCCGCTTCGGCACTGCCGTATGTCTGGACCTGAAATCTTCGGCGCCGCGGCGGGGGAGACCCGGCCGCGGCGTTTGCGATCGGCGGGCCGATCAACTATGGTCCGCGACCGAAACGGACGCGCCGCCGGGCCTTTGGCTGTCGCCGCGTCCCTCTTTTCGAACTGCAACCCCCAACTGGCGAGAAAGGACGGCGATGCGCGCTGAAACCGAGGCCGTGGTCGACGAAATCAAGCAGGCCATAAGCCTGCTGAGGAGGCATCTTTGACTGGGACAACGCGATTGTCCGTCTGGATGAACTGAACGCCGCGTCCGAAGATCCGACCCTTTGGAACGACCCTGCCAAGGCGCAGAAGCTGATGCGCGAGCGCCAGCAGCTCGATGACGGGCTGAGCGGCGTGCGCAAGCTGGAAGCCGACCTTGCCGACAATCTCGAGCTGATCGAACTCGGCGAGATGGAAGGCGACAAGGAGGTGATCGGCGAGGCCGAGGCGGCGCTGAAGGCGCTGCGCAGCGAGGTTAACAAGCGCCAGATCGCCTCGCTCCTGTCGGGCGAAGCCGACGGCAACGACGCCTATCTGGAAATCAACTCCGGCGCCGGCGGCACCGAGAGCCAGGACTGGGCGAGCATGCTGCTGCGCATGTACACCCGCTGGGCGGAGCAGCACGGCAACAAGGTCGAGGTGCTCGAGCTCCATGACGGCGAGGAAGCCGGCATCAAGTCGGTGACGCTCAAGGTCAAGGGCGAGAACGCCTATGGCTGGCTGAAGACGGAATCGGGCGTGCACCGGCTGGTGCGCATCTCGCCCTATGACAGCCAGGCGCGGCGGCACACCAGCTTCGCCTCCGTGTGGGTCTATCCGGTCATCGACGACTCGATCGAGATCGAGGTGAACGAGAGCGACTGCCGCATCGACACCTACCGTGCCTCGGGCGCGGGCGGCCAGCACGTCAACACGACCGACTCGGCGGTGCGCATCACCCACCAGCCGACCGGCATCGTGGTGCAATGCCAGTCGGAGCGCTCGCAGCACAAGAACCGGGCGACCGCCTGGTCGATGCTGAAGGCGCGGCTCTACGAGCTGGAGCTGCAGAAGCGCGAGGAGAAGGCCAATGCCGAGGCTGCCTCGAAGACCTCGATCGGCTGGGGCCACCAGATCCGCTCCTATGTGCTGCAGCCCTACCAGTTGGTGAAGGACCTGCGCACGGGCGTCGAGAGCACCAACCCGACCGGCGTGCTGGGCGGCGACCTTGACGACTTCATGGAAGCGACGCTGGCGCAGCGCGCCTTTGGCGGCGCGCCGGAGACGGTCGAGGACGTGGACTGACGGCCGCTCCGCTCGCCAGTATGAGACCAGGCAACAGGAAACGGCGCCCGCGGGCGCCGTTTCGCGTTTGTGGGTCTGCAGGAGCGGTGGTCAGTCGCCGAGCAGCGGGCTGATCTTCTCGCCGGTGCGCAGGAAGCGGGCCGGATTGAGCGGCCGGTCGTTGACCCGGATTTCGTAATGCAGGTGCGGGCCGGTGGAGCGGCCGGTGGAGCCGACGGTGCCGAGCCGGGCGCCGGTCGCGACCGTCTCGCCCTCGTTCACCGAAATCCGGCTCATATGGGCGAAACGGGTGACGACGCCGCTCGGGTGGCGGATCTCGACCGACTTGCCATAGCCGCCGTTGCGCCCGGCGAAGACCACCTTGCCCGGCGCCGGCGCACGGATCACCTCGCCGGTGGCGGCGCGAAAGTCGAGGCCGGTATGCATGGCCATGCGGCCGAGGAAGGGGTCGACGCGCGGGCCGAAGGGGGAGGAGAGCTCGGCGCCGGGAAGCGGCGAGGCGAGCGGGATGCCGCGGGCGGCGTCCTTGACCTGGGAGAGGGCGACAAGCGCCGTCTCCGCGCGCTGGATGCGCGAATCGAAATCGGTGTCGGCGAGCGGCACGAACGGGCCGCCCTGGCCGGAGGCCGGCAGATGCTTGGCGCCGGCAAGCTGCAGGCCGAGCTGGTCGGCGGCATCGGCGATGGTCGCCGCGTCGCGCTCGGCGGTGACGGCGATCACGTCGAGCGCCGCGTGTGCCTCGCTGTCCATGCGGTCGAGCGCGGCATTGACGTCCTCGATGATCTCGATGCGCCGGTCGGGACCGGCGGCGGCGCCCTCGGCAGAGGGCCCGGCCGGGGCGAGGTCGCGCAGCGGCTTGCCTGGGGCGGCGGCCCCCTGACGGGCGGCGGCCTCGGCGGCGGCATTGTCTTCGGAGCGGGTGCCGCGCAGGCTCAGCAGCGGCGAGATCTCGATCGGCTCCGGCGTGCCGCCGATGCCGGTGGGCGCATTGGTCGTGTCAATGGCGAGGCTCGCCGGCTTGGCGGGCGGCACCGGTCCGGCGACCGCGACGCGAATGCCGCTTTCGGCCGCCTTGGCGAGCAGTCCGGAAACGCGCGCCTGACGGGTGTCGAGATCGCGCTGGCGCTCGACCACGTCGGCGAGCTGCTCCTCGATGCTGCGGCGCTCGAGCACGCGGCGGCTGGTGAGTTGGTCGATGCGCGAGCGCAGCGAGGCGATGCGGTCCTCGTAGGAGAGCTGCATCTGCGCCTGACGTTCGGCAGAAGACTGGATGATGTCGTCGCGCAGGACGAGATAGGCGGTGGCGCCGATATAGCCGACCGCAAGCGCGGCCACGACCGTCGTCGCCAGACCCGCCATCAGGGGGGAGATGGTGAAGCTGCGGACATGGTCGCCGCGGGCGATGATCACCCGATGCGGCTCCTTGCGCTTGCCGAAGTCCCTGCGGCCGTTTGCAGCGTGTCCTGTCATGCGTCTGTGGACCCGTTCCCGGCGGTGCCAGACACTCACGCGGCACCTCGTTCGGCTCCGATCATGCGCCCGTTAAGGTTAACAAAAGCTAAGGAACTGTCCGAATTCGAGAATCCATTCAGCCGGTAAGGCGAACCAGCGGTCGGTAGAAGCCGGGCGTCAGTCCGGCTTCCGAGCGTGCCCGGTCGTTGAACGGCGGCTTCAGGCCGGCCTTGAAATGGCGGCGCACCAACTCCTGGAAGCGGGCTTCGGGATCGCGGCGGTCCTGGTCGCACAGATAGCGGAACCATTTGGCGCCAAAGGCGACATGGCGTTTCTCGTCGCGATAGATGATCTCCAGGATCGCTGCGGTTTCCGGGTCGCCGCGCTCGCGCGCCTTCTCGATCATCGGCGGGGTGATGTCGAGGCCGCGCGCCTCCAGAACCAGGGGAATCACCGCCAGCCGGCCGGCGAGATCATCGCCTGTGCTTGCGGCCGCCTCCCACAGCCCGTGATGGGCGGGCAGGGCGCCATAATGCGAATCGAGCTCCTCCAGCCGCCGGCGCAGCAGCGAGAAATGCTTGGCCTCTTCCAGCCCCACGCGCACCCAGTCGTCGAAGAAGGAGCGGGGCAGGGGGCGGTCGGCGAAGCGGCCGACCATGTCCCAGGTGAGGTCGACGGCGTTGAGCTCGATATGGGCGAGGGAGTGCAGCAGGGCGATGCGGCCCGAGGTGCCGCCGATGGCGCGCTTGGGCATGTCGCGGGGCGGCAGCAGGATCGGCGTGTCGGGACGGCCGGGCTGGTCCGGCATCCGCTCGCCGCCGGTGCGCCGGCGCAGCGACAAGGTGCGGCCGAACCAGGCGCGAGCGGTGGCATGGGCCACGGCGGTCTTCTCGTCCAGCGAGCGGGCCGCCACGACACGGCGCGCGCCGCAGGCAAGGGATGCGGGAGTGAAGTCGGCCGTGTCGGCCTTGCCTGGTGAGACGCGCATGCAAGCTCCGAAGGCGTTACGGGCGGCGCCGCCGCACGGCTCTCATGCGGAGTGCTTCGCGGCGGCGGGCCCCACGACGGCTCACCGGGTCGCGCGGACGGCCTCCAGCACGGCCTCGGCATGGCCGGGAACCTTGACCTTGCGCCACGTCTCGACGATCTGGCCGGCCCCGTCAATCAGGAAGGTCGAGCGGTCCACGCCCATATAGGTCCTGCCATACATCGACTTTTCCACCCAGACGCCCCAGGCGGTGGCGACCGCGGCGTCCGGATCGGCGGCGAGGATCACCGAGAGGTCGTGCTTGGCCTTGAACTTGTCGTGCTTGGCCGCCGTATCCGGCGAGATGCCGACGACGACCGCGCCCGCTGCCTCGAACTCCGAGGCCAGGGCGGTGAAGGCGATGGCCTCCTTGGTGCAGCCCGGCGTGTCGTCCTTGGGGTAGAAGTAGAGCACGACCTTGCGGCCGCGCAGATCGGACAGGCGCAGCGTGCCGCCGCCGTCCCGCTCGAGCTCGAAATCCGGTGCGGCGATTCCTGTCGTGATTTCCGTCATGCTGCCTTCCTTTGGTCATTTGGGGGAGGGATAGTCCACGAATCCCTGCCAGTTGCGGATACGTATTACCGACGGGCTCGGATCCCCTTTCGCGGACATAGTATGATCATTCCGATTCGCGGATGATCAGCCTGCCACGCCCAAAGGACCGGGACACTGCTTAAACGCCTCATACATCGTGACAGGCCCTTGCGGGACGTGCTGCATGGCCGGCGGCGTCGCCGACCCTGGCGGGTGGTGCTGGTGATCGTCGGCATCCTGGCCGTGTCCGCCCTTGGCGGGCTGGCGGTGACCTTCGGCAGCGGGCCGGTCTCCATGCCTTACCTGGCGCAGTATCTCTCCGAGGGCGCGCTGGCGCCGGGGGCGCGGCTGCGGGTGGGGGCGGTGACCATCGATCTCTCCGAAGGTCTGCCGCCCAAGGCCGAATTGCTGGACCTGTCGATCGAGGCGGAGGCGGATGACGGCCTCTCGCTGCAAGTGCCGCGCGTGTCCGCGCCGCTCGACCCGCTGGCGCTTCTGCAAGGCGAGATGCGCCTGTCCGAGATCCGGCTCGAACATGCGCGCCTGAGTATTGCCAATGCGGCGCGCTCCGCCTCGTCGAGCGAGATCCCGGACATGGCGGTGATCGCCGAGGCGGCCGATCGCATGGCGCGGCTTGCCACGGCGCAACTGGCGCAGCGCGGCATCGCCCGGATCGAACTGGTCTCGGCGGAGATCGTCGCGGAGGGCGAGAAGACCTATCGCATGCGCGGCATCGACGCCGAACTGACCAGGGCCGACGACGGCACGCTGCAGGCGGATGCCGAGATCGCCGGCCGGCTCGGCCAGTGGAAGGCCAAGGCCCGCCGCTCTGTCGACCCCGAGACCGGCGAGAGCCTGATGCGGGTCGACCTGTACGACGTCACGCTGGGCGAGTTCGTCTCCGTCGAGTCCTCGGTCGACGCGGGCAAGGGGCTCGGCATCCCGGTGCGGGCCCGGCTCGACGTGGCCATGGGCGCGGACGGGGCGTTCGACACGACGCGGGCCGGCGTCATTGTCTCGCCGGGCTGGATCAACACCGGTCACACCGTGGTCGGTTTCGACAAGATCGACATTCAGCTCTATTGGGAGGCCGGAACCCCGGGCTTTCGCGTGGTTCCGTCCCTCTACCAGTACGGCAACACGGTCCTGCCGTTCGAGGGGCTGGTGGAGCCGCCGCGGGAATGGCAGGACATGTGGTCCTTCCGCATCGTGTCGCGGGACGCGCGCATCGGCCCCTCGGACGTGGCGGGCCCGCCTTTCGAGATGGAGGCGTTCCTGGCGGAGGGGCGCGCCGACCTCAAGGAGAGAGAGCTTCATTTCGACAAGCTGGCGCTGCGTTCGGGTGCGGCCGAGATGGATGGCGCCGGGTCGGTGCGCGCCGGCGATGACGGCCTCTACATGGCCCTTGCGGTTGAAAGCGGCCCGATGTCGGTCGCGAGCCTGAAGCGGTTGTGGCCGATCACCATGATGCCGCCGGCGCGGGCCTGGGTGATCGAGCATCTGGTCGACGGGCGGATCGACAGCGGCAGGGCGATGGTCTCGCTGCGGCCGGCCGCCTTCGACGTCGACGATCCGGAAGCCGGGTGGTCGGGCGACGACGTGCAGGTCGACATTGCCTTTTCCGATCTGAGCCTCAGCACGGTCGGCACGGTGCCGGTGGCGCAGGGCCTGTCGGGGCGTATCCATGTCGCCGACGAAGTGCTGACCGTCACGTCGTCCTCGGGCGTGATGGTGGCGCGGCCGGGCGAGCAGATTGCCATCAGCGACACCGTGTTCCAGGTGCCGGATCTGCGCGAGAGCGGCACCAAGACCGGCGTGCTCAAGCTGACGGCGAAGGGGCCGGCGAAGTCGCTGGCGACGCTGCTCGACGCCGAGCCGTTCACGGTGCTGTCGCGCAACGACCTGGCGCCGGAGGACGTCGCCGGATCCGGCGCGATGACGCTCAACGCACGCTTTGCGCTGGTCAAGGATGTTCGTGTCGACGATGTCGACTGGGACCTGTCCGGCTCGCTCAAGGGCTTCTCCAACAGCCGGGCGATCCGGGGACACAAGCTGAGCGGCGCCGATCTCACATTCGACGTCGACGAGGGCAGCCTGTCGCTGAAGGGACGCGGAAAGCTCGACGGGCTGCCGGCGAATCTGGACCTGGTGGTGCCCTTCGACAACGCCGACGGCAAGGCGGTCGCCGCCCGTCAGGGGGTGGTGATCGAGGCGACGGCAGCCCAGCTCGCCGAGCGCGGCATCGACATTCGCGGCTTCGTCAACGGTCCGCTCAAGCTGACGACCGAGGAGACGGAGGCCGGGCAGTCCTATCAGGTGGATCTCACGCGGGCCTCCATCGAACTGGCGGATCTGGGCTGGAGCAAGAGCCCCGGCGTTGCCGCGCGCGCGCAATTCCGCATGAGCGAGAGTGGCGGACAGCGGGAGATCCGCGGGTTCCGGCTGACCTCGGAAGGCGTGGAGGTCGAGGGCAACATCACCCTGACTGCAACGGGCGATCTGGAGCGGGCGGAGTTTTCGCGCTTCGCCTTGCGGGCAAGCGACGATGCCAGCCTGCGGCTGTCCAAGCGCGGCAAGCAGATCACCGTCGACCTGCGGGCGAACCGGCTCGACGCGCGCGGGCTGGTCGCCAATCTCAGCGGCAAGGGGGGACCCGGCGGCGGCGACAAGACCGCGCTGAAGATCACCGCCGAGGTCGGGCAGTTGATCGGCTTCAACGGCGTCACCTTGTCGGGCGTGTCGCTGTCCATGTCGAAGACGGGCGGCGATCTGCGGGCGCTCGACCTGTCCGGCTCGTCGGGCGGCAGGTCGGTGTTCCAGGTGAGGATGACCGGGGAAGGGGCGGGCCGCGAAGTGACCGGCACCTTCCAGGATACGGGCGCAATCCTGCGTTTCGCCAATCTCTACCAGCGCATGCGGGGCGGTGTCGGCATTCTCTCGATCGCCATGCCCACGGCCAATGACTGGAACGGGAACTTCAAGATCAAGCGGCTGGCGATCACCGAGGATCCGGCGATCCAGGCGCTGGCGCGCAGCCCGGCGGTGCTGGATGCGCGCGACCCGCGTCGCAACCAGGTCCTTGCCGGAGTGGAGCGTCGTGGCGAGGCGAGTTTCAGCGTGCTGGAGCTGGTGTTCCGCCGCAGCGGCGACATGCTGACCGTCACCGAAGGCACGCTGGCCGGCCCGACGATCGGCGGCACGGTCTCGGGCAATGTCGATCTCGCGACCCGTTCGCTCGACATGACGGGCACGTTCGTGCCGGCCTTCGCCATCAACAATCTCTTCGCCAAGATCCCGATCCTGGGCTTTGCGCTTGGCGGCGGGGCCGACGAGGGGCTGATCGGCGTCACCTATCGGCTGACGGGGTCGCTCGCCGATCCGGTGCTGACGGTGAACCCGGCCTCGGCGATGGCGCCGGGCATCTTCCGCAAGATCTTCGAATACCGTTGAGGGCGATGCCCCCAGAACGACAGACCCCCGGGCGCGCGCGCCCGGGGGTCTGCAGTCGTGTCGGCAGTGGCTTGACGGCTCAGACGGCTTTCAGCAGCACGTGGCGCTTCTTGCCGAGGGAGAGCTTGATGACGCCGTCCTCGACGAGATCTGTCGGCCCAAGAACGCGCTTCTCGTCCTGGGCCACCACATCGTTGACGCGCAGGCCGCCGCCCTTGACCTGACGACGCGCCTCGCCGTTGGAGGCGCACAGGCCTGCCGTGACGAAGGCGGCCAGCAGGCCGAGGCCCGCTTCCAGCTCGCCGCGGGCGATCTCCACCGTCGGCAGGCCCTCGGCCAGCGCGCCTTCCTCGAAGGCGCGGCGCGCGGTCTCGGCGGCCTCTTCGGCAGCCTTGCGGCCATGCGCCATGGCGGTCGCTTCGGTGGCGAGCACCTTCTTCGCCTCATTGATCTCGGACCCGCCGAGAGCGGCAAGGCGGGCGATCTCGTCGAGCGGCAGCACCGTGAACAGCTTCAGGAAGCGCTCGACATCGCCATCCTCGGTGTTGCGCCAGAACTGCCAGTAGTCATAGGCCGACAGCATGTCCGGGTTGAGCCAGACCGCGCCTTCCGCCGTCTTGCCCATCTTGGCGCCCGAGGCGGTGGTGAGCAGCGGCGTCGTCAGCGCGAAGAGCTCGATTTCCTCCATGCGGCGGCCGAGGTCGACGCCGGAGACGATGTTGCCCCATTGGTCGGAGCCGCCCATCTGCACCCGGCAGCCCGTGCGCCGGTAGAGCTCGACGAAGTCGTAGCCCTGCAGCAGCATGTAGTTGAACTCCAGGAAGGAGAGGTGCTGCTCGCGCTCCAGGCGGGTGCGCACGGCATCGCGCTGGATCATCTGGTTGACCGAGAAGTGTCGGCCGACGTCGCGCAGGAACTCGACATACTTGATGCTCATCAGCCAGTCGGCATTGTCGAGCATCAGGGCGTCCTTGGGGCCCTCGCCAAAGGTGAGGAAGTGGTCGAACACCTTGCGGATGCCGTCCTTGTTCTCCTCGATCTGGGCATCGTCCAGCAGCGGGCGGGCGCTGTCGCGGAACGACGGGTCGCCGATCCGCGTGGTGCCGCCGCCCATCAAGGCGATGGGGCGGTGCCCGGTCTTCTGCATCCAGTGCAGCATCATGATCTGGACGAGGGAGCCGACATGCAGGCTCTTGGCCGTGCAGTCGAAGCCGATATAGGCGGTGACCGTCTCGGACCGATACAGATCGTCGAGCCCTTGCGGGTTCGAGATCTGATGGATGAAGCCCCGTTCGCTGAGGGTCTTCAAGAACTCCGATTTGAAAGCGGTCATTTCCCTTGTGTCCATTTTGAAAGGGTGTGTGGAAACCCGGACCGCCCGCGCGGGACGCACCGGGCCCGCACCTCTTAGCCGAACTGCTTGCCAAGATCACGGAGAAATCAGGCCGCTGGCGGCTTCATCGCAAAAAGCGCAAGCGGCGGACGGGCTCCGGGACCCGCGAACAAAAAAACGGCCGGACAGGCCGGCCGCTGTGAAGTTTTGCGGGTCGAGGCCGGGCGAGGGTTGGGTCGCGCCGACATCGGAATTTTGGTAGCAGGCGCGGATGACGCGGCAGTGACAGGTTCGCTTGGCGAGCGCAGAACCAAAACAAAAAGGCCCCGCCGGAGCAGGGCCTTCTCGTTCATGGGGCGAGAGGGGAACGCTCAGAGAGCCTCTTCCTCGCCAGCCTCGGCCTCAGCGGCTTCCTCGCCCTCGGCCTCTTCGTCCTCGTCCTCTTCGAACTCGAACGTGTCCTGCTCGCGGGCGGAGAGATCCTCGCCGCGCGCCTGGCGCTCGGCCTCGTCGGCGGAGCGGGCGACGTTGAGCGTCACCGAAACCTCGACCTCCGGATGGAGGACGATGGCGACCTCGTGCAGGCCGATGGTCTTGATCGGACGGTCGAGGCGAACCTGCGAGCGGGCCGAGGAGAAACCGCCCTCGGTCATCACGTCGGCGATGTCGCGGGTCGACACGGAACCGTAGAGCTGGCCGGTCTCGCCAGCCTGGCGGATGACCGTGAAGCTCTGGCCGTCGAGCGTCTTGGCGACCGACTCGGCCTCCGACTTGCGCTCCAGGTTGCGGGCCTCAAGCTGCGCGCGCTCGCTGTCGAAGCGCTGCAGGTTGGCCTTGGTGGCGCGCAGCGCTTTGCCCTGCGGCAGCAGATAGTTGCGCGCGAAGCCGTCACGCACGCGCACCACTTCGCCCATCTGGCCGAGCTTGGCGACGCGCTCGAGAAGAATAATGTGCATTGTCGTAATCCTTTTCGTCTGTCCCGCGCCTGGCGCGGTTAGGGACGGCCGGCATGCCGGCCTGTCCCAGCCGATTGGAAAATCGCGACCTTACTTGATCACGAAGGGCAGCAGGCCGAGGAAGCGGGCGCGCTTGATGGCACGCGCGAGCTCGCGCTGCTTCTTGGCCGACACCGCGGTGATGCGGCTCGGCACGATCTTGCCACGCTCGGAAATGTAGCGCTGCAGGAGGCGGATGTCCTTGTAGTCGATCTTCGGCGCGCTGGCACCGGAGAACGGGCAGGTCTTGCGACGGCGGAAGAAGGGGCGGCGCGTCGGAAGCTGTGCGATATCGACCATTGCGTTTGCTCCTTATTCGTCGTCGAAGCGGCGGGGGCCGCGATCGCCGCGGTCACGGCCGCCGCGATCACCGCGGTCACCACGATCACCGCGGTCGCCACGCTCACCGCGCTCGCCACGGCCGCCGCGGCGGTCGTCACGGTCGCGCTTCTGCATCATCGCGGACTGCTCTTCCTCGTGCTCCTCGACGCGCAGCGTCATGAAGCGCAGGATGTCCTCGTTGATGCGCATCTGACGCTCCATCTCGGCCACGGCGGCCGGAGAGGCGTCCAGATTCATCAGCGTGTAGTGCGCCTTGCGGTTCTTGTTGATGCGATAGGCCAGCGTGCGCAGGCCCCAGGTCTCCACCTTGCCGACGGTGCCGCCGTTCTCGGAGATCAGGGACTTGTACTGCTCGACCATCTGCTCGACCTGCTGGGCCGAGACGTCCTGGCGAGCCAGGAACACATGCTCGTAAAGCGGCATGAGATGCGCCTTTCTTTTCGTTTCAGTTCCCGGAACCCGGCGCTAAGCCTCTTCGAGCCCTCAAGAAAGGCGGACGAAGCAACTTCGAAGGCGGAGACACGGGAAGACGGGCGGCACTGTGCCGTCCTGCCCGCCTGGCGCCTGCCTCTCCTCTATACTGAAGAGATGCGGGCATGCGGCGGACCTTCCGTTCAGCCCCCGGCCAGAGTTCCGAACGAAGCGTGGCTTATACACCAGTTGCGCGGCTTCGCAAGGCGGAGCGACGGGATTGTGCGCGATTTTTCTCTGCTCCACCTTGACAGTGTGTGCCTGCGACGTCTCTTTGCGGCACATTTTGCGACAAGGCGGACGGGCAGACGCGAATCCGGCCGCGCCAAGGGATGTTGGAGCCAGCGCCAATGAGTATCGCATTCACGTTTCCGGGACAGGGCAGCCAGGCTGTCGGCATGGGCAAGGACCTGGCCGACAGCTTCGCCGAGGCTCGGGCGGTGTTCGATGAGGTGGACGAGGCGCTGGGGCAGAAGCTCAGCGAGATCATGTGGAACGGCACCGCCGAAGAGCTGACGCTGACGGCCAACGCCCAGCCGGCGCTGATGGCGGTCAGCCTTGCGGCCATGCGCGCGGCCGAGGCGCGCGGCCTGAACCTTGCCGCGAGCGTTGCCTATGTGGCCGGCCACTCGCTCGGCGAATATTCGGCGCTGGCCGCCGCCGGCACGCTGTCGATCGGCGATGCGGCGCGGCTGCTGCGCATTCGCGGCACGGCGATGCAGCAGGCGGTGCCGGTGGGCGAGGGGGCGATGGCCGCGCTGCTCGGCCTCGACTATGCCGAGGCGGCTGCCGTCGCTGCGGAAGCCGCGCAGGGAGAGGTCTGCCAGGCCGCCAATGACAATGCGCCGGGCCAGGTCGTGGTCTCCGGCCACACGGCGGCGGTGGAGCGCGCCATCGAGATCGCCAAGGGGCGCGGTGCCCGCCGCGCGGTGCTGCTGCCGGTGAGCGCGCCCTTCCACTGCGCGCTGATGCAGCCTGCCGCCGAGGCGATGGCCGCCGCCTTCGAGAGCGTTACCTTCAACGCTCCGGCCGTGCCGCTGGTCGCCAATGTGCTCGCAAGCCCGACCAGCGACCCGGACGAGATCCGCCGCCGGCTGGTGGAGCAGGTGACCGGCACGGTGCGCTGGCGCGAATCCATCGAGTGGATGGCCTCGGCCGGCGTCGACACGGCCTACGAGATCGGCACCGGCAAGGTGCTGACCGGCATGGTCAAGCGCATCTCCAAGGATATGACCGGCATTGCCGTCAACACGCCGGACGATATCGCAGCCCTGCTGGAGCGGCTCGCCTGACAGCAAGGCGCGCATCGCAAGACAAGGAACAAAGACCCATGTTCGACCTGACTTCCAAGACCGCGCTCGTGACCGGCGCCACCGGTGGCCTCGGCGAGGCGATCGCCCGAACCCTACATGCGCGCGGCGCCACGGTCGCGCTATCCGGAACCCGCGCCGAGAAGCTGGAGGCGCTGGCCGCCGATCTCGGCGAGCGTGTGCATGTCCTGCCGGCGAACCTCTCCGACAGGGCAGCGGTGGATGCGCTGGTGCCGGCCGCCGAGGCGGCCATGGGCCAGCTCGACATTCTCGTCAACAATGCCGGTATCACCCGCGACAACCTCTTCATGCGCATGAAGGATGAAGAGTGGGACGACGTCATCGAGGTCAATCTGACCGCCGGCTTCCGCCTGTGCCGCGCCGCGGTGAAGGGCATGATGCGCCGCCGTTACGGCCGCATCGTCAACATCGCCTCCGTGGTCGGCGTCACCGGCAATGCGGGCCAGGGCAACTATGCGGCGGCCAAGGCCGGCCTCATCGGCATGGCCAAGTCGCTTGCGCGCGAGGTCGCGTCGCGCAACATTACGGTGAACACGATCGCGCCCGGCTTCATCGAGACCCCGATGACCGATGCGCTCAACGATAAGCAGAAGGAATCGATCCTGGCCACGGTGCCGGCTGGCCGTCTCGGCAGGGCGGAGGAGATCGCCGCGGCGACGCTCTATCTCGCCAGCGAGGAAGCGGCCTATGTGACCGGCGAGACGCTGCACATCAACGGCGGTATGGCTATGATTTGACTTGGCAAACCCGGACGGAGCGGGCCCTGTGGAACTGGCGTTTCGCAGCTTGGCGCGCCGGCTGGTCAAGCCCCATAAAGTGTGTTACGAACCCGCCGGCCAGCGAACCCGTTCACGAATGATCGGCGCTCGGGCGCGGCCTGTCCGGCCGGCCAAGGTTGCCGGCTCGGGCATGGTGCGGGCTGGATCCCATTCGCCTCGTTCCGGCATCGCGTTCCGGAGATCGGGTACGAGGTGCGGCGCTGAGCGCTGAACTAGCGAAAACCGTTGGAAGCAACTGAGGAATTCTGAAATGAGCGACATCGCGGATCGGGTAAAGAAGATCGTTATCGAGCATCTCGGCGTCGATGCCGACAAAGTTGCCATGGAGGCGAGCTTCATCGACGATCTGGGCGCCGACAGCCTCGACACCGTCGAGCTGGTCATGGCCTTCGAGGAAGAGTTCGGCGTGGAGATTCCGGACGATGCCGCCGAGACGATCCTGACCGTCGGCGACGCCGTGAAGTTCCTGGAAAAGAACGCCGGCTGATACAGTTTTCCGCATCGGGCGGGCTTCGTGTCCGCCCGACGCGCCAGATACAGGTTCATGATGAGGCGAGTAGTCGTTACCGGCCTTGGCATGGTCACGCCCTTGGCGTGCGGTGTCGAGGAGAGCTGGGCCAGAATTCTCGAGGGCAGGAGCGGGGCCTCCCGCATCAGCCATTTTGAGGTCGACGATCTCGCCTGTCAGATCGCTTGCCAGATCCCCCGCGGAGACGGGTCGGACGGAACCTTCAATCCGGACGACTGGATGGATCCGAAGGAACAGCGCAAGGTCGACGAGTTCATCATTTTCGGCATGGCGGCCGCAGAACAGGCGATCCGCGACAGCGGCTGGACCGCGAAGTCGGCGGAAGACCAGAATCGCGCCGGCGTCCTGATCGGCTCCGGCATTGGTGGCCTGCAGGGCATCGAGGCCACTGCCCATGTGCTGCGCGACAAGGGTCCGCGGCGCATCTCCCCCTTCTTCATTCCCGGCCGGCTGATCAATCTGGTCAGTGGCTATGTCTCCATCCGCCACGGCCTGAAGGGGCCGAACCACGCGGTGGTGACGGCCTGTTCGACCGGCGCCCATGCTATCGGCGACGCGGCGCGGCTGATCGCGCTGGACGATGCCGACATCATGGTGGCCGGCGGAGCAGAGTCGCCCGTCTGCCGTCTGTCGCTGGCCGGCTTTGCCGCCGCGCGGGCGCTGTCGACCGGCTTCAACGATCGTCCGGAAGCCGCCTCGCGGCCCTATGACAAGGATCGCGACGGTTTCGTCATGGGCGAGGGTGCCGGCATTGTCGTGCTCGAGGAATACGAGCATGCCAAGGCGCGCGGCGCGACGATCTATGGCGAGGTGGTCGGCTACGGCCTGTCGGGCGATGCCTATCACATCACCGCTCCGGCCGCCGATGGCGACGGCGCCTATCGCTGCATGCAGGCGGCGCTGAAGCGGGCCGGCCTTGCCGCGTCGGATATCGACTATATCAACGCCCATGGCACCTCGACGCCGCTCGGCGACGAGATCGAACTCGGCGCGATCCAGCGGCTGGCCGGCAACAATGCGGCGCGGCTGACCATGTCCTCGACCAAGTCGTCGACCGGCCATCTGCTGGGAGCCGCCGGCGCCATCGAGGCGATCTTCTCGCTGCTGTCGATCCGGGACGGCATCGTCCCGCCGACGATCAACCTCGACAATCCGTCCGTCGACACCGAGATCGACCTGGTCCCGAAGGTGGCCAAGCGGATGACCGTCGACACCGCGCTGTCGAACTCCTTCGGCTTCGGCGGCACCAACGCATCGCTGGTGTTCCGCAAGGTCGCTGCCTGACAGGAGCTTCCGCCGCCGGGCGGGAGCAGGATGTCTGTTCCGCCGGCGCAACTGGTCCGCACTTGCGCCGGGAAGCCCAGTCTTTCCCGGTTTGGCCATAATTTCGGGCCAAGTGGCGTGTCCATTGCCTCGATCAAAAGGACCGGACAGGACAGATGACCGAGACGCCAGGCCGAGAGCCCGATACCGCCTCCCGCGAGGAGGACGCGCCCTATCGCCCGAATCCCAAGAGCCCGCGCGAGGCGATCCAGCCCGAGCCGGCTCCGCCGCCGCCGCTGCGCTCGCGGCATGTCCGCAATCCGTTCGTCATTGTCATCAATGCCCTGCTGTCGCTGGCCCTCTTGGTGGTGATCGGCACGGGCGCATTGCTCTATTGGGGCAAGGCGGAGTTCGACTCGCCCGGACCGCTGACGGTCGAGAAGACTGTGATTATTCCCTCCGGCAGCGGCTTGCGGGTGATCGCCGACACGCTGGAGAACCAGGGTGTCATCGAGGATTCCAACGTGTTCTGGGCCGGTGTCCAGGCCTACAAGAACGCCGCCCGACTGAAGGCCGGCGAATATGCCTTCGCGCCGGGCGTCTCGATGCGTCAGGTGATGGAGGACCTTGTCGGCGGCAAGGCGGTCTACCACACGGTGACGGTGCCCGAGGGCTGGAGCAGCGCCCAGGTCGTCGCCCGGGTGCGTGAGCATCCGGTGCTGACCGGCCCGCTTGACGAGATCCCGGCGGAAGGTTCGCTGCTGCCGGAAACCTATACGTTCACGCGCGGCACGACGCGGGCCCAGATCATCCAGCAGATGAAGGACGCACAGGCGAAGGCGCTGGCCGACATCTGGGATCGGCGCACGGAAGGTCTGCCCGTCGAGACGCCGGAGGAACTGGTAGTGCTGGCCTCCATCGTCGAGAAGGAGACGGCGCGGGCCGACGAGCGGCCGCGGGTCGCCGGCGTCTTCGTCAACCGTCTGCGCCAGCGCATGCGGCTGCAGTCCGATCCGACGATTCTCTATGGGATCTATGGCGGCGAGGCCTGGCTGCAGGATCGCTCCGCGATCACCCGCTCGCAGCTCGACACCCGAACCCCCTACAACACCTATCAGATCGACCGTCTGCCGCCGGGACCGATCGGCAATCCGGGGCGCGCGGCGATGGAGGCGGTGGCCAATCCCTCGCGCACCAAGGATCTTTACTTCGTGGCCGACGGCACGGGCGGACACGTCTTCGCCGAGACCTACGAGCAGCATCAGCGCAATGTCGCGCGCTGGCGCCAGGTGGAGCGCGAGCGCCGGGAGCGGGAAGCCCAGGACCAGCCCGCGAGCAGCGGCAGCGGCGGTTGATCTCGAGGATGGCGAGAGCCGCGGTTTTCCGGGTCGCTTGAGACAGGTGGTGACATGGCACGTCCGCTTTCCAGCATGACAGGTTTCGGGCGCGCCGAAGGTGCCTTTGGCGCGGCCCGCTGGACCTGGGAACTGCGCTCGGTCAACGGCAAGGGTCTCGACCTGCGCATGCGCCTGCCGAACGGGCTGGAAGAGCTGGAAGGCGTCTGCCGGGAAGCAGCCGGCCGCCATCTGACGCGCGGCAATGTCACCATCGGGCTGAGCTACCAGCGCAGTCAGGGCGAAGCGGTGCCGCAGATCAACGAGGCGGCGCTCAACGCGGTTCTCTCCGCGCTGGAGACCGTACGGCGACGGCTGCCGGACGCGGCCCCCGTCGCGCTTGACGGCATCCTGGCGCAGCGCGGCGTCATCGAATGGAAGGAACCGGAAGAGGTTCCGGCCGAGCGCGAGGCGATGCTGGCGGCGCTGAAGGCGTCGCTGGACAGCGCGCTCGAGGAGCTTGTCCGCATGCGCCGCAGCGAGGGGGTGGCCATCGCCACCGTGCTGCGCGGCCAGCTAGCGACCATTGCCGAGCTGACCCGCCAGGCCGAGGCCGCGCCCTGCCGGGCGCCGGAGGCGATCCGCGCGCGGCTGGCGGCGCAGGTCGAGGCGCTTGTCGGCAGCAGCATGGCGCTCGATGCGGCACGGCTGCATCAGGAGGCGGCGCTGCTCGCCACCAAGGCGGACATTCGCGAGGAACTGGACCGGCTTGTCGCCCATGTCCAGGCGGCGACCGAACTGCTCGACGCCGGCGGGCCGGTCGGGCGGCGGCTCGACTTTCTGGCTCAGGAGTTCAATCGCGAGGCCAATACGCTGTGTTCCAAGTCGAACGGCACGGAGCTGACGGCGATCGGGCTGGAGCTGAAGACGGTCATCGACCAGATGCGCGAGCAGATTCAGAACCTGGAATGACGGGGACGGGGCGGGCATGACGACACGGAATGGCGGAACGGTGGTCACCTCCAGGGAGGCGGAGGCGCGTCGGCGCGGGCTGATGCTGGTGCTGTCCTCTCCCTCGGGGGCGGGCAAGTCGACCATCGCGCGCCAGCTTCTCGATCGCGAGAAGACCAGCCTCACGCTTTCGGTCTCGGTGACGACCCGGCCGCGCCGGTCGAGCGAGATCGAAGGGGTGCACTATCACTTCATCTCGCGCGAGCGCTTCGAACAGATGCGCGATCGCGGCGAACTGCTCGAATGGGCCGAGGTGCATGGCAATTATTACGGCACGCCGCGCGATCCGGTCGAGGAGGCGCTGGCGGGCGGGCGCGACGTGCTCTTCGACATCGATATCCAGGGCACGTTCCAGCTCTACGAGAAGATGCGCTCCGATGTGGTGTCGCTGTTCATCCTGCCGCCGTCCATCGCCGAGATGAAGTCGCGCCTGCACCGGCGGGCGGAGGATGCCGAGGATGTCATCCAGCGCCGCCTGAAGACGGCTGTGGGCGAGATGAAGCACTGGCAGGACTACGACTATGTGATCGTCAACGACGATCTGCAGACCGCCTTCGAGGGGGCCTTGTCGATCCTGCGCGCCGAACGCCTGCGGCGCGAACGCAGCCCCGCCATCGGCCCGTTCATCGAGGGCATGGTCGAGGACCTGAAGCGCGAGACAGGCGAGGCCTGAGCGTCTCGCTTATCCGTTCGCGAAAGCGTTGGCGAGTTTCACGAAATCGGCAATGTCCAGTTGCTCGGCGCGCTGGGTCGGCGCGATGCCGGCTGCGGCAATGCGCGCCTCCGCATCGGCGGCCAGCGGCTTGAGGCTCGCCCGCAGCATCTTGCGGCGCTGGCCGAAGGCGGCGGCCGTGAGGCGTTCGAGCGCGGTCAGATCGCAGTCGAGCGGCGCCTTCCGCGGGGTGAGGTGGACAATCGCCGAGGTCACCTTGGGCGGCGGCGTAAAGGCCTTGGGTCCGACCTCGAACGCCAGCGTCGCGTGGCAGCGCCAGCCGGCCAGCACGCCGAGGCGGCCATAGGCCTTGCTGCCGGGAGCGGCAACGATGCGCTCGGCCACTTCCTTCTGGAACATCAGGGTGAGCGATTGCCAGGCCGGCGGCCAGCACGGGCTGGTGATCCAGTCGACGAGAAGCTGGGTGCCGACATTGTAGGGCAGGTTGGCGACGATCTTCAGCGGCCCGCCATCTGCGATGCGCTCCAGATCGATTGTCAGCGCATCCGCTTCCAGGATCTCCAGCCGGCCGGGATAGCGCGCGGCGATCTCCGCCAGCGCCGGCAGGCAGCGCGGGTCCTTCTCCACCGCCACGACGCGTCTGGCGCCGGCCACCAGCAGGGCGCGGGTGAGGCCGCCCGGCCCGGGGCCGACCTCCAGCACCGTGCAATCGCTCAGGTCGCCGGCGGTGCGGGCGACCTTAAGCGTCAGGTTGAGGTCGAGCAGGAAGTTCTGGCCGAGGGATTTGCGGGCCTGCAGGTCGTGGATGCGGATGACATCGCGCAGCGGCGGCAGGTCGTCGATCTGGCTCATTCGATCAGGCCCGGATCGGCGAGCACGGCGGCAAGCCGGACCGCAGCGGCGAAGCTGTCTGGCCGGGCGCTGCCGGTGCCGGCGATGCCGAGGGCGGTGCCGTGGTCGGGCGAGGTGCGCACGAAGGGGAGGCCGAGGGTGACGTTCACCGCCTCGTGGAAGGCGAGCGTCTTGGCCGGGATCAGCGCCTGGTCGTGATACATGGCCAGGGCGCAGTCATAGCTTGCACGGGCTTCGGCATGGAACATGGTGTCGGCGGGCAGGGGGCCGCGAACATCGATGCCCATGGCGCGCAGACGCGCCACCGCCGGGGCGATGATCTCCTCGTCCTCGTAGCCGATCGTCCCGCCTTCGCCCGCATGCGGGTTGAGGCCGGCGACGGCAATGCGCGGCGCGTCGATGCGGAAACGCCGCACAAGGTCCCGGTGGACGATGCGCCCGACATCGACGATGAGGTCGCTGGTCAGCACCTTCGGCACGTTGTGCAGTGGGATGTGGACGGTGACCGGCACCACCAGCAGGTCGGGACCGGCCAGCAGCATCACCGGGGTCGCGTCCTGCGCTCCCGCGCGCCGCGCCAACTCGCCGAGATACTCGGTATGTCCCGGATGGGTGAAGCCGGCGTCGTAGAGCGCTTTCTTGTTGATCGGGTTGGTGACGAGGCCCGCCGCGCGCCCCTGCTGCGTGTCGGCGACGGCGCGGTCGATCGAGGCGATCACGGCGGCGGCGTTGGCTGGATCGGCAACCCCCGGACGATCCGGTATCTCGTGGCCGATCGGCACGACGGGCAGGCGCTCGCTCCAGGCTTCCAGCGCCTCCTCCGGCGTGACCTCGGCAATGGCCACATCCAGCCCGAGACGGATCGCACGGGCGGTGAGGAAGGCCGGATCGGCCAGGATGTAGAAGGGAGGAAGCTCGCGCTGGACGCGGCTCATCCAGGCGGCGAGGGCGACATCGGGACCGATGCCGCCCGGATCTCCGAGGGTGACGGCCAGAGGGCGGAGGCTGGTGCGCATGCCGGGCGGCTCAGCGATAGTCGATGATGGCGCGACCGCGCAATTCGCGCAGGTAACGCCGAGAGAGCTGTTCGCCTTCCTTGTTGCGCAATTCGTCCTCGATCTCCATGCGCGCCGCCGCATTGCTGGCGATTTCGCGCTTGTCGCAGACGGCGAAGACCTCGAACCCTTTCGACGTGTCCTCGGGTGCGGTCACCTTGCCGACGGCGGTCTTGTCCAACTGCGTCTTGACGGTGGGCGGCAGCTCGGTCTCCAGGCGGGTCACCATCGGCATCACCACCACCTCGCGGAACTCGCTGGCGAGCGCCTGGGCCTCGTTGCAGGACGAGAAGCGCGAGCGGAACGTGTCGACATCGCGGCGGCGCTGGCTCTTGTTGGCGGCGGACGTCTTGGCGGGGACCACGAAGACGATCGGCTGGATGCGATATTCCATGCTGGTGTCGCTGCTCTTGTCCTCCTGCTTGCGCAGGGCGGCGATCACGTCGGATTCGGAAATGCGCACCTCTGCCTGGAAACGGGCGCGCAGGAGCTGCGTCCAGGCGATCTCTGCCTGGATGCGGCGGCGCATTGTGTCGGCCTTGATGCCCGACTGCCCAAGCGCCTGTGTCAGTTGCGACGGCGTCAGCTTCACGCGGGTGGCAAGCGTCGCATAGGCGTCGTCAACGTCGGCCTTGCTGATCCGGATGCCGGCGCGTTCGGCCGCGTCCATTTTCAGGACCTCGTCGATCAGCTCCTCGGTGGCCTGCTTGGCGCCGCCGCGGCTGCCGGTCAGGCGCAGGAGCTGGGCCCGCTGATTGATGTCATAGGTGGTGATCGGCTTGTTGTTGACGATCACCTTGATGGCGGTCTGCGCGGAAAGCGGTCCGCCGGAAACGGTGGCGGCGATCAGAAGCGCCAGGCCCGCGAGCATCCAGCGTTTTGCAGTCATTCATTCCCCCTGTCGTCGCGTCGAGTATCGCCGCGTCCAGTGTCGTCTCGTTCCGTCGCCTATGCTGGCGGTCTTCCGCCTGTCCCGCACGGCCTTGCGGACGTGGCGAGGTTTGCGTGGCGATGGCGAGGGGCGCGTGCACCTGCCCCTGGCCCGGACGGCTTCACAGTTCGTCCAGCCGGACTGCTGTGACACCAGAAAACGGCCAAAATCCGTCGATGCGACAGCATTCCGTAAGTGCCAGCGGTCCGCATTCCAGAATATGCATCCCGGAGTTGCGGGTCCGGGAGCAAGTGCCGGAAGCAAAGGGGCCACCAGTGAACCCATGTTTCCAGTAAGGCTTGTCAACTCGACATCTGAACTGGCGCTCGCGGCCGGCCGGGGACAAACGTCAAATGCGCCCTACTAGTTGCTTCCGGTGGTCGAGAACTGAGTATCGCCGAGCGTGCGCAGCCCAAAGCGGAAATAGAGCAACGTATCCGTCGTCTGGCCGTTGTTGCGGCTGCGGTCCTGCGAATAAGCGAAGGAGAGCGAGAAGCCCTCGTCGTCATAGCCGATGCCGAAGCTGTCGCGCACCATGTTCCGCCGCTCCAGATCGTAGCGGATCGAGCCGAACACGCGCCAGTTTTCCTGGAGCCGCAGGCTGGCCGAGCCGATGATCTCCTCGCGCGGAGTAGTGATGCCGAGGTTGGGCTGAGCCGAAAGATAGGCATAGGCGAGGTTGCCGGTGACGGGACCGTAGATGCCCGTTGCCTCGACCTGGCCGCGACGCACCGAGAAACTCTTGTGGTCGAAGCGGGCCTGCGCGCCGAGACGGAAGCCGTGTCGGGTGTCGAAATAGAGGCTGCCGACATAGTCGCTGTAATTGGTGGCAAGACCTGAACTGGTGGTCGCACCGAGAATATCGGCCTGCTTGAACGAGTTCGTGCCGGCCAGATGGAAGGAGCGGCCGAACAGAGCGCTGATATTGTAGCCCTGGTCGAGGTTCAGGCTGTATTTCAGGCCGACATTGGCGCGGGTGCCGCCTTCGCTGCGGTCGAAGCCGGAGAACTTGTCGTATTCGAACAGGGTCGTGGAATCGAAGACGATGCTCTGCGCGTCCTCGTTGGGCAACTCGCCGATGCGCGTCTCGCCGGGGCGCACGATCACCTGGGCCACCGGTTCGAAGATCTGGTGGCCGCCCTGGAAGGTGCCGATGAACGGGAAGCGGTAATCGATGCCGACGGCGGGCATGACACGGCCGACGAAGCTCTCGTCGGTCATCGCCGCGACGTTCTTGTCCTGCGAGGCGAGGAAATAGAGGTCGCCCTTCACATAGGCGAAAGGCGTGAACACCTGGCCGAAGGAATCGATCAGGGTCGAGCGCCATTCGGTCTCGAGGCTGGCGCGGGTGAAGGTGCCCTCGACACCGCGGAAGCGGGTGACGCCGCCGATGTTGATGGCGTCGGTCTGGTCGCGCGTCAGGCTGGTGAGATTGCCGGTCATCGACAGTTCGCCGCCGGCGATCGGGTTCTCGAAGATGTAGTTCCAGTCGAGCACCGGATGAACGAAGGGCTGCTTGTCCTGCAGGCGACTGCCGACGGGCAGGAAGCCCGGCGCGTTGAAGCCCGGCAACGCGGCATAATCCTCCTGCGAGATGCGGAAGGCATAGGCGCGCAGATCGAAACGGTTTCGCTCGGTCTGGCCGGTCAGATAGAGCTTCGACACATCGCTGGCATTGCCGAGCGAGGCGAACTTGTAGTCGCGCAGGAACGAGCGGTCCGTGCGCCAGGACAGGTCCCAGCCCCATTTCCAGCGCTCGTTGATGTCGAACTCGCCCTCCGAGGCGATCACGCCGCGGAAACGGCGATCGCCGCTGGTCGTGACGTATTCGCCGGGCTGCGCCTGGAAGATGCCGGCGCCGTGGATCGAATAGGCGCCGTCGATCAGCTTCTGGCGCCAGTCGAACTGACCGAGCACGCCCTGCTTGGTCAGCGGTGTGGCGGAGAGCAGCAGGTCGCGGGACTGGTCGATGGCGAAGTAATAGGGAATCCGCATGCCGGCCCCGACCCGGCTGCCATAGACGAAGGAGGGGATCAGCAGGCCCGACTTGCGCTTCACGCTGGGGTCGGGCAGCGACAGATAGGGCAGGTAGACGAGAGACTTGCCGAAGAACTCGAAGGAGGCCTTCTCGAACTCGATCGTCTGTTCCTGCTGGTCGTGGACGATGGTCTGCGCCCGGATGCGCCACAGAGGCGGCTTTTCCGGCGGATTCTGGTCGCTGGTGTAGACCGTGTAGAGACCGTTGTCGAAGGTGGTGCGGTTGCCGTCCTCGCGCCGCGCGCCATCGGCCAGAAAGCGAGTCCGCTCCGGCGTGTCGAGCTGCAGCGCGCTGGCGAAGCCGTCGCGCAGGTCCTCGGACAGGTCCATGGACGCGGCCCGCAGGACATTGCCGGTCGGCTCCGTCAGGCGGACATTGCCGCTGGCGCGCAAGCGGTTGTTGCGGCGATCGAAATCGACGCGCTCGGCCTCTACCGTGTTGCCGCCATAATAGATCTGCACATTGCCGACGGCCGAGATGATGTCCCGGTCGAAGTCGTAGCGCAGCTCATCCGCCTCGAGCAGCAGCGGCTCTGCCGAATCGACCTGCGCGCCGAGCGAATCGAAGGCGCTGCTCTGGGCAAGGGCGGGACGCGGCGGCAGCGTGACGGCGAGGCCGAGGGCCAGTGCCAGCGCCGTACCCGACAGCAGCGTGCCGGCGAGCATGGAGGCGCGCAACGAGCGCGCACGCGGGGATGCGCCCGCCCGGCCGGTGCGGCGCGGGCAGATCTGCCGATCGGTCATGCTTGCAGGAACGGCCAAGACCATCAGCCGTCCTCCAGGTGCAGGAGGATCGTGATCCCCATCAAGACTCCAAACACTCCAGGTGCCCACGCGGCAATGACCGGAGGCACGATTCCCGCGCCACCCAGGTCCTTGCCGAGCTCCGACAGAACGTAAAGCACGAACCCGGCGAGGATTCCACCCAGAATCAGGCGGCCGATACCGCCCATTCTGGAAACCCTGAGGGAAACGCAGGCCGCGATCAGCACCATTGCGGCCAAAAGTGCGGGTCTTGCCAGAAGTGTCTGATATTGAAGCGAATACCGATATGCGGGCAATCCTGCGCGCTGTGACAATTCGATCACACGCGGAAGGTCCCAGAAACCGATGGATTCGGGTGCCGCGATGCTCTCGCGGACCTCTGTCGGCGTCAGGTAGGTGGAGACCGCGTAGCTCTCATGGGTGCTCGGATCGCTGCCGGTCGTATAGACCGTCGCGTCCGCCAGGCGCCAGGTCCGGTCTCCCAGCGTCGCCTCCGCCGCCTCGATGCGCTCCTGGAACCGGCCCTTCCGATCGAAGGTGAACAGGGTCACCCCCAGCAGCCGCTCTCCGGAGTTGAGGATCTGCTTGGCGTGCAGAACGGATTCGCCCTCGGAACCGTCCTGCCGCAGCCAGATGTCGCCGGTCGTCTGCAGCAGGAAGTTCTGCTCGCGGCCGAAGATGCCGGAGGCGAGTTCGTCCGACTGGGTGCGCAGGGTGACGGCCAGCGGGTTGTAAACGAGCACCGCACTGATGCCGATCAGCAGGCCGACGACAAGGGCAGGGGCCGTGAACTGCCAGACGGAGACACCGGCGGCGCGGGCGACGACCAGTTCCAGCTTGCGGCTGAGCCCGAGAAAGGCGGCGATCGCGCCGAACAGGACGGTGAAGGGCAGCACCTGTTCCATCAGTTGCGGAACGCGCAGCAGAGAGATGGCGCCGATCCGCAGCAACCCGGCGCCCTCATGGTCGCCCGCCCGGCGCAGCAGTTCCAGCGCGTCGAAGATGAAGATCAGCACCGCGGCCAGCAAGAACAGCCCGAGAATCGCGCTGACGAAGCGCAGGGCAAAATAGACCGCGAGCGTGTGGCCGGAGCGCAGGGACGACAGCATCAGGCGGCGCCCCCCTGCTGCTGGCCCTGAAGCCGGGCGACCAGGGCCTCGATCCGCTCGCCGATGCGCTCGGCCAGGCTGCCGATCGCCGCCATCCAGCGAGGCTTGCGACCCATCGCGACCATCCAGCCGACCAGGACAATGGCACCGAGCGGCAGGAGATAGAGGGCGAAACGGGCCGCCGGCATGCTGGGAACGAGAGTCAGGATGCCGAAACCGCCGGTGCGCAGGAGGATTGCCGACACCAGCGCGGCCAGCGTTGCGGCGTGGCGGTTCTGACGGGTGGTCTTGGGCTCGCCGGCGAACAGGAAGATGATGAGCGCAAAGGCGAGCGGATAGAGCGGCTGGCTCAGCCGGTCGTGCAGTTCGGCGATCAGCCGGGTGCGGTTCTCGGCCGCGTAGACGTCTTCAGGGTCCGGCGACAGCAGGTCGAGGGTGGAGCGTTCGCTCGCCTTGTAGGTGGAGACGGTGCTGGTCGGCACCATGCTCGACAGGTCGAAGGCATAGGACTGGAAGCGGACGATCGAGATGCTGCCGTTGCCGCGATTGCGCCGCTGGATCGTGCCGTCCTGCATCACCAGCAGTGTGCGGTCGGCGGCTTCGACGATTCGCCCGCGCGCGGCTTCATACGTGAAGACCGTGTCCTCGGCCCGCTCGTCATGCATCAGGAGGCCTTCCAACTGGCCGTCGCCGCCGCGGTTGCGGATATGGAAGGTGAGGCCGTCCTCGATGCCGATGAAGCGGCCCGGCCGGACGATGTTGGCGACAAGGTCGACGCGCACCTGGGTGATCTCGTCGCGCAGGGCGGCAAGGCCGGCGGGAGCCAGCAGCAGCGACAATGAGGCGCTGAACAGGCTGATCACGGTGGCGAACACCAGAATCGGGCGCAGCAGAACCGCGCGCGAGGCGCCGGACGCGTTGATGACGATCAGTTCGCTGTCGTTGGACAGGGTGTTGAGCACCACCAGCATGGCGATCAGCAGCGCGAACGGCGCCATCGCCTGCACCAGGAAGGGCATGGCCAGCATGGTCATGCCGATGAACTGGACGATGGTCTGGCCCTTGGCGGTGACGAGGTCGAGCTGGCGCAGCGCCTGCGTTGCCCAGACGACGCCGGCCAGTGCCGCCAGCGTCACCAGGAAGACGGCTGAGAGCCGCCGGAAAACATACCGCTCGAACGTTGTCATCAGGTCCGCGTCACGTAAGCCCCTGGGGGCTTCTGCCACAAAGTCGTCGGCCGCTACAGAGGCGTTGGTGTTGGGGCGGCAGCCGCGGCCCGCGTCATCGTGCGGCCGGCCGGGCGCCGGTCCGCATCCGATTAGGCAGCAGTTTAGGTAAATACTCCGAGAAGAAAAAGGGTTAACCGGAGATTACCTGGTGACGGTGCCGGGCAAGGACGCTTGCCGAGCGGAGAAACAGGTCCCATTCTAGGCGCATTCCGCGATTTCCGGCGGCCCGGATATCCATCATCCCGCCAGACATGAGGTTTCCCCTTGCTCCCCAAGATCTCTTTCGCAAAGTCCGCCGCGCCGCAAAAGGGCGTGGCCGTCCTCCTCGCCGACGACACGCTGGCGACCGGCGCCAGCGCGGCCGGCCTCGGCGAGGGGCTGCAGGACCTCATCCGGCGCGCGGCGGAGGCCGCCGGCTTCTCCGGCAAGTCGAAGACGGTGCTGGACCTGCTCGCTCCGGCCGGCCTCGGCGTCGATCGGTTGCTGGTCGTCGGCCTCGGCAAGGCAGATGCGGTCTCCGGGCTCGGCGACACCGATTGGGCGGCGCTCGGCGGCACCGTGATGGGCAAGCTCGGCAAGGCGAAGGTGGCCGAGGTGCTGCTGGAGGTGCCGGCCGGCACCGTTGCGGCCGATCACGCCGCCGCCTTCGCGATGGGCATGAAGCTGCGCGCCTATGTCTTCGACCGCTACAAGAGCAAGAAGGGCGACGACGAGGAGGCGAGCGGTTCGGTCAAGGTGTCGCTGCTGGTGGAGGATGCCAAGGCGGCGAAGAAGGCCTGGGCCGATGCGGATGCGGTGAGCGAGGGCACGCTGCTTGCCCGCGACCTGGTCAATGAGCCGGCCAACGTGCTGACAACGGTCGAGTTCGCCCGGCGCGCCAGCGAGCTTTCCAAGCTCGGCGTCGAGATCGAGATCCTCGACGAGAAGGCGATGAAGAAGCTCAAGATGCACGCGCTGCTCGGCGTGGCGCAGGGCTCCGAAAGCCCGCCGCGCCTGGTGATCATGCGCTGGAACGGCGGCAAGAAGGATGCGGCTCCGCTCGCCTTCATCGGCAAGGGCGTCGTCTTCGACACCGGCGGCATCTCGATCAAGCCGGCCGCCTCGATGGAGGACATGAAGGGCGACATGGGCGGCGCCGCTGCCGTCACCGGCCTGATGCACGCGCTGGCCGCCCGCAAGGCCAAGGTCAATGCCATCGGCGTCATTGGCCTCGTCGAGAACATGCCGGACGGCAAGGCGCAGCGGCCGGGCGATATCGTCACGGCGATGTCGGGCGCCACCATCGAGATCATCAACACCGATGCGGAAGGCCGCCTCGTGCTGGCCGACGCGCTCTGGTACACGCAGGACCGGTTCAAGCCGGCCTTCATGATCAATCTGGCGACGCTCACCGGCGCGATCATCATCGCGCTCGGCAACCATCACGCCGGCATCTTCTCCAACAACGACGAACTGGCCGCGCGGCTGACCGAGGCCGGGCTCGCCACCGACGAGAAGGTCTGGCGCCTGCCGCTGTCGAAGGATTACGACAAGCTCATCGACACGCCGAATGCGGACATGAAGAACACCGGCGGCCGCTCCGCCGGCTCGATCACCGCCGCGCAGTTCCTGCAGCGCTTCGTCAACGACGTGCCGTGGGTGCATATCGACGTCGCCGGCACCGCCATGGGCAGCCCGAAGACCGATCTCAGCAAGGGCTGGGCCTCCGGCTTCGGCGTGCGGCTGCTCGATCGTCTGGTCCGCGACCACTACGAAGGCTAAGGCCGCTGCCTGGGGCCGCGGGAGAAGCCTTCCGTGGTCCCAGGCCCTGCCGCAGGTGCTGCAAGAGGATGCGCGGGGGCCGCAGTGGCGGACACAAAAAACCCGCCTTGCGGCGGGCTTTGTCGACCGGCAGAAGCAGGTCGGATGTCAGCAGGTCTTGTAGGCTTCGCAGTCACTGGCAGTCGGCTCGACAACCACCGTCCCCATCGCCGTGGTCACGCCCGCCAATCCGAGCACGAGACCGAAAAACAAAGCAATCCGCACAGCCATCGAATGTCTCCCGTTGCCCCGGCTCCGTTACGGCTCTACCGTCCCGCCTGTCGCTTCCATGAGACCCAACCTAAACTCGGTCCTGCCGGTTCCACTGTGATGGCGACCACAGGACGGACGGGTCGGAGGCGCACACGGCGACGGCCGAATCGGCCGGGTCCGGCCCGCTCGTCACTCTGCCGGGCCGAAGTTGGGAAACCGTTAATCGTGAATCACTGGCAAATCAAAGCCCGTTTCTCGTCCCACGGCACTTCGCGCCGGGGCTGTTGCATGGGTGCCGCAGTGCACACATGGGGGGCCGCGTGAGCGAAGTCCTATTCTATCATCTGACCCGCAGGCCGCTCGAAGAGGTGCTGCCGGGGCTTCTGGAAACCTGCCTGACCCGCGGCTGGCGTTGTGTCGTCCAGACCGGCTCGCGGGAGCGCTGCGAGGCGCTCGATTCGTGGCTGTGGACCTATCGCGACGACGCGTTCCTGCCGCATGGGACGTCCGCCGACGGCCATGCCGCAGCGCAGCCGATCTATCTGACGGACGGTGAGGAGAACCCGAACGGCGCGGTGGTGCGCTTCCTCGTCGACCGGGCGAGCCCGCCGGACCTCACTCCCTATCAACGCGGGGTCTTCCTGTTCGACGGGCAGGACCCGGAGGCGGTCGCCGACGCCCGCCGGCACTGGAAGGCGATGAAGGACGCCGGCCACGACATCACCTACTGGCAGCAGAACGAGGCCGGCCGATGGGAGAAGAAGGCATGAGCGGGGAAGGTCCGGACAAGGCGGGCTTCATGGACCGGCGCGATGCTGCGCGCGAGCGGCTCGACGGGCTGTTTGGCGCCAAGGGCGGCAAGCGGGAGGATCGCTCCGCCTGGTTCGATGCGGTCTACGAGACCGCCGGCGGCGATGCGGCGGCGGTACCCTGGGCGGACCTTGCTCCCAAGGCGGAACTGGTCGACTGGCTGGAGGCGCATCCGGGCGAGGGGCTGCTCGCCGTCGACGTCGGATGTGGGCTCGGCGACAATGCCGAGGCGCTGGCGCAGGCCGGCTACCGCACCACCGGTTTCGATCTGTCGCCGAAGGCGGTCGGGTGGGCGCGGCAGCGTTTCCCGGACAGTGCCGTCGACTACCGCGCCGCCGATCTTTTCGACCTGCCGGCGGACTGGATCGGCCGTTTCGATCTGGTGCACGAGTGCTACACGCTGCAGGCGCTTTCGGGCGAGTTGCGCGTGCGCGCCTTCACCGCCGTGGCCTCTCTCCTTGCTCCCGGCGGCCGGCTGCTGCTGCTGACGCGGACAGCACCAGAGGCAAGCACGCCCGATGGGCCGCCCTGGCCGTTGGCGCTTTCCGAACTGGAGCGCTTCTCATCGCTCGGACTGGAGCATATCGACCGCCATGCTTACGACATCCGCAAGGGCGAGCGCGTCATTCCGCATGTCCGCGACGTTTGGCGGCGGGTGGGATAAGTCTTTTTCTCCCGGCGCCCAGCCGGCGCTGGCGAGCCTGCCGAATCGCACTAGGTATTAGTGTCAGGGCTTTATGTTTTGCCGTCCGGCCTCAAGATCCTGCATCTATCTAGCTGTTGATGACGGCTGAGACGACGGCGCCAGATGGATCAAGATGATGGGGCAGGGTGAGGCTCGGAACGCTGTTAAGCCACGCAGGGTTCTGCATCCGCTCGTCACGCGTGGTCAGATCTGGTCGATAGCTGCCGCGACCGGTCTCTTCTTCGCCGTTGCGCTGGGGCTCGTGCTCATCGTGTCCCATGTTGTCCTGTCGATGCGCCAGACCACCAACGACATAGACGATCAGCGCGCCATCGCTGCGGCGAGCGCCGCGGTCGCGGCGTTGGAACGGCGCCTTTCGTTGATTGCGCTCGACAATGCGGAGTGGGACGAGGCGTATGACGCGGTCCTTTCCGAGCGCGGTCATGACTGGATCCGCGAGAACTGGGGAGGGCCGAGTACCGATTATCCTGTTTATGATGGGGTGGTCGTATTCGGCAGAGATCTGTCGATGATGTCCGCCTACCTCAAGGGAGCGGCCTTCGCCCCGCCAGGTGGTGCGGATCGGACGATGGTGGAGTACGCGATCAGCGCGCAGCGCTCGGACGCGGCCGTTACCGGTCTGATGCGCGTCGGCGACGAGATCGCCGCGGCAGCCGCGATGACCATACGCCCGTTCTCGGCGCCAGCTCCCGAGGGACCCGGGCCGGTCCTTATCCTGTTCAAGCTCGTCGATGCGTCGATCCTCTCGATCATGTCCAACGACTATCAGATCGCCGGTCTGACCCTTGGAGAGGAGAGGGCGCCGGACAGTCTCAACCTTGCCCTTGAGGATGGCTCCGGGCAGGTGCTTGGCTATCTCTCATGGCCCAGCCGTAAGCCCGGCGATCAGGCGTTCGACGATCACCGCTCGCTCCTTGCGCTGGCCGGCGCGACGCTGGTCGTATTCCTGGCGATGGTGCTGGCGGCCGGTTTGTTGGAATCGTTGCGCCTGCGGCGGATTGCAACCGCGGCCGAATACGAGGCGAAGCGCGACAGGCTCACCGGCACGCTCAATCGCAGCGGATTTCTGGACATGCTGGATACGCTGGCGGCGCAAGCTTCGCCGACCCGGCCGCTGTCCCTTCACATGCTGGATCTCGACGGCTTCAAACAGGTCAACGACACCTGGGGGCATGCGGTCGGGGACATGCTGATCGCGGCCGTGGCAGTCAGGCTTGCCGGGTTCGGGGGACACTTCGTCGCCGCCGGCAGGCTGGGTGGCGACGAGTTCGCGCTGGCCCAGACGCAGATGCCCGTACAGGTACCGAAACGCAAACCGGCCCAGGCTTTGACAGAGACAGACGCAGAGACGCAGCCGATGCCGCCGGAGATGCTGGCGCAGCGGGTGGTCGATGCCTTCGCCCGTCCCTTCACCGTCGGTAGCCGCGAGTTGCGCGTCACCGCCAGCATGGGGCACGCCTCGATCACCGAACCGATCGATCCGGCCGAGTTGATGCGTCGTGCGGATGTGGCGATGTACCGGGCCAAGGCAGCGGGCAAGTTCCGGGCGCTGGAATATCATCCGCAAATGGAGCAGACCTGCCAGCCGCCGCCCTGTTGAGTTCGCGCGGCGCCGTATGTCACCCCAGGCGCGACAGCAGTGCCCGCAACTCTCCCAGATGCGCCACTTGGTGGAAGCGGTCGCGGCCGGCCGGCGTGTCGGCCTGTTCCAGCGCCCAGGTGATCTCGTAAGGCACATGGACGCCGTGGCTGCCGGCATCGAGTGCCGGCACGATGTCCGACTTCAGCGAATTGCCGACCATCATCGCGCGCCCGGCGCCGTCGCCGTGGCGGGAAAACAGCGTGCGATAGGTGTCGACGGTCTTTTCCGGCACGATCTCGACCGCATCGAAATGCTCGGCCAGTCCCGATTCCGCGATCTTGCGCTCCTGGTCGAAGAGGTCACCCTTGGTGATCAGGACGAGGCGGAAATTGCCGGACAGGGCGGCCAGCGTCTCCTCCACATGCGGGAGCGGTTCCACCGGGTGGGAGAGGATGTCGCGGCCGGCCTCGAGGATCTGTCCGATCACCGAGGCGGGTGCCTTGCCTTCGGTCACCTCGATGGCGGTCTCGATCATCGACAGGGTGAAGCCCTTCACGCCATAGCCGTAAAGGCGCAGGTTGCGGCGCTCCGCCGCCAGCAGGCGCTCCGTCAGGTTCTCCGGATCGCTGTAGTCGGCAAGCAGGCCGGTGAACCGCTCTTCCGTCAGGCGGAAATTCCGCTCGTTGTGCCAGAGCGTGTCGTCGGCATCGAAGCCGATGGTCGTCAGCGTCACCATGATCGTTCCTCGCGCAGCCCTCAGCCGTCTTCCAGTTCGGTCGACAGTTCCAGCCACTGCTCCTCCGTGCGGGTGAGCTTCTTCTCCAGATAGGCCCGCTCCTTGGCGAACTTCGTTGCCCGTTCCGCATCCTTGCGGAAGAAGTCGGGATCGGCCAGCGCCTCGTCGAGCTTGCCGATTTTTTCCTGCAGACGGGCGATTTCCTTTTCCGCCGCCTGGATCTCCTTGCGCAGCGGGGCCTGGCGGGCGCGCCGCTCGGCCGCCGAGCGGCGCTTGTCCTGGGCCTTGCGTTCGTCCTCGGTCTCGGCGGGGACAGCGCTCTTTGCCGCGTCGCGCCCGTTGCCGCGCTCGGCCTTGTCCTTCTGCAGGATGAGGCGGCGATAGTCCTCCATGTCGCCGTCGAAGCTGCGCACGCCGCCGTCGGCGACAAGCCACAGCCGGTCGGCACAGGCCTCCACCAGGTGGCGGTCGTGCGAGATCAGGATCACCGCCCCGTCGAACGCGTTGACCGCCTGGATCAGCGCCTCGCGGCTCTCGATGTCGAGGTGATTGGTCGGCTCGTCGAGGATCAGGAGGTGCGGTCCATGGAACGTCGCCAGGCCGAGCAGCAGGCGCGCCTTCTCGCCGCCCGACAGGTCGCGCGCCGGCGTCTCCATGCGGCTGGTCGGCAGGCCGAAGCGGGCAACGCGGGCGCGCACCTTGGCCTCCGGCGCGTCCGGCATCAGCCGGCGGACATGGGCGACGGGACTGTCGGCGGGCACCAGTTCGTCGAGCTGGTGCTGTGCGAAGAAGGCGACCTTCAGCTTGGTGGCACGGGTGATCTCGCCGGACTGCCGCTCCAGCCGCCCGGCGATCAGCTTGGCGAAGGTCGACTTGCCGTTGCCGTTGGAGCCGAGCAGGGCGATGCGGTCGTCATTGTCGATGTTGAGCGACAGGCGCGACAGGATGGTCGTGTCGCCATAGCCGACGGCGACATTCTCCAGCCGGATGATCGGCGGGGCGAGCCGGCCGTCCGGATCGGGGAAGGAGATCGGCAGCGCGTCCGTCTCCACCACCGCGGCGATCGGCTCCATCTTCTCCAGCATCTTCAGCCGCGACTGCGCCTGGCGTGCCTTGGTCGCCTTGGCGCGGAAGCGGTCGACGAAGGCTTGCATGTGCTTGCGCTGGGCTTCCTGCTTCTCGCGGTTCTTCTCCTGCAGCAGCAGCGACTCGCGCCGCTGCCGGTCGAAGCTGTCATAGCCGCCGCGATAGAAGGTCAGCTTCAACTGGTCGAGATGGACGATGGAATCGACCGCCTTGTTGAGCAGGTCGCGGTCGTGACTGATCAGCAGCACCTGGTGCGGGTAGCGGGCGATGTAGCTTTCCAGCCAGAGCGTGCCTTCCAGGTCGAGATAGTTGGTCGGCTCGTCGAGCAGCAGGAGGTCCGGCTCGGAGAATAGCACGGCCGCCAGCGCCACGCGCATGCGCCAACCGCCGGAAAAGGACGAGCAGGGCCGGGCCTGCGCCTCGGCGTCGAAGCCGAGGCCGGCGAGGATGCGGGCCGCGCGTGCCTCCGCCGTGTGGGCGTCGATATCGGCAAGGCGGGTGTGGATCTCGGCGATGCGCAGCGGGTCCGTTGCCGTCTCGGCTTCCTGCAGCAGGCGCGCGCGCTCGGTGTCGGCGGCCAGCACCACCTCGACCAGCGTCTGCTCCGTGCCCGGCGCCTCCTGCGCCACCTGGCCGATGCGCAGGCCTTTGGGAACGCGGATCTCGCCGCTTTCGGGCGCGGCCTCGCCGGTGATCAGGCGGAACAGGGTGGACTTGCCGGCGCCGTTGCGGCCGACGAAGCCGGTCTTGGCGCCCGAGGGCAGCAAGACGCTCGCCCGCTCCAGCAGCGTGCGTCCGGCAATCCTGTAGGTGAGGTCGGTGATCTGCAGCATGGGCGGATCAATGGCCGGAAATGCCTGCCTGCGCAAGGGGGAGGAGAGGGCAAGGGCAGGTCGGCGAAAGGTCGATTGCAAGCCGGCGCGAACGCGGCCTAGCATGGACGGCAACCTGTTCCAGAAGAGGGGAAACAGACATGTGCGTTCCAGGATGCCAGGAAGTCGTTGCCCGCCGGCTGAGCCGCCGCGGATTGCTGAAGGGGCTCGTCGGCACGACGGCGGGCGCCGCGGCGTTCGCGGCCTTTCCGCCGCCGCGTCCCGCCCTTGCCTCGGACATCTCGTTCAGCCGGGTCGTCGACCTCACTCATGCGCTTGGCGAGGATTTCCCGACCTTCTTCGGCAAGCCGCAGTTGCGCATGGAGAGAACGGCCGAGTTCTCCAAGGACGGCTTCAACATGTATCAGTGGCATCTCGACGAGCACACCGGTACCCATCTCGATGCGCCGCTGCATTTCTCCGCCGATGGGGTGGGGGCGGACGAGATCCCGACCGACCAGTTGGTCGTGCCGCTCGTGGTGGTGGACATTCGCGAGAAGGCGGAGGCCAATCCCGACTACCAGCTCTCCATCGGCGACCTGCGGGCCTTCGAGACAGCGCATGGCGATCTTCCGGCCGGCGGCTGCGTCGCCATGAACTCGGGCTGGGCGCAGCATGTGGCGAGCGAGCGCTACCGCAATGCCGATGCCGACGGCGGCATGCACTTTCCCGGCTTCTCCAAGGAGGCCTGCCTCTACATGATGGACAAGGGCGTGGTCGGCATGGCGGTCGACACGCTGTCGCTGGACCACGGCGCGTCCAAGACCTTCGATGTGCACTACACCTGGCTGCCGTCCGGCCGCTGGGGGCTGGAATGCCTTGCCGGCCTCGACGAGGTGCCGGCCACCGGCGCGACGCTGGTTCTGGGAGCCCCGAAGATCAAGGGCGCGACCGGCGGGCCGAGCCGGGTCTTCGCGCTGGTGTGATCTGGCCCTTGAGGACCGCGAAACGAAAAACCCCCGGCGGATGACCGCCGGGGGCTTCGAGAGGCGATGATCGCTTGGCCGGAGCCTTGCGGATCAGACCGAGTAGTACATGTCGTACTCGACCGGATGCGGCGTCATCTCGTACCGCATGTTCTCTTCCATCTTCAGGTCGATATAGGCGTCGATCTGGTCGTCGTCCATGACACCACCGGCCTTCAGGAACTCGCGGTCGGCGTCGAGCGACTCCAGAGCCTCGCGGAGCGAACCGCAGACGGTCGGGATTTCCTTCAGCTCCTCCGGCGGCAGGTCGTAGAGGTTCTTGTCCATCGCGTCGCCCGGATGGATCTTGTTCTTGATGCCGTCGAGACCGGCCATCAGCATCGACGCGAAGGCGAGATACGGGTTGGCCGAGGGATCCGGGAAGCGGACCTCGATGCGCTTTGCCTTCGGGGAGGAGGTGAAGGGGATGCGGCAGGAGGCCGAGCGGTTGCGCGAGGAATAGGCCAGCAGCACCGGCGCCTCGTAGCCCGGGACCAGACGCTTGTAGGAGTTGGTCGACGGGTTGGTGAAGGCGTTCAGGGCCTTGGCGTGCTTGAGGATGCCGCCGATGTAGTAGAGGCAGGTCTCGGACAGATCCGCATACTGGTTGCCGGCGAAGACGGGCTTGCCATCCTTCCAGATCGACTGGTGCACGTGCATGCCGGTGCCGTTGTCGCCGAAGATCGGCTTGGGCATGAAGGTCGCGGTCTTGCCATAGGCATGGGCGACCTGATGCACGACGTACTTGTAGATCTGCATCTTGTCGGCGTTGCGGGTCAGCGTGTCGAACTTGATGCCGAGCTCGTGCTGGGCCGCGGCCACCTCGTGGTGGTGCTTCTCGACGGTGACGCCCATCTCGGTCAGGACGGTCAGCATCTCCGAGCGGATGTCCTGGCAGCTATCGATCGGCGGGACCGGGAAATAGCCGCCCTTGGTGCGCGGACGGTGGCCGAGGTTGCCGGTCTCGTATTCCGAGCCCATGTTCGACGGCAGTTCCATGCTGTCGATCTTGAAGCCGGTGTTGTACGGGTCGGCCGTGAAGCGGACGTCGTCGAAGATGAAGAACTCGGCTTCCGGGCCGACGAAGACGGTGTCGCCGACGCCGAGCGAGCTGACATAGGCCTCGGCCTTCTTGGCGGTCGTGCGCGGGTCGCGGTTGTAGGCCTCGCCAGAGACCGGATCGACGATGTCGCAGATGATCGAGATGGTCGACTGGGCAAAGAACGGATCGACGTGGACCGTGTCCGGATCGAGCACGAGCATCATGTCGGACTCGTTGATCGCCTTCCAGCCGGCGATGGACGAGCCGTCGAAGGCGACGCCTTCCGCGAACATGTCCTCATCGACCAGGCCCGCATCCATGGTCACGTGCTGCAGCTTGCCGCGCGGATCGGAGAACCGCAGGTCGACGAACTTGATGTCCTTGTCCTTGATCTGCTTGAGAATGTCGCTGGCGCTCGTCATTTAAGATGTTCCCTGTTTTCCTTGGGGTCGGTCCCGTTGGGGGTCTTGCAGAGGGCGGCTGTGGCATGAGGCCCGCAAGGGCCGGCCGGGCTGCCCGGAAGTGTGGCCGAAAATTCGACCGGAGCCTCAGATCGCGTCGGTGCCGGTCTCGCCGGTCCGGATGCGGACGGCTTCCTCGATGGTGGAGACGAAGATCTTGCCGTCGCCGATGCGCCCGGTCTGAGCGGCATTGCGGATCGCCTCGACGGCCTTGTCGACAAGGTCGTCGGTCAGCACGATCTCGACCTTCACCTTGGGAAGGAAGTCGACCACGTATTCGGCGCCGCGATAGAGCTCGGTATGGCCCTTCTGGCGGCCGAAGCCCTTGGCCTCGGTCACGGTGATGCCCTGGAGGCCGACCTCCTGGAGGGCTTCCTTGACCTCGTCGAGCTTGAACGGCTTGATAATTGCCTCGATTTTTTTCATCGCCTCCGCCACTTCGCGTCATTCGGTTTCGAAATGCCGGCCGTTCCGGGCCTGTGCCATCCCCTGACTAGCACGCCCCGTGCCAAGTTTGCCTGCCGAAAAAAGAGCCTGCAAATCGGGCAGTCTCCGCAGGGTTTTCGCGATGGCCCGGCGACCGTCGATCTGAGTATGACCAAATATTGGTCTGATTGCCCAATATTTATGCGAATCTCCGTGCGTTCGACGGGGGGTGAGACGAGGGCGGCGGGGATGGAACCTGCCACAATCCTGATCGCACCGCTCAAATCGCGGGCAGGCCCTGGTCGCCGCCCGGATGTGGAAAGCGGCTTGCACGGCTGCTGCAATCGGCGAAACTCGTGCCGGCACAGCCTGCATGGCATGAGGTCGGCAAACACGGGGAGAGGGGAATGCGGATCGAGGCGCTCGACCATCTGGTTCTGACGGTCGCGGATATCGACGAGACCGTCGGCTTCTATTGCGGCGTGCTGGGCATGGAGGAGGTGGTGTTCGGCGGCGGCCGGCGGGCGCTGCGCTTCGGCGCCCAGAAGATCAACCTGCACCTGGCGGGCGCCGAGTTCTCGCCGGCGGCAAAGCGTCCGACCCCGGGGGCGGGCGACCTGTGCTTTCTCGTTGCCTCGCTGGACGCCGCCATCGCCCGGCTGCATGAGGCCGGCGTGCCGATCGAGGAAGGGCCGGTGTCGCGCACCGGCGCGCTGTCGCCGCTGCGGTCCGTCTATGTCCGCGATCCCGACGGCAATCTGATCGAACTTTCCGAACCGCAAGCGGTGGTGATTGCCGGCGCGGCGCCTACGGCGGGGGGGGGGGCTTGATCGAGCTTCTGACCCCACAGGAAATGGGCCGGGCCGATGCGCTGGCCATTGCCGGCGGCGTGCCGGGCATCGAGCTGATGCGCCGGGCCGGGCTGGCGGTCGCGGATGCCTGCAGCCGGATCGTCGGCCATTCCGGCCAGGTTCTGGTGCTGGCCGGCCCCGGAAACAACGGCGGCGACGGCTTCGTCGCGGCGAAGGTGCTGCGCCAGCGCGGCTATCGGGTCGAGGTGCTGCTGCTTGGAGATCCTGAGCGGCTCGCGGGCGACGCGCGGCTTGCCTTCTCCGATATGACCGCCGCCGGCCTTCGCGCCGCGGTGCTTTCCCATGACACGCTGGATCTCGTGCCGGGGCAGGCGTCGCTGGTGGTCGACGCGCTGTTCGGCGCCGGTCTTTCGCGCGCGCCGGAGGGGCTGGCGGCGGAGGCGATCCAGCGGGTCAATGCGTCCGGACTGCCGGTGCTGGCCGTCGATCTGCCGTCCGGCGTGGACGGGGCGAGCGGCGGGGCGCCGGGCGCGGCGATCCGCGCGAGCCGGACGGTGACCTTCTTCCGCCTCAAGCCCGGCCATCTGCTGTTGCCGGGGCGGTTGCTCGCCGGCCGGGTGGAACTTGCCGACATCGGCATCCCGGCTTCGGTCCTTGCCGAGGGGCATGGCGCTGAGCACGGAAAGGTCTGGCGCAATGATCCGGCGCTATGGGGCGGGGCGATCCGCCCGCCAGCGCTCGACGGCCACAAATACGCGCGCGGCCATGCGGTGGTCGTCTCCGGGCCGGCGCTGTCGACCGGCGCGGCACGGCTGGCGGCCGGTGCCGCGCTGAGGTCCGGGGCCGGGCTCGTCACGGTTGCCACTCCGCCCTCGGCCGCGCTGGTCAATGCCAGCCATCTGACGGCGGTGATGGTGCGATCCTTCCGGGGCGGCGAGGGGCTCTGCGAGATGCTGGCCGACCGGCGCCTGAACGCGGTGGCGCTGGGACCGGGCGCCGGGGTCGGGGAGGAGACGCTTGCGCTTGCGCTTGCCTGCCTTGCCGGCGCGCGCGCGGTGCTGCTCGATGCCGATGCCATCACTTCCTTCGCCGGGCAGGCGGACAGGCTTGCCGGCGCTGTCGCCGCAAGAGCGGGTGAGAGGGCGGCGGACGTGGTGTTGACGCCGCATGACGGGGAGTTCGCGCGCCTTTTCGGCGAGGGCACCGCAGCCGATGCCGGAGCCTCGCGGCTGGCCCGTGCGCGCGCCGGCGCCAGGGCCGCCGGCGCCGTGGTGGTGCTGAAGGGGGCGGACACGGTGATTGCCGCGCCGGACGGGCGGGCGGCGATCAACGACAATGCTCCCGCCTGGCTCGCCACCGCCGGCTCCGGCGATGTGCTGTCCGGCATCATTACCGGTCTCCTGGCGCAGGGACTGGACGGCTTTGCCGCGGCCTGCGCGGGCGTCTGGCTGCATGGCCGCGCCGGGGCGCTGGCCGGCGCGGCGCTGACGGCGGAGGATCTTGAGCCGGCCTTGCGGCAGACGCTTGTGGAGTTCTTTTCCGCCGGGCGCTGAGAGGTCGTTGCAGTCGGCCGTAAGTTCGTTGCAAAGCCTGTCGACAGACCCCGTTTTTTCTTTGACCGCGCCGGGCGGGGTGCTATAGAGGCCGCGCCTTGACTTCGGGCGCTTGAAAGCATGTCGCGGGCGTGGTGGAACTGGTAGACACGCCAGATTTAGGTTCTGGTGGCGCAAGCCGTGGGGGTTCAAGTCCCTCCGCCCGCACCACGTCAGGCCTCAGGCGATGCGCTCCCGTTTTGGCAGCGAAACCGGTCAGGCAATCCCGAAGCGGGCCATACAATCACAAGAGCAGTCGGAAAGACGTTCTCGATCAAGGACGAAGCACACGACCATGCAGGTAATCGAAACGCTGGCCGAGGGGCTGAAACGCGAACTGAAAGTCGTCATTCCGGCGTCTGAGCTTGCTAGCCGCCTCGAAACCTACCTTGACGACCTCAAGGACAAGGTGAAGATCAAGGGCTTCCGGCCGGGCAAGGTGCCGGCTGCGCACCTGAAGCGTCTCTATGGGCGCCAGGCGACCGCCGAGATCCTCAACGAGCTTCTGAACGAGACCACCCGCAAGGCGGTCGAGGAGCGCAACGAGAAGCCGGCGCTGCAGCCTGAGATCGATCTGCCGGACGGCGACGCCGAGGCGATCCTGTCCGGCTCCGCCGACATTTCGTTCAAGATGAGCTACGACATCCTGCCGGAGTTCGAGCTGATCGACTTCAAGACGGTCGAGATCGAGCGCCCGGTGGTCGAGATCGCCGATGCGGAGATCGACGAGCAGATCGCCCGGATCGCCGAGAGCAACAAGCCGTTCGAGACCAAGGACGGCGCGGCTGAGGAGGGCGACCGCGTCCTCATGAGCTATCTCGGCAAGCTGGACGGCACCCCGTTCGACGGCGGCGCCGACGAGAACGGCCAGTTGGTGCTCGGCTCCAAGCAGTTCATCCCCGGCTTCGAGGAGCAGCTCGTCGGTCTGAAGGCCGGTGACGAGAAGGTCATCGAGGTGTCCTTCCCCGAGGACTATCCGGCCAAGCACCTGGCCGGCAAGCCGGTCACCTTCGACATCGTCGTCAAGGAAGTCCAGGCGCCGGGCGAGGTGGCGATCGATGACGACTTCGCCAAGGGTCTCGGCCTTGAGGGTCTCGACAAGCTGAAGGAGATCATCCGCGGCCAGATCGAGAGCCAGTACGGCGCGATGACCCGTCAGAAGGTGAAGCGCCAGCTTCTCGACAAGCTGGACGAGGTCTACCGGTTCGACCTGCCCGAGCGGCTGGTGCAGTCCGAGTTCGACGGCGTGTGGCGCCAGGTCGAGCAGGACATGCAGCGCTCCGGCAAGAGCTTCGAGGACGAGGAGACGACCGAGGACGAGGCGCGCGGCGAGTATCGCAAGATCGCCGAGCGACGTGTTCGTCTCGGTCTGGTCCTGTCCGAGGTCGGCGAGCAGAATCAGGTCAAGGTGACCGACGAGGAGGTGCAGCGCGCCCTCTACGAGAAGGTTCGCCAGTTCCCCGGCCAGGAGAAGCAGGTCTTCGACTTCTACCGCAACAACCCGACGGCGCTCGCCAGCCTGCAGGCGCCGATCTACGAGGAGAAGGTCGTCGACTATATCCTCGAGCTTGCCAAGGTTACCGACAAGACGGTCACCAAGGACGAGCTGATGGCAGATGACGAGGACGAGGCCTGATCCTCGCGGTGTCATGACGGTTTGACGGACCGGCCCCGGACGACCTCCGGGGCCGGATTCGCAAGGAAAGGCAGCCTTATCACTCGCGCTTTAACCCTTGTTCGCGGCCCGTCAGCACCTATCTTCCGATACGCGGCGACATCCCTTATGAATGGGTGTCGCTTTTTCGACTCAAGACCGAGACAGAGACCGTTCCTGCCCGCCTGCCAGCGGCGACCTGAGTGAAGGGGTGGCGGCTCCGCGAGAGCGGCGGAGCCCGGGAACGTTCCTCCAAAGCATGGACGAGGCATGAAGGATCCAGTCGATTTCGCCGTGAACTCACTCGTGCCGATGGTCGTCGAGCAGACGAACCGGGGCGAGCGCGCGTTCGATATCTATTCGCGGCTCCTCAAGGAGCGCATCATCTTCCTGACCGGACCGATCGAGGATCATCTGGCGACGCTCGTCTGTGCGCAGTTGCTCTATCTTGAGGCGGAGAATCCGAGCAAGGAGATCGCCATCTATATCAATTCGCCCGGCGGCTACGTGACCTCGGGCCTGGCGATCTACGACACGATCCAGTTCATCCGACCGGAAGTCTCGACGCTGTGCATCGGCCAGGCCGCCTCGATGGGCTCGCTGCTGCTGGCGGCCGGCGCCAAGGGCAGCCGCTTCTCGCTGCCGAATTCGCGGGTCATGGTGCACCAGCCGTCCGGCGGCTTCCGCGGTACGGCCGCGGACATCATGCTGCATGCGCAGGAAATCCTGAGCCTCAAGAAGCGGCTCAACGAGATCTATGTGAAGCACACCGGCCAGTCGCTGGACGCCGTCGAGGAAGCGCTGGAGCGCGACAAGTTCCTGACGCCGGAGATGGCCAAGGAGTTCGGAATCATCGACGGTGTCATCTCCAGCCGGACCAGCCTCGCCGGGGACGACAAGTCGAAGTGACGTAACGGTGCCAAGGCCGGACCCGCCTCAGGGCGGCGTGCGGCGTCCCTCCGGACCGTCAAGGCCGGCGCCATGGCTTCGCCTTAAACGTATATTGATTTTTGAGGTGGAAGCATGATGACATTTACGGGACGAGTGCGGGCGGGTCTCTGGTCCGGTTCCGGAAAAGAGGAGAACGAATGCGTTCTTCTCGCAAGACACAGCGGAAGGGCAAGATCCTTCCGAAGCACGCGGGGTTTACCTGATGACTAAGGCCAGCGGCGGCGACTCGAAAAACACGCTCTACTGCTCTTTCTGCGGAAAGAGCCAGCACGAAGTGCGGAAGTTGATCGCCGGCCCGACCGTATTTATCTGCGACGAGTGCGTCGAGCTGTGCATGGACATCATCCGCGAGGAGAACAAATCCTCGCTGGTCAAGTCTCGTGACGGCATTCCGACGCCGCAGGAGATTCGCGCCGTCCTTGACGATTACGTGATCGGCCAGGGGCCTGCGAAGAAGGTTCTGTCCGTCGCGGTGCACAACCACTACAAGCGCCTGAACCATGCGTCGAAGAACAACGACGTGGAACTGGCCAAGTCGAACATCCTGCTCGTCGGCCCGACCGGCTGCGGCAAGACGCTGCTGGCCCAGACGCTGGCGCGCATCCTCGACGTGCCCTTCACCATGGCGGATGCGACCACGCTGACCGAGGCCGGCTATGTCGGCGAGGACGTGGAAAACATCATCCTGAAGCTGCTGCAGTCGGCCGACTACAATGTCGAGCGGGCGCAGCGCGGCATCGTCTATATCGACGAGGTCGACAAGATCAGCCGCAAGGCCGACAACCCGTCGATCACCCGCGACGTGTCGGGCGAGGGCGTGCAGCAGGCACTGCTGAAGATCATGGAAGGCACCGTCGCCTCCGTGCCGCCGCAGGGCGGGCGCAAGCATCCGCAGCAGGAGTTCCTGCAGGTGGACACGACCAACATCCTGTTCATCTGCGGCGGCGCGTTCGCGGGGCTGGAGAAGATCATCTCCGAGCGCGGACGCAAGACCTCGATCGGCTTCAAGGCGAATGTCGAGGCGCCGGAAGACCGGCGCACCGGCGAACTGTTCCAGGAACTGGAGCCGGAGGATCTGCTGAAGTTCGGCCTGATCCCGGAGTTCGTCGGCCGTCTGCCGGTGATCGCGACGCTGGGCGATCTCGACGAAGAGGCCCTGGTGCAGATCCTGACCGAGCCGAAGAACGCCTTGGTCAAGCAGTACCAGCGCCTGTTCGAAATGGAGAATGTCGAGCTGGCATTCCACGACGAGGCGATGAAGGCGGTGGCCCGCAAGGCGATCGAGCGCAAGACCGGCGCCCGTGGCCTGCGGTCCATCCTCGAGGCGATCCTGCTCGACACCATGTACGAGCTGCCGGGCCTGAAGGGCGTCAAGGAAGTGGTGATCTCGGCCGAGGTCGTCACCGGCGAGGCGCGCCCGCTCTACATCTACGAGGACCGGGCCGAGACGTCCGCCACCTCGGCCTGAGGCCACGCATATCTGCCTGATGATGCTGAAGGCCCCGGTCCGGCGACGGATCGGGGCCTTTGCCGTCAAAGGATCCGGCGCGGCGGCAAGCATCTTGCTTAGGGGGATGCGATGGGGGGATTTCCCCGGATTTCCACCGTTTGCCCTGGTGGGAGGCGCAGATTTTCGGCGAATCAAGGCCGTTTGCGCTTAGACTCAGATCAACGCGGGGCGGCCGTTCGGTCAGCGTGCCTTGACACGTTGCAGGGGGCTCGCCACCTATTGGCATAACAGGCAAGCGGGGCGACCGCCAACGTGCCCAACGGGGCGGGGGTGGTCGGCCGGTCTGGACGCCAGCTTCCGGCGGTCTTCGGCGACCGGCGCGGGGCGAGATGATCCCGACACCGCTTCCGCATGCACCCGTCGTGTCTGCCACTCCCCGGGGCGGCGGGTTCGCAAGGAAAGGAAGATCCATGACTGATTTCGATGCGCGGACCGAGGGCGATACCACCCTCCATGCCGTCCTCCCCTTGCGCGATATCGTCGTGTTCCCGCACATGATCGTGCCGCTGTTCGTCGGCCGCGAGAAGTCGATCCGCGCGCTCGAAGAGGTGATGAGCGCCGACAAGCAGATCCTGCTGGCGACGCAGATCAACGCCTCCGACGACGAGCCCTCGTCCTCCGACATTTACGAGGTCGGCACGCTGGCCACCGTTCTGCAGCTCCTGAAGCTGCCGGACAACACGGTCAAGGTGCTGGTCGAGGGCGTGTCGCGTGCCCGCATCACCTCCTTCACGGAGCGCAGCGACCTGTTCGAAGCGCATGCGACGGTGCTGCCCGACACCGACACCGACACGGTCGAGGTGGAGGCGCTGTCGCGCTCGGTTGTCGCCGAGTTCGACAACTATGTGAAGCTCAACAAGAAGGTTTCGCCCGAGGTGCTCGGCGCGATCGGCCAGATCGACGACAATTCCAAGCTGGCCGACACGATCGCCTCGCATCTGGCGGTGAAGATCCCGGAGAAGCAGGAGATCCTCGCGATCACCTCGGTTGCCGGTCGGCTCGAGCGCGTTCTCGGCCTGATGGAGAGCGAGATCTCCGTCCTGCAGGTGGAAAAGCGTATCCGCTCGCGCGTCAAGCGCCAGATGGAGAAGACCCAGCGCGAGTACTATCTCAACGAGCAGATGAAGGCGATCCAGAAGGAGCTCGGCGACGGCGAGGAAGGCCGCGACGAGGTGGCCGAACTGGAAGATCGGATCATCAAGACCCGGTTGTCGAAGGAAGCGCGCGAAAAGGCCAATGCGGAGCTGCGCAAGCTCAAGCAGATGAGCCCGATGTCGGCGGAAGCCACCGTCGTGCGCAACTATCTCGACTGGCTGCTCGGCATTCCGTGGGGCAAGAAGGGCAAGGTCAAGCACGACCTCAAGCACGCTCAGGCGGTGCTGGACGCGGATCACTATGGCCTGGAGAAGGTCAAGGACCGTATCGTCGAGTATCTCGCCGTGCAGAAGCGCGCCAACAAGCTGAAGGGGCCGATCCTCTGCCTCGTCGGCCCTCCGGGCGTCGGCAAGACCTCGCTCGGCAAGTCGATCGCCAAGTCGACGGGCCGCGAGTTCGTGCGCATGTCGCTCGGCGGCGTGCGTGACGAGGCCGAGATCCGCGGTCACCGCCGCACCTATATCGGCTCGATGCCCGGCAAGGTCATCCAGTCGATGAAGAAGGCGAAGAAGTCCAACCCGCTCTTCCTGCTCGACGAGATCGACAAGATGGGCATGGATTTCCGCGGCGATCCGTCCTCGGCTCTGCTGGAGGTGCTGGATCCGGAGCAGAACTCGTCGTTCATGGACCACTATCTGGAGGTCGAGTACGACCTTTCGGACGTGATGTTCGTGACCACGGCCAACACGCTCAACATCCCGGCGCCGCTGATGGACCGGATGGAGATCATCCGCATCGCCGGCTACACCGAGGACGAGAAGGTGGAGATCGCTCGTCGTCACCTGCTGCCCAAGGCCGAGAAGGACCACGGGCTGCGCGCCGGCGAGTTCGAGGTGTCGGACGCGGCGCTCAGGATGGTGATCCGGCGCTACACCCGCGAGGCGGGCGTGCGGAACCTGGAGCGCGAACTGGCGACCCTGGCACGCAAGGCGGTCAAGGAGATCCTGATGTCCGACAAGCCGGCCATCAAGGTCGACGAGGCGGTGGTCGAGGAGTTCCTGGGCGTTCCGCGCTATCGCTACGGCGAGGCGGAGCTGGAGGACCAGGTCGGCGTCGTCACCGGTCTTGCCTGGACCGAGGTGGGGGGCGAGCTGCTCACCATCGAGGGCGTCATGATGCCCGGCAAGGGCAAGATGACGGTCACCGGCAACCTGCGTGACGTGATGAAGGAGTCCATCTCCGCGGCGGCGTCCTATGTCCGCTCGCGGGCGGTCGACTTCGGCATCGAGCCGCCGTTGTTCGACAAGCGCGACATCCACGTGCACGTGCCGGAAGGCGCGACGCCGAAGGATGGGCCGTCGGCTGGCATCGCAATGGCCACCGCCGTCATCTCGGTGATGACGGGCATTCCGGTGCGCCGCCATGTGGCGATGACGGGCGAGATCACCCTGCGCGGGCGGATCCTGCCGATCGGCGGCTTGAAGGAGAAGCTGCTGGCGGCGCTGCGCGGCGGCATCACCACCGTGATGATCCCGGAGGACAATGCCAAGGATCTCGCGGACATCCCCGACAACGTCAAGAACGGGCTGGAGATCATCCCGGTGTCGCGGATGGAGGATGTGCTGAAGACCGCGCTGGTGCGCACCCCCGAGCCCATCGAATGGGACGAGGCGGCGGCTGCCGCGGCGGCCAAGTCGGTGGTGCAGGAGGATGAGGCGGCCAAGCTCGTCGCCCATTGATCCACCGCTTATTCACAGGAAAAGGGGCGCCGGCGGAAGCAGGCGCCCCTTTGTCATGAGAAAAGCCGGAAAATCGCGGATTTCTGCGCTTTTCAGCTTGCCACGAGCGGGTTTTCGCAAGAGTGTCCCTCCCCGAAGCCTGTCACGAATCGTCGGGCTTGCTGTTTCGAGGAAAGGGACTGCCATGAACAAAAACGACCTGATCGCCGCTGTCGCAGAGAAGACGGGCCTCACCAAGGCGCAGGCTGGCGAGGCTGTCGACGCGGCGCTCGACGCGATCACTGGTACGCTGAAGAGCGGCGATGAAGTCCGCATCATCGGCTTCGGCAATTTCTCCGTCTCCGAGCGCGCCGCCTCCGAGGGCCGCAACCCGCGCACCGGCGAGACGATCCAGATCCCGGCGTCGAAGACCCCGAAGTTCAAGGCCGGCAAGGGCCTCAAGGACGCCGTCAACGCCTGATTGGCGCGGCCGTTCGAACCCTTCCGCTGACGGCCCCCGCGGGATGCCCGCCGGGGCCGTTTTGCGTTTGATCGCCCGTGCTCTGCCTTGCGCGACCCACGCGGATCGCTTGCGGCGCTGCGGGCTGTCTTTTACGCTCCGCGCACAGGATCGGAGGAAAGCAGATGTCTGCACAGGTGGAGAGGGCGCCCGAAGGGCGCGGTGCCGAGGGCTGGGCTGAGGCCTTTCGGGAGGATTGCGCTCATGTGGCGCGGCTGCTCGGGGCGCCTGGCCGCGCGCGGCTTGCAGGGCTGCGCTGGTTCGGCCGGCCGGTGCTGGAGGTCGCCTCCTCGCGGGCTCTGCAGGAGGAATTGATCGCCTCGAGCGGCGTCCACCAGGATGCGCATGGCTTCGGGCGGATCGGCTGGAAGCCGGCGCCGGAGCTGCGCGCCGGTGAGGTGACGCCGAGCGTCTGGCACTTGCCCGACCTGCCGACGCGGCCCTGGTTCGAGCCGGATGCGATCGACCGCCGGCTAGAGGCGGCGCATGCCGAGATCCTCGCCGATTTCACCGGCATTCGCGAGACCATGCAGCCGCATCCCGACAGCGGCGAGATCGTCAGCCGTGGCGCCTGGCCGGCGATCATCGTCATTGGCGCAGGCGGCGAGGCGCCCGGCCTGCGGGCGCGGCTGCCGCATCTGATGCCGCTCATCGACGCGCTGCCGGTCTGCGGCAATTTCGGCTTCGTCTTCTTCGCCGGAACCGTGGCGGGCACGTCGATCGACGCCCATTCCGGCTCGACCAATCTGCGGCTGCGGCGGCATCTGGCGCTCGCCGTGGCCGAGGACACCGATGCGGCGATGACCGTCGACGGGGTGTCGCGCCCCTGGATTGCCGGGCGCTGCATGGCCTTCGACGACGCCTATGCCCATTCGGTGGAGCATCGCAGCGGCGGCGACCGGGTCATTCTGTCGGTCGACACCTGGCACCCGGCGCTTGACGAGGAGGAGGTCGCGGTCCTGTCCGATCCGGTCTTCCCGCGCTTCGGCAAGATCACCCGCTCGCTCGACGCGCCGGACTGATCCCGCACGGCTGCGAACGGGCCTCATCTGTCAGGCCGTGACAAGGCGAATTCAAGCGGATCTGACCGGTTGAATTCGCCTGCGGCTCGGCTTACAAGGCACGAGCCTTGCGGCGGGCCGCAGGGCCATCCCCAGGCGGCTGATCCCGGACTTTTCGGGAACGTTGCCGCAAGCGGGCGGTTAGCTCAGTTGGTAGAGCGCCTCGTTTACACCGAGGATGTCGGGAGTTCGAGTCTCTCACCGCCCACCATTTTCGCCGCCGGCATCCGTCGTGGCGCCGTGGGCCCGGCCGGGAGCCCGGGGCCTCACGCCTTGATCTGCGCGATCATCTCCTCCAGCCGCTCCATCGCACGCACGCCGGCCTCGATGCCGGGGGCATCGGTCGCTTCGCCGCGCAAGGCGCGCGCCGTGTCGGCCAGCAGGGCGGCATAGCCCTTGTGGTCCTCGTTGGCGGCGGCGGTGAAGTTGGGCGTCCACGACAGCGTGTCGCAGGCCGGGTCTAAGGTCGCTGCCGGATCGTCCGCCTTGAACGGCGGGTCACGGTAGAGCCGCACATGGATGATGTTGTCGATTTCGAGCCGCGCATGGTCGCCCATGATGCGGAGTTCCTCCATCGGCGTGCCGCGCGACTGCACCGTGCCCATCACCACATTGCCGATCACCCCGCCCCTTGTGGTGAAGTTGACATGCAGCAGCAGCTTGCCCGGTGCGGGGCAGACCGAGCGCACCAGCATGTCGCCGAAGTCCTCGCCGACGAACCAGGGGATGAGGTCCATGTAGTGGACGCAGTGATGCAGGAAGAAGCCGGTATAGTCCGGCTCGCCGACGAAATAGGTCGGCGCGGTCATGTAGCTGCCGGTGATGCCGAGCACCGTGCCGAAGCTGCCCCCGTCCAGAACGTTGCGAGCGATCCTGTTGCCGGTCGAATAGCGCTTCATGAAGCCGACGATGACGGGCTTGCCGGCCTTCTGCGAGGCCGCCGCCACTTCGCGGGCGCCGGCCGCATCGGCGGCGGGCGGCTTTTCCATGAAGACCGGCAGGCCCTTATCGAGCGCCGCGAGGGCGGCGAGGCGGTGCAGCTCCGGCCCGACCGCCATGCCGATGGCGTCCAATCCCGGCTGGGCGATCAGATCGCGGTAGTCCTGATGCAGGGAGGTGACGCCGTAATTCGCCGCCGCCTCGCCAAGGGCGGCCGCATCGCGATCGCACAGGGCGGCGATGCGAAAGCCGTTGCGGCCGAGCTGCGGCAGCAGCATCTGCCGTGCGTGGCGGCCGCAGCCGATCCAGCCGATGTTGATCATTGGTCGACCTCCGCCAGCGCCAGCGCGTTGCGGATGACGCCGAGGCCCGCCATCAGCTTGTCGCTCTCGTCTTCGCGCGGCGCGCGCCAATGGGCGATGGGCAGCGCCACGCGGTCGTCGGCCCGGCGGAAGGGCTCCAGCGAGATCGGCCCCTTGTAGCCGACCTGATGCAGCGCCCGCATCACCGCCGGCCAGTCGATATGACCGGTGCCGGGATGGCCGCGATGGTTCTCGTTGGCCTGGAAATGGACGATGCGGCTGCCGGCGGCGCGGATCGCGTCCGGGATCGAGCGGTCCTCCATGTTCATGTGGAACGTGTCGAGCATCAGGGCGAGGCCGGCATCGCCGACGGCGTCGACGACCTCGATCGCCTGCCGGGTGGTGGAGATCACGTCGGTCTCGAAGCGGTTCAGCGCTTCCAGCGCCAGTACCTTGCCGGCGGAGCGGGCAACGGCGGCGGCCTGCTTCAGCCCCTCGATGGTGCGCTCGGCGCGCGCGGCGATGTCGGCATCGCTGCGCGGCACCGGCGGGCGTCCGGCAAAGACCATCGGCTCGCCATAGAGCGGGCCGCCGATCATCCGGGCGCCGAGCCCGTCCGCCACCTCGACGCAGCGCTTGAGGTAGTCGAGCCCGCCCTGGCGGTTCGCCGGATCGTCGGAGGCGATGGAACGGGTCGGCGAGACGCGCGCAGCGAGCACCAGGAAGAGACCGGCATCCTCGGCGGCGCGGCGTGTCTCGGCCAGGTCGAGCCCGTCCTCGGGCTCGGGCACCAGCAGTTCGACGAAGTCGAAGCCGAGCTTCGCGGCCCTTGCGAAATGATGCAGGTCGGCACCGGTGAAGGGGCGGACAAATTGCATCGAGATGATGCCAATCGGGTTCTTCAAGGGGAAGGTCCTTTCGAAGCTCAGCCCTTCACCGCGCCCTGGGTGAGGCCGGAGATGAGGCGTTTCTGGACGAGCAGGAAGAGAACGGTGGCGGGCATGGCGCCGATGATGCCGCCGGCGGTGAGCAGGCCCCATTGGACCTCGTATTCGCCGATCAGCGTCTGCACGGCGACGGTGATGGTGCGCACGTTGCGGCCGCCAAGCGTCAGCGCGTAGAGATATTCGTTCCAGGCGGTGATGAAGATATAGATGCCGGTCGCGACGATGCCCGGCGCGCAGAGCGGCAGGATCACCCGGCGCAGGGCGCCGAGGCGGGTGCAGCCGTCGGTCATTGCCGCTTCGTCGAGGGAGCGGGGAATGCCGTTCATGTAGCTGACCATCATCCAGACCGAGAAGGGGATGGCGATGGTCGAGTTGGCGATGATCAGCGCCGCATGGGTGTCGAGCAGGCCGAGCACGCGCATCAGCACGAAGAGCGGCAGGATCAGCAGCACCAGCGGAAACATGTTGATCAGCAGGAACTGCATCATCAACAGGCGCTTGGCCTTGAACTCGAAGCGCGAGAACGCGTAGGCGGCGGTGATCGACAGCGACAGGCCGACGACCACCGTGCCGCCCGCCACGATCAGGCTGTCGAGCAGGTTGCGGCCGAAGCCGACGGTGCGGAACAGGCGGGCATAGTTTTCGAAGGTCGCGCCGAGGATCGACGGCCCCTCCACGAAAAGCCTGGCCTCCGGCGTCACCGAGGTGAGGAACATCCAGGCATAAGGTCCGAGCGTGAAGGCGAGGATCGCCAGCATCGGCAGGTCGACGGTCAGGATCCGCCGCCACAGCGGGGGCTTGCGCAGTCTCATCGGCTCACCGCCTTTCCGGTGCGGCGCAGGTAGATCAGCACGACCCCCATCAGCAGCAGGGTGAACAGGACGGCGAGCGCCGAGCCGTAGCCGAAGTCGAGATTGGTGCGCGATTTGACGAAGGCGTAGAGCGGCAGCGTGTAGGTGCTGTAGCCCGGTCCGCCGCCGGTCATCACGAAGATGACGTCGAAGGAATTGGCGACCCAGATCATCCGCAGCAGCACCGCCGTCACCAGGACGCCGGAAATGCCGGGCAGCGTGATGTGCCAGAACTGGCGCCAGGCGCTGGCCCCGTCGATGGCCGCCGCCTCGTAATAGCTGCGCGGGATCGATTGCAGGCCGGCGAGGATCATCACCGCGAAGAACGGAAAGCCCTGCCAGGTCAGCGTCAGGATGATGGCGCCGAGCGCGGTGTCCGGCCGGGCGAGCCAGGGCATCGCCTGCTCGATCAGGCCGAGGCGCAGCAGGAAATCATTCATCAATCCGTAATTGCTGTCGTAGATCCACACCCACATCAGGGCGATGACGACGGAGGGAAGCGCCCAGGGAATGATGATCAGCGCGCGGGCGAGCGGGCGCCAGGGGAAGTCCTGATTGAGCAGCAGGGCGGTGGCAAGGCCGAGCAGCAACTGGGCGGGAACCGTGATGCCGATCCAGATCGCGGTGTGGCGCAGCGAGATCCAGAACACCTCGTCGGCCAGCGCCTTGCGGTAGTTGTCGAGGCCGAGGAACTCGAAGCGGTGCGGCCGGAACAGCACATAGTCGTGCAGGCTCATCCAGGCCGTCTGCAGCATCGGAAAGAAGACGATGGCGAGCGTCACCAGCACCGCCGGGGACAACATGGCGTAGGGGAGCACGCGCCGGCCGAGCGGCCGTCCGGTCGGCCCGGCGTCGGAAGCGGGGATATCGGTCATGGTCTGTCTGGCCGTCGGCTGGATCAGCGGACGGTCGGGCGAAAACGCCCGGCCGTCCCGTGGCTGATCGATTCCAGGGTGCGGGAGACCCGGGAAGGCTGCGCGCGGCAAGCCTCCCCGGCGGCGATGGGGCCTGTTCCGGCTAGTTTGCGTAGAGTTCGGCGATCTTTTCGTTCATCTCTTTCGCCGAGATCTCGCCGGTCAGGGCGCGCTGCATGTTGACCGGCCAGACGGTGTTCACGAAGTCCGAGGTCTGCGAGACATTCGGCAGCAGGTGAGCGTGAGGAAGCGAGTCCACCGTCGCCTTGACGAAGCGGCGCGGGTGCAGAGACCAGCGTTCCGCATCCGAGCGGACCACCGGAAGCTGGCCCGTCGCCTCGTTGAACCGTGCATTGTTGACCGGCGAGGACAGGAACGAGATCCACTTCCAGGCCGCCTCCTTGTCGGAGGCCGACGACAGGATGGCGGTGCTCTCGTCGCCGAAGGCGGTCCAGCGGCCGCCGCCGCATTCGGGCACCGGCGCGGCCGACACCTTGTCGCCAAGCACCTCGACAAGGCCGTTGGCCGAGCCGATGTGATGGATGGTCATCGCCGTCTTGCCGGCCTTGAAGGCGCCGAGGATTTCCTGGAAGCCGTCATTGGGCGCGGAGGGCGGGAAGACGCCGTCCTCGCGGAACAGGTCGACCACGTATTGGCTGCCGGCAATCCCCGCCTCCGAGGTCAGCCCCTGCTGGAGGTCGACCCCCTCGCGGCCGAGCACGAAGCTCGCCCAGTGGTCATGGCCGCCCTTGCCGCCGCGAAATCCGAAGCCGTAGACATCGGGCCGGCCGTCGCCGTCGGTGTCGCGGGTCAGGGCCTTGGCGACACTGCGGAACTCGTCGCAGGTGGCGGGCACCTGGAGGCCGAGCTCGTCCAGCATGTCCTGGCGATAGTAGAGATAGAGCACGACATACTGGACCGGCAGGTAGTAGGTGTTGCCGTCGGCGGCGCGGGTCAGGTCGAGAAGATTGTCCTCAAGGCGATCCTTGCCGTCCCAGGCGTCGATCTGCGCGCCGATCGGCTCCAGCGCGCCCATTTCGACGAGGCGCGGCTGCGCGAACATCTTGACCATCGCCGCGTCGGGCGCGTTGCCGCCGACGATCGCGGTGTAGAGATTGTCGTAATAGCTGTTCCAGGGAATGTTCTCGGCCTGGACCTTGATGCCCGGATTCTGGGCCTCGAACTCGGCGACAAGGGCGTCCATCGGGTTGTCGGCATTGTCGAAATGATACCAGAAGCGGACGGTGCTGTCGGCATGGGCAAGGCTGGCCATCAGCGTCAGCGCGCTGGCGGCGACAGCGAGTTTCCTCAGTATTTTCATCTTGTTGGTTCCTCCCTGGATGATGGGCCGCTCCTCAGGCGGCCCGTTTTCTGAAGACGGTGCCGGCCTGTTCGAAGGCGCCGCGCGCCTCCGGCAGGGCCGAGCCCATCTGCATGAAACCATGGACGACGCCCTCGATGAGATCGAAAGGGTCGTCGCGGCCGAGCGCCCGCAGGCGCGCGACCAGCAATTCGGTGTCGCTGCACAGGGGGTCGATCCCGGCGGCGTTGAGATAGAGCGGCGGCAGGGCGGCGAGCGCCGCGTCGCTGGCCGCCAGCGGCGACACCGTCGGCCGGCCGCGCAGGTCGCGCGCCGCATACCAGTTCCAGTAGCGCTGCATCTTCGCCCGGGTGAGACCCGGCCCGTCCGCGTAGGCCTCGTAGGAGGGCGTGGCGAAGTCGGCGCCATAGACGCCATAGAACAGCAGCGCCTGGGCCGGCAGCGCGCCGCCGTCCTCGACCAGCCGCAGCATGGCGGCGAGCGCCAGATTGGCGCCGGCGCTGTCGCCGGCGATCGACCAGCGAAAGCCGGGATCGCGCGCGGCCCAGGCCACCAGCACGTCCTCAAGTCCTTGAGGGTAGGGGTGTTCTGGGGCCAGGCGATACTCGACCGTCAGCACGCGGGCGCCGGTCGCATCGGCAAGGCGCCGGGCGGCGGCCTCGTGGGTCGCGGCGGAACAGAAGGCCCAGCCGCCGCCATGGACATGCAGGATCGCGTCGCGCCCCGTGTCGCCTTTCGGCACGACGAGGCGGGCGGGCAGGCCGGCCTGCATCAGGTTGCGGCTTTCGGCGACCGGCGGCAGGTCCTCGTTCCAGCGGATGTTGGTGAGCGCGGCGAGCGAGCGCCCGGCCTGCGGCTCCAGCGTGGTCGGGTCGGCAAGGCCCTGATCTTCCCGCGCGAGGCGGTCGAGCAGGGCACGCATCGCCGGGCTGGGCTGGCGGGCGGTCATCCGCAGGGTCTCCCGGTGAGGTCCGGGCCGAAGTCGACGATGGTCGAGATGTGGTGCGCAAGCACCGCGCGCAGATGGTCGATATTGCCGGCGCGCAAGGCCTCGACGATGGGGACATGCCGTTCGGCTGTCTCTTCAAGCGCCCGGTTCGGCTGCGAATTCATGATCTTGTAGCGGTGATTGTGGATCAGGCAGCGGGTCAGGATCGGCACCACCAGCGGCAGGTCGGCGGCGGCGAAGAGGGCGGTGTGAAACGCCCGGTCATGAACCGAAAGGCGGTATTCGTCGCCGTCGCGGGCGGCGTTGCGCATGGCGTCGAGCTCGTCGCGAAGCTGGCCGACAAGGCCGCGTCCGGCATTGCCGAGCACCCGTTCGAGATAGCCGCATTCGACCTCGCGGCGGATGTTGATGAGGGCGCGGGCATCCTCCGTGCGGCAGGGGGCGACCAGCGTGCCGCGATGCGGCAGGCGCTTGACCAGGCCCTCCTCGGAGAGCTGCATCAGGGCCTCGCGCACGGTGCTCTGGCTGCAGTGGAAGCGCTGGGCCAGTTCCATCTCGGTCAGGGCGGAGTCGGGCGGCAGGTCGCCGAGCACGATTTCCCGCTGCAGCGCCACGAAGACGGCATGGCTGCGCCGGCTCGACTGGCGGGGGACAAGATCCATCACGGACGCGGTCGAGAAACTCTCAACGGCCATCGAACATCGGCTCCTTCCTGCGGCCGGACCCGCGCCGGCCCAGCTTTTCCGCGCTTTTTTGCCCCGCTGCCGCCGTCCGCCGGCCCGAGATTGCCGGCGTGGCTGGAAGGTCGGTGGCGGGACCCGGCGGGGATATCCGCTCTCCCGACCGGGCTTGCGCTTCATTATCGATATCGATAACATCCAAATTATCGATAATGCAAGCCCCGGAACGAGGGCGGCGAACAGGGAGAGCGCCATGGCCGAAATCCGGCTGGAAGGGATCGTCAAGAATTACGGCTCGGTGCGGGCGATCCATGGCGTCGATCTCGATGTGCGCGATGGCGAGTTTGTCGCCTTTGTCGGGCCGTCGGGATGCGGCAAGTCGACCATGCTGCGGATGATCGCCGGGCTGGAAGAGATCTCCGGCGGCGTGCTGAAGATCGGCGAGCGGGTCGTCAACAATGTCGAGCCGCGCGACCGGGACGTCGCCATGGTGTTCCAGGACTATGCGCTCTACCCGCATATGAGCGTTGCCGAAAACATCGGATTCGGCTTGAAAATGAGGGGCTTGAAGGCTGCCGAGATCGCGCCGAAGGTGCGCGAGGCGGCGCGTATCCTGCAGATCGAGCCCTATCTCGACCGCAAGCCGGGCCAGCTTTCCGGCGGCCAGCGCCAGCGCGTCGCGATGGGCCGGGCCATCGTCCGCAAGCCGGCGGTGTTCCTGTTCGACGAGCCGCTGTCCAACCTCGACGCCAAGCTGCGCGTCGAAATGCGCACGCAGATCAAGCGCTTGCATGCGATGCTGAAGACCACGACGGTCTATGTCACCCATGACCAGACCGAGGCGATGACGCTGGCCGACCGGGTGGTGGTGCTGCGCGGGGGTAACATCGTGCAGCAGGGCCACCCGATCGAGCTCTACAGCCGGCCGAACTGTCGCTTCGTCGGCGAGTTCATCGGCTCGCCGCAGATGAACATCTTCAGCGGAAACCTCGACAGATCAGGGGCTTCGCCAGTGCTGAGGGTGGGAGATGCGGCGCTCAGGCTGGGCGAGGTGGCGGCGCCCGACGGGGCGCGGATCGACGTGGGAATCCGTCCCGAGCACCTGTCGTTTGCCGGGGACAGGGACGGCGCCATCGCGCCGGTGGTTGAGGTGTTCGAACCGCTCGGCTCCGACACGATGGCGATCTGCCGGTTCGGCGATCAGGAGCTGACGGCGCGGCTGGCGCCGACCGTGGCGCTGCGCCGCAACGAGAGGATAAGCCTCGATTACGATCTTGCGGACCTACATTATTTCGAGCGCGACAGCGGCGCGAGACTTGAGGTGAATTGAGGTTTTGTATTTTAAATCAATTAGTTATGTGTTGATCTGAAATTGAGACGGATTTTGCGAAATTCCGTCTCAAAATCGCGTTTTTTTGATTTTTGCGTCTCAAGCCGCGTCAACCCCGGATACGGCCGGCGGGCCGTCCCCGCGCCGCGCTCCGGCGTGTCCGGCGCGGGGATAACCTTGGTGAGGGTGAGGCGGCGGCCTCGCGCTGCCGCCCCGGGGATTTCTTCCGCGTAGCTGCTTCGCTCTTTGTCCCTCCCGTCGTGCCAACCTCTCTTTGCGTCATTCCGGCCAAGGCGAAGCCGCGAGCCGGAACCGGAGAGGCACGGTGCGTGTGGCGTCGTTCGGGGAGCGCGGCCGAAAGGCCCTCGGCTCGCCGATCCCGGCTCGGCGCTGCGCGCCGTCCGGGAAGACGAACTGAGAGCGTGGTGCGTGCCGGGCGACGGGTGCGCGAGAGCGGGCGCCGTCCGGGAGGACGCGGGAGGGGCGGTGTGCCCTCGCCGCCGCTCTGGGAGCCAATGGGCACCGGGTCGCGCTGCGCTTGCCCGGTGTGACGGCCGAGGGTGGGGCGGTCGGCATCCCCGCCGTTCCCTCCTTTGCCCCAACCTCTCTTGGCGTCATTCCGGCCAAGGCGAAGCCGCGAGCCGGAACCGGAGAGGCACGGTGCGTGTGGCGTCGTTCGGGGAGCGCGGCCGACAGGCCCTCGGCTCGCCGATCCCGGCTCGGCGCTGCGCGCCGTCCGGGAGGACGCCGGGAGGGTGGTGCGTGCCGGGCGACGGGTGCGCGAGAGCGGTTGACGTTCGGGAGGACGCGGGAGGGGCGGGTGTGCCCTCGTAGCCGCTCTGGCAGCCAATGGGCACTGGACTTGCTTCGCAAAAGTGGAGAGGGGTTTTGTTATCCGCCCATTTTTTCGAACTGGACGGGGCTGATGTATCCAAGCGCCGAGTGGCGTCTTGAGGGATTGTAGAAACCGTCGATGTAGCGCGCGATGGCGTTGACGGCGTCTTTTCGGGTTTCGAACCGGGTGCGCCAGACGAGTTCCGTTTTCAAGGTCTTGAAGAAGGTTTCCACCATGGCGTTGTCGTAAGCGTTGCCCTTGGCCGACATGGAGGGGGCGATGCCGTTGGCGTGCAGCCTGGCCTGATAGGCGGTTGCGCGATACTGGCTGCCCCGGTCGGAGTGGTGGATGAGGCCGGGCGCCACCCCGCGCAAGGCGATGGCCTTGTCGAGGGCCGACAGGGCCACGCCCGCATGCAGCCGGTCGGAAGCCTCCCACGCGACGATCCGCCGGGCGTACAGGTCGAGGATGACGGCCAGATAGAGCCAGCCCTGACCGGTCCACAGATGGGTGATGTCTGCCGCCCACTTGCGGTTCGGGCCATCGGTGGCGAACTGCCGCGCGATCAGGTTCCCGGCGACGGCCAAGCCGCCGGTTCCCGCATCCCGGT